>NZ_QPND01000004.1:0-322714 GCF_003344565.1 Saliphagus sp. LR7 | reverse complement strand
CGGCGGCGAGCGCGCCCTTTTTCATAAACGATCGTCTCGAGTCGTCGGTCGATATCTCGTCGCTCATTGTCTCTCTCGCCCCGTGGTGGGGCGTCCGATTCCTTGACCGGATTTTAGAATAAAGGGCAGCCACCGTTGCGCCGTCCAGTCCCTGATTGACGACCGTTTCAGCCGGTTTCGGACGCGTGGCGGACCGAAGCAGCTCGTCCGTTCGGGACCCGAACCGATCAATCGGTTACTACCGGCCGTAGCGATCGGCTCGATCGCGCGATGGACGCCCCGATCCGCCTCCGTGCGGCGTTTCGATCCACGCTCGGGTGGTCCGTTTCGCCGGTGGAAGCCGCCGGTTTCGGGCCCGAAACGGCGGCAACGTGATCGGTTCCGCGGGAACGAAGCGGATTACTCCCGGGCAGACGACACCGAACGACCGTCGGCCGCCGACGAACGGACGCCGTTTCGCCGGTCGGTCCGAGCGATTCCGGCGATAGGCACTCGTCCGACCGCGCCGTTCTCGCGTGGGTTACGGCCGATCCCGGTCCCGGCTCGAGCCAGGGGGCGCGTGAGCCGCGGGCCGCCGATCCGCTCCGTGCTCTCCCCGCTCTCGATCCGGAACGACGCGAGCATCGTCTCCGCGCGCTCGGCGAGAGCGTCGTCGAACGCCTCCGCGGGCGCGGCGACCTCGGCCACGTAGCCCGCGTCCGTCTCGGGATCGGTCACGAACAGCAGCCGCGAGCGCCGGCGGCCGCGCTCGCCCTCGGGATCGCCGTAGGCGACGTCGACCAGGCGGGCGTCCTGGCCCGACGCGAGGCTCCGGTCGCCCTCCTCGCGGACCTCGACGCCCTCGTAGTCGGCCTCGAGGTTGGAGAGGAACTCCGCGGAAAGCGCCTCGCTGGAGTCGAACGCCGCCGCGTCGAGGGTCAGGACGCCCAGCTCCCGGCGGCTCTCGGGGTCGCCGACGTACACCTCCTCGCCGCTCTCCTCGACCTCCCAGCCCTCGGGGTGGGCGATCGAATACCCCAGTTCGTCGTTGGTGTAGGTGACGAACCCCTCGGGGGGCTCGGTGGACTGGCTCTCCCCGCCGGTGCCGCCGTCCCCGCCATCGTCTCCCTCCCCGTTCCCTTCGCCCCTCTCTTCGCCCCCATCGCCGTCCTCGGCCGAATCGTTGGCATTCTCCTCGGCCGAGTCGTCGGCTTCCGTTTCGGTCCCCTCCGCATCGGCTACCTCCCCCTCGCCGTCACTGCTCTCAGTCTCGTTCGATCCGCCGGTTTCGGCGTCCTCGTCGTCTCGCTGCCCGGAGTCGTTCTCGCCGCCATCACCTCCGGTCCCGTTTGGATCCACGGACTCGTCGGTCGCGTTCGAGTCGGTGATCTCGTCCGTATCGCCGGTCTCGTTGGCGCCACCGTCGTCGCTCCCCTCGGAGTCGTTCGACCCCCCGGCCCCGTCGGTTCTATTGGTTCCCTCGCCGTCGTCGGGATCGTCCGTCCCCTCGGCGGTCTCGGTGTCGTTTTCGTCCACGGGCGTCGAATCGTCCCCGTCGGAGCCGTTCCCCTCCGAGGCCCCCCCCATGACGTTGTCGAGACAGCCTGCCGCCCCCACGAGCGCGAGGGCCCCCGAAACCCGGAGGACGTCCCGACGTCGTAACTCGCTCGCCATGCCCATCCATGCCGTAGCCACCCAATAACTGTTTGCAAACGGTCCGACTCCGCCCGTAGAGCGCGTCGGATCTCGCCTACAAGTGAATGAATTATATCGGAGAGCCGAGAACCCCCGACGGGTAGTGCGAAATGGCCTACACATGTGTCGACTGTGAGTGGTCAATCGACGGCGAATCGGTCGAAAACGCCGGATCGGCAGCGATCGAACATCACGTCGACTCCGGCCACGCGATCGAGCGACGTCCCGATCGATCCGACGAGGAGATCACCGTCGGTGCCGAGGACGCGAATCGCGCACGCTCGGACTGACGGCCTCGACGCTACCCACGTTTATCCGAGACCGCTCCATCCGGTCTGAAACCCAGCCACGCACGGACAGCAACCGTCTCAGTCCTCGCCTCGAACACCCATCGCCGCCCGCTCGCTGGCCTGCTCGATGAACTCCGGATCGAGGGCGTCCATCTCGCCGGCCTGGACGCTCCAGAGGTTGGCATAGAGGCCGTCCTCCTCGAGCAATGCCTCGTGATCCCCGCGTTCGACGATCCGGCCGTCCTCGACGACCAGCACCTCGTCGGCCTTCCGGACCGTCGAGAGGCGGTGGGCGATGATGAACGTCGTCCGGTCCTCGGTGAGGTCGTCCAGGCTCCGCTGGATCAACATCTCCGTCTCGGTGTCGACCGCGCTGGTCGCCTCGTCGAAGATCAGGATCGAGGGATCGTTCAGAATGGTTCGGGCGATACAGATCCGCTGGCGCTGGCCCCCCGAGAGCATCACGCCGCGCTCGCCGACGCGGGTGTCGTACCCCTCGGGCATCCGCTCGATGAACTCGTGGGCCTCCGCGCGCTTCGTGGCCCGTTCGACCTCCTCGTCGGTCGCGTCAAAGGCGCCGTAGACGATGTTCTCTCTGACCGTTCCGTCGAACAGGAACGGGTCCTGGCTGACGTAGCCGATCGACTCCCGCAGGCTCTCTACGGTGACCTCCCGGACGTCGTGGCCGTCGACCCGAACCGCCCCGCTGTCGACGTCGTAGAGCCGAAGCAGGAGTTTGAGGATCGTCGTCTTCCCCGCGCCCGTGGGGCCGACGAGGCCGATCGTCTGGCCGGGTTCGACCTCGAAGTCGATGTCGTGGAGCACCGGCTCCTCGTCGCCGTAGGAGAAGTCGACGTCGTCGTACTCGACGCGCCCCCGAACGTCGCCGAGGTCGGTCGCGCCTTCCTCGGAGTGAATCGAGACCGGAATCGACATCAGCGCGAAGATCCGGCTCGAGGAGGCCTTGGCGTCCTCGTAGCGATCGACGGCCTCGCTCATCTGTGCGAGGGGGTCGACGAGCTGTTGGGTCAGCAAAAGGAAGGTGACGAGGTTCCCGATCGAGAGCTCGCCCGAAAAGGGGCCCGGCGGCCCCGAGATGACCCAGAGACCCCCGACGATGAACGTCGCGACGAAGGCGATCGAGGTCAAGATCTGGAGGCCCGGGCGGTAGATGAAGTTCATCCGCAGCGCCAGCCAGTCACGGCGGAAGTACTCGTAGGAGGCGTCCCTGACGCGTTCGTCCTCGAACTCCTCGGTGGTCGCGCTCTTGATGACCTCGATCCCCCCCAAATTGTTCTCGAGGCGGGTGTTCAGATCGCCGACGGTCTCACGGATGTCGGCGTACATCTCCTCGACGATCGACATGAACCAGTAGGTGAAGAGTGCGGCCAGCGGGATGACGAACAGCGTGACGAGCGCGAGTTGCCAGTTGATCCAGAGCAGAACGCCACCGATCCCGATGACAAGCACGACGAGCTGAATGACGCTGTCGGTCATGTTGTCGAGGAAGAGCTCCAGGCGATTCGTGTCGTTGTTCAGGATGCTCATGAGCTGGCCCGTCTGCATCTCGTTGAAGAAGTCCATGTCCAGGCGCTGCATCGCCTGGTAGGAGGAGGTCCGGACCTCGTGTTTGACCCGGTGAGAGAACAGGTTCAGCGTGGACTGGCGGAAGAAATGCATGACCGCGGCGAGCGCCATCGTCCCGCCCATCAGCGCCGCCGAGAGCCAGAACTGGCCGGTCTCGGTCGCCGGGATCCACGCGTTGGGGACGACCGGGAGCGTGTAGGCCGCGGAGTCGTTGAAGATGGCGTCGATGGCGGCCCCGAGAATGATCGGCGGGACGAGCCCGAGAAACCGGGCCATCGTGCTCGCGAGGACGCCGACGACGAACCAGTGGAGGTCGTCGCGTCCGTACTCGGTGAACAGCCGAACGATCGGCCGGGAGACGTCTTCTCGGTGCTCGTTCAGTAGCGTCGAATCGGGGTCTGCGTCCGTACTCATTAGGGATATGGGCCTCCGCTGACCGCGCGTCTAGGGTCGGTTGTTCTCAATCCTCCGGCCTATATAACCCCCTATTCCGCGGCAGAGCTAGCCGGCACCGGCTACGAGACCGGCCTTTTAGGTCCCCCTCTTCGAATACGGGAGCATGCGACCGACGCTCTCGGATGGGGTCATGCTGATGTACAACGTGGCGGTCCTCCTGAGTGCCGGCTACATGACCGTCCAGTTCGGCATCGAGGATCGGGTGGTGTTGCTCGGGATCGCGGTCGTCTTCGGGCTCTTCTGGACCGTCTACTTCCGGATCGCGGTCCTCCCGCGACTGATAGAGAACGCCGACCTGCCGGCCGACGAAGAGGGGGGCAGCGAGCGCGGTCCGGGAGCCGACAGGAGGAGTTAGTCGTCGCCGGGTGCGGGTGGGGAGCGGCCGGCGTCGGCCAGCGACTCGCCGCGCCAGGTGTCCCGCCGAAACCAGAGGAAGGCGATCGCGGCGCCGGCGACGTTCGAGATCGCAAAGGAGGCCCAGAGCCCGATCGAGCCGAGGGCGACCGAGCCGCCGAAGGCGACGGGAAGCCGGAAGATCGCGAGGGTGCCGATGGCGATGACCGCGGCGACGGTCGTCTCGCCGGCGCCCCGGAAACCACCGGTGTACGCCCGGAGGATCCCCATGAACCCGAAGCTGAAGGCGACCACCCGGAGGAAGGTAGCGCTCTCGGCGGCCACCGCGGGATCGGTCGTGAAGATCGCCGAGATCGGGCGGGCGGCGAGGAAGGTGACGGCGCCGGCGGCGGTGAGGACGGCAAAGAGGAACTTCGCGCCGTAGTGGTTCGTCCGGGCCGCGCGGTCGGGCTTGCCCGCGCCGATGTTCTGGCCGGTCATCGTCTCGACGCCCTGGGAGAACGCGATCGCGGGTAGGAACATCACCGAGAAGATCCGCGTCCCGATCCCGTAGGCCGCGACGACCGTCGTCGGGAACGTCGCGACGATCACGAGCAGGAGGTTGATCGAGATCGCACGGCCGGTGCCCTCGACGGAGGCCGGAAGGCCGATCCCCAACAGCTTCTTTGCGTAGCCGAGGTCGGGGACCATCTGGCTCGGACGGATGCGGACGCCCCGATTCCCCCGGAACATGATCCAGAGGCCGACGGCGAAGGCGAGCGCCCGCGAGACGATGGTCGCGATCGCGGCGCCCTCGATGCCGCTGCCGGCGAAGCCCGTCGCCCCGTAGAGGGAGCTTTCGAGGCCCTCCAGAGCGAGCCACGCGAAGATCGGGTTGTCGGTGAACCCGAAGATCAGGAAGGGGTCGAGCGCGATGTTGAGCACGACCGAGCCGAACATGACGAGCATCGGGGTGATCGTGTCGCCGTAGCCCCGCATGAGCGCGATGAACATCGCGAACCCGAAGACGAACACCAGCCCCACGGAAAAGACCTCCATGTAACTCGCCGCGAGCGGGGCGTAGGCGGGGTCCGCTCCCAGCAGCGCGACGAGGTCATCGACGACGAACAGGCCGAGCGCGCCGAGGGGGATCGAGATGAGCACCGAGAAGGCGACGGTCTGGGAGGCGGCGTACTCGGCCTCCCGGAACTTGTCGGCGCCGACGTTCTGGGCGACGAGGACGCTGCCGGCGACCGAAAGCCCGATCGCAAACGAGATCAACAGGAAGACCATCGGGAACGCGAAGCTGATCGCCGCCAGTGCGTCCGTGCTGTACTGGCCGAGCCAGAACGTATCGACCAGGTTGTAGGCGGTCTGAAAGAGGTTGGTGACGACGATCGGCAGGGAGAGGTAGAGCAGGGGTTTGCCGATCTCGCCGCTGGTCAGGTCGAGGTCCTCGCTGCTGACGAACAGGGAATCGAGGCGCTCGCGGAGACTCACGCGGCCCCCTCCGTCGATCCCGATTTCCCGGCCGCGACGTCCGTTTCCCGGCTCCCGGCCCGGCGACGGTCGCCGGCGGTCGGGGAGCCGACCGATCGGTCAGCCATGGCTGACTTACCGGTCAGTCGGCCAAGTATCTGTCGGATCGAGGACTGTGTAGCAGGCCGGCGGCTCGACGGCTCGAGAACTGAGGGAAAACGAGGGGTCGGCTACTGGCCGCCGAGCTTCCGTCGCCCGATGTGGACGCCCGCGGGGGTGACGATGATCTGGTCGTCGCCCTTCTGGACGATGTCGCCGCCGACCTCCTCGGTGACCTGGCGGAGTTCGTCGATGACGTGTTCGATCCGTCCGTTGCTCGCCCGCAGGTGGGAGATGTCGGCGATGACGATGTCGCCGTCGTACACCGCGTCCTTGATGTCGATCGCCGACGCCTGGCCGTCGATCTCGGCGATGTGTACCTGCGTCGCGGCCTCCTCTACGTCCGCGGGCGCGAGATCGAGTTCGACGTAGTCGTCGGCGTTGCGCCGGGACTGGTGGTTTCCCCCCAGGATCGAGTCCATAAAGCCCATAACCGACAGGGTTCCCCGCCGCGAGTATAGTTCTTACGTTACCGCCGGTTCCCCGCGGCTCGAGAGCCGTCGGGGATCGCTCCCTCGGCGCGCAACCGCTCGAGGTCTCCCTCGCCGTAGCCGTACTCCCCCAGCACCGCCGCAGTGTGCTCGCCGAGTCGCGGCGGCGGCCGCCGGATCGTCGCCGGTGTCCGCGAGAGGAACATCGGCGAGCCGGGCATCTCGACGGTCCCGGCCGTCGGATGGGCGACCTCCTGGCGCATCCCGCGGGCCTCGATCTGGGGGTCGGCAAAGACCCCCTCCATCCGCTTGACCTCGCTCGCGGGCACGTCCGCCGCCGTCAGCCGCGCGACGGCCTCCTCGGTGGTGTACTCCCCGAAGGCCGCCTCGAGTCGCCGATCGAGGGCCTCCCGGTTTCGAACCCGCTTTTCGTTTGTCGAAAAGCGGTCGTCGGCCGCGAGCGCCGGGACCTCGAGGGCCCGACAGAGCGCCTGCCAGCTGGCGTCGTCGGTACAGGCGACGACGACGTGGCCGTCGGCCGTGGCGAACGCCTGATAAGGGGCGATGTTGGGATGTTTGCTTCCCATCCGGCCGGGCGACTCGCCGGTCGCGAAGTAGTTCTCGGCCTGGTAGCTCATCCAGGCTGCCTGACAGTCCAGCAGGCTCACCTCGACTTTCTGGCCCGTCCCGTCGCCCAGCTCGCGCTCGAGGAGGGCGGCGAGGATCGCCTGGGTCGCGTACATTCCCGCGCCGATGTCGGCGATGGCGACCCCGACGCGGACCGGCGGGCCGCCCTCCTCGCCGGTGATGCTCATCATCCCGCCTCGCGCCTGCATCACGATATCGTAGGCAGGGGCGTCGCGGTCCGGTCCCCACTCGCCGTACCCCGACAGCCCACAGTAGATCAGCCCCGGGTTCTCGCCCGCGAGATCGCCGTACTCGAGACCCCAGTCGGCGGTTTTCCCGACCCGGAAGTTCTCGACGACGACGTCGGCTTCGCTCGCCAGATCGCGAAAGACCGTCCGACCGGCGTCCGTCGAGAGATCGAGTTCGACCGAGCGTTTGTTCCGGTTGACGCTCAGGTAGTAGGCGCTCTCCTCGCTGTCGCCGTAGGTCGGGGGTATCCACCGGCGGGTCCGGTCGCCGACGCCGGGCCGTTCGACCTTGATCACCTCGGCACCCAGGTCCCCGAGTTGCATCGTACAGAACGGTCCGACGAGCACCTGAGAGGCATCGAGCACTGTCAGTCCCGAAAGCGGTCCCTCCTCGCCGTCGGGGTCGCGCGTCTCGCCGACCATCGCCGGCACTTTCGGGGCCCGGGGGAAAGCGTTTGTCCCCGGGGCCATCCCCCGAAACCCCGCGTCACACAGCCGCGGCTCACGTGATGTTCGCCGCGACATGCGAGGGTTGGGATTCGAACCCAAGGACCCCTACGGGAGCGGGTCTTAAGCCCACCGCCGTTGGCCTGGCTTGGCTACCCTCGCGAGAACTGCAATCGGGGGTTGAGGCGGAACCGGGATGGGCGTTTCGGTGTCGGGCAAGGAACCTGCCGCGAGCGAACGGCGTGAGAGCGGACCGAAGGGACTACCAATCGACGCTTAGTCGGCCGTCGCCGTGGGGGTCGGGCGCGATCTCCTCGTCGGTCCGGCGATCGACGACGTGGATACAGCCCTCGCCCTTTTTCGCGGGACAGATCTCCGCCGCGCGGACGTTCTCCGCGAGTTCGTCCTCGCCCACGAAGTAGGATCGGGGGGAGGCGAGCCCGGTGTCGAGGCTCAGCTCCCAGTTGTCGCTCGCCTCGGCGCACTTGCCCGCGCCGAAGCACTTGTTGGCCTCGAAAATGATCTTGTAGGGCTTCTCCTCGACCGGCGGGCCGTCCGCCGAACCGACGTCGCTCGGTCGCCGGATCTCGCCGTCTCCCTCGCTCATAACCCGTCTTGGGAGCGAGGACCTTTCGCCGTTGCGATCCTCGCCCCCCGAATGTCGAGTGATACCAACCCACAGAATTTTATACCTCTCCGGTGTACGGTTGTGCGGATATGTCTGACAATACGTTCGCTTCGAAAGGGGGTGAAACAAGCGGGCGAGGACCGGACGACTACGACCGCCTGTTCGACGTGCTCTCTGCCCACAGGCGGCGGATCGTGCTCCGGCATCTGGCCGACGTGCGGGTGGCGTCGGTCGGGGAACTCGCGGACCGTCTCGTCGCTCGCGGCGTGGACGACCCGGACGCGACCATCGCGCTGCGCCACGGGGACCTTCCGCGGCTCCGGGACGCACGCCTCGTCGAGTACGACCCGCGATCCGAAACCGCCCGCTACGACGGCGACCCGCTCGTCGAGGAACTGCTCTCGCGGACGAGAGCGGGCAACCGTCGGGCGTAGTCACCCCATGTCCCCGATCAGATCGCTCGCGACCCCGACGTAGGTCTCCGGCGAGAGCGCACGGATCTCCCTCCCCACGTCGGAATCGAGGTCGGGATCGTCGGCGATCGCCCGGAGGTCCTCGATGGTCACCGTCTCCCCGCGGGTGAGTGCCTTGACGCGCTCGTAGGCGTCGTCGTACCCCTCCCGCCGGAAGATCGTCTGGATCGCCTCGCCGATCACTTCGGGATGGCCCCGGAGCTCCTCGCGCATGACGGCCTCGTTGGGCACCACCTTCTCGAGTCCCGCCCCCGTCTTCTCGTAGCCGATCAGGCAGTGGGCCAGCGCGCCACCGATATTTCGCTTGACCGTCGAGTCCGAGAGGTCGCGCTGGAGCCGGGAGGTCGTGACGTAGTCGGCGAGGAAAGTCAGATCCGAATTGGCCTTCGAGAGGTTCCCCTCGCTGTTCTCGAAGTCGATCGGGTTCACCTTGTGGGGCATCGTCGAGGAGCCCGTCTCGCCCTCCGTGGTGGCCTGTCCGAGGTAGCGATCCGAGACGTAGAGCCAGACGTCCCGATCGAGGTCGATGAGGACGTCGTTGACCCCGCGGAGCGCGTCGAACAGGACCGCGAGGTCGTCACAGGGGTTGACCTGGGTCGTGAGCGGTTCGAACTCGAGTCCCAGGTCGGTCACGAACTCCCGGGCGAACGCGGGCCAGTCGACCTCGGGGTAGGCGGCGACGTGGGCACCGTAGGTGCCGCTTGCGCCGCCGAGCTTTCCCCGGAGGTCTCCTCCCGCCGCCTCGAGGCGGCCGGTCGCCCGGCCCAGCCGGGCGGCGTAGACCGCCATCTCCTTGCCGAAGGTGGTCGGCGTCGCGGGCTGGCCGTGGGTCCGGGCGAGCATCGGGAGGTCGCGGTGCTCGCGGGCCATTCCCGCGAGGGTGGTCCGGCGGTCGAACAGTTCGGGAAGGAGCACGTCCTCGACCGCGTCGGCGAGCAGCAGCCGGTGGGCGAGGTTGTTGACGTCCTCGCTCGTGAGCCCGAAGTGGATCCACGGCGAGGCGTCGCTTCCCTCGGGGAGGTGGTAGCGAAGGAAGTACTCCACGGCCTTGACGTCGTGGTTGGTCGCCTCGTAGGGGCCGTGGCCCTCGACCTCGATCTTCTTGATCAGCTCGGCGTCCTCCTCGGCGAAGCTGTTGTACTGCTTTCGGAGGTGGTTTCGTTCGTCCAGATCGAGTTCCAGCGCCGTGGCGTCGAGTTCGGCCAGCGCGATCAGGTACTCGACCTCGACGCGCAGGCGCGCACGCATCAGCGCCGCCTCGCTGGCGTACGGTGAAAGCGCCGCGGTCCGGTTGCCGTAGCGGCCGTCGATCGGCGAGACGGCGTAGAGGGCGTCGGCCATGTGGGGGAGTCCACCACGGTCCGGAAAAAGCGTGTCGGAAGCCGCCGCCACGGGCGTGCATACTTCCCCACTCGTTCCCGCTCTCGTCGCGAATAATATACACATTCGTGGATATCCGGTCGCCGGCGACCGCAACCGCTTTCCGCCTGCCGCGAGGAGACCGGCACATGACGCGACTCGCCGGGATGGCCGGCAACCGTGGGCGTAACCTGCTGAACATCGCCGACCGCGCGCCGGGCGGGGCGGAACTCGCGGTCGTCCTCGCGACCGACGAGGACGCGCCCGTGCTCGAGGACGCGGCCGAACGGGGAATCCCGACCGAAACCGTTCCCCTGCGGGAGGGAGAACAGCGCCGCGAACACGAGGAGCGCGTTCTCGACGCCCTCGCCGACCACGAGTTCGACCTGGTCTGTCTCGACGGCTACATGCGCATCCTCTCCGATACCTTCCTTTCGGAGGCGCCGACGACGCTGAACGTCCATCCCTCGCTGCTGCCCGCCTTCCCCGGCACCGACGCCTGGGGCGACGCGCTTTCGGCGGGCGTCTCGGTCACGGGGTGTACGGTCCACGTCGTCACCGACGCGACCGACGACGCGGGCGAGGTGATCGAGAGCGAGGTCGACGCCGGCCCGATCGTCACCCAGGAACCGGTCCCGGTGTACGACGGCGACGACGAAGAGAGTCTGAAAGAACGGGTCCTCTACGAGGGCGAGTTCCGGGCCTATCCGCGGGCCGTGAAGTGGTTCGCCGAGGACGCTGTCGAAGTGGATCTCGAGACGGGTGAGGTGACGGTCGAGGTGGACGTGGCGAGCACGGAGGGAGCCGATCACGACGGGCTTCCGGCACGCCGACTCGTCTCCGACGACCGCGCCGACACCCTCCGCTACGGCGAGAACCCCCACCAGGACGCGGCGGTGTACGAGGACTACACCACGGAGGAGGCGAGCGTCGTCGGCGCCGACCAGTTGAACGAGGGCGCGAAGGCACTCAGCTACAACAACTACAACGACGCCGACGGCGCCCTGAACCTCATCAAGGAGTTCGAGGAACCCGCCGCCGCCGTCATCAAGCACACCAACCCCGCGGGCTGTGCGACCGCCGATACGCTCGCGGAGGCCTACGAGAAGGCCCTCGCGACGGACCCGATGAGCGCCTTCGGCGGCATCGTCGCGCTCAACCGCGAGTGCGACGCCGCGACCGCAGAACGAGTGATCGACTCGTTCAAGGAGGTCGTCGTCGCGCCGGGCTACACCGACGACGCCCTCGAGACCCTCTTCGAGAAGGAGAACCTGCGGGTGCTCGACGTGGGCGAGCTGAACGACCGGACCGAACGGTTTACCGAGAAACCGCTCGTCGGCGGGCGACTCGTCCAGGAACGGGACCTGCAGTCGGTCGCAGTCGAGGATCTGGAGGTCGTCACCGAACGCGAGCCCAGCGACGAAGAGTTGGAGACGATGGTCTTCGCCTGGCAGACCCTCAAACACGTCAAGTCCAACGGCATTCTGTTCGCCGACGGCACCGAGACCGTCGGCGTCGGGATGGGCCAGGTCTCCCGGGTCGATGCCGTCCGGCTTGCGGCGATGAAAGCCGACGAGCAGGCCGAGGGGAAAGACGCCGATGGCGCGGTGATGGCCTCGGACGCCTTCTTCCCGTTCCCCGACGGCATCGAGGCGGCCGCCGAGGCGGGCATCGCGGCGGTCGTCCAGCCCGGCGGCTCGGTCAACGACGACGACGTGATCGAGGCCGCCGACGACCACGGGATGGCGATGGCGTTTACGGGCCAGCGGGCGTTTAGACACGACTAGCCGCCGACACCGACTCGGGTCCCTATACTGGCAACCGGTTGCGGAGCCGTTTCCACAGCGCTACCACGCGCCTGCCCCGCCGGGCCATGATTACCGCGCCCTCGCTCTCGCGGGCGATCGCCTCGGGGACGTCGCCGACGAGCACCCGCCGGAGGAAGCCGCCTCGAGTGGCGCCCAGTACGGTGACGTCGTGGCCGCGCTCGCGGCCTCGCTCGACGATCTCGGAGACGACGTCGCCGACGAGGACGGTCTCCTCGACGGACTCGACAGCACCCAGCGCGGCCGAGGTCTGGGTCAACAGTTCCCGGGCTTCGGCCATCCGTTCTTCGTCCTCGTCGCCGACGACGGTGACGAGTTCGACCCGGGCGCCGTGTTCGCGCGCGATCGAGCCCGCGACCTCGGCCGCGTACTCGGTGTGGGGACCGCCGGCGACGGGGACGAGAATCGAGTCGACCGCGTCGCTGGCGCGGTCGATCCGCTTGACGAGGACGTCACAGGGCGCTTCCGAGAGGATCTCGTCGATGTAGCTCCCGAGGACGACCTCGCGGCGCCGGGGGCGGCCCCGCCACCCGACCAGGATCGCCTCCACCTCCTCGCGCTCGGCGACCGAGACGACGCCTCCGGCGACGTCCCGGCCGAAGCGGAGCCGGCCGGTCGCGGGGACGCCCGCCTCCGCGGCGAGATCGCGGGCGTCGGTGACGACCGCCTCCTCGCTCTCGACGTCCATCGCCTCGCGGGCCCGCTCGAGGGGCAACTGCATCGGGACCTCGACGACGGTCAGAACGAGGATCGAGAGATCCCGGTCCCGGGCGAGATCGATCGCGGTGTCGAGCAGCCGCTCTGCAGTCTCGGGGTTGGCGACCGGCACGAGAACTGCGGGGCGATCGCCCGGCATTGGCGGAGTCGAGGGGTGGAGAGCCCTTAACTGTCGGCCCGTTCCGACTGGCTCAAACCCGCGTTTCACCTTGGGCCGGTGCTATGTTCTCGCGCCCGGATGGGTGAGCCATGCAGGGAGCCAACCCGGCGAACCGACGGCGATTCCTCGCGGGAACGGCGACCCTCGTCGCGACCGCGACGGCGGGCTGTACGGGCACCGCGTTCCGACCGGGCAGCGGGGAGGGAGCCGGCGACCCCGACCCCACCGGAAACGGGCGGCTCGTCGAGGTGAGCGCCGGCGGCGAGGCGTCGGCCGATCCCGACCGGGCTCGCGCGCGCTTGGGCGTCGAGGCCGCGGGCGAGACCGCCGAGGCGGTTCGAACGGAGCTGGCGACCGACGGCGAGCAGCTCCGGGCGGCCCTCTCGGACCTCGTGCCCGAGAGGAACGTCCGAACCGCGGGCTACCGGATCGGCGAGCGCCGGCAAGGAACCGGATTCGAGGGGTACCACTCCTACGCCGTCGAGATCGAGGACGTGGATCGGGTCGGGGAGGTGATCGACCGGGCCGTCGAGGCCGGTGCCGACGACGTCGGCCGGGTCGGGTTCGCGCTCGCCCCCGACACTCGGGAGGAACTCCGCGAGGAGGCCCTCGCGGACGCGCTGGCCTCGGCCGACCGGGAGGCCGAAGCGATCGCGGCCGACCGCGGCGCCGACATCGTCGAAACCGCATGGGTCTCGACTGCCGGCGGCGGTGGCGGCCGGCCGGTCGAGGGTCCCATTCCGGAGGCCGCGACCGACGCCGCCCGGGCACCGACCGACCTCGAGACGGGACCCGTCTCGGTCTCCGTGTCGGTGACCGTCGGCTACCGCTTCGAGTGAGAGTTCGATCGGGTCCAACTACTCCTCGCCGTCGCGGTCCCGGGCGACGAACTCGTCGTAGAACTCCGCGGGGAGGTGCCGGCGTTCCCAGTCACGGCGGTCGGCGTCGCCGATCGCGGCCCCCCAGATCGAGAGCACGGCGACGAACGTCCCGATTCCGGGGACGACCGCGAGCAGGGTCGTGAGAAGCGGCTCGACGACGACCCAGCCGACGAACCGGGAGAACAGTCCCGATATATCGGGGCCGAACAGGAGCCAGCGGCCGGAAAACGGCGCGAGCGCGACGATCGCGAACGGGTAGACGACGGCGTCCAGAACGGGGCCGCCGTAGCCGCGGACGAACGCGAGCGCGAAGTACGTCCAGACGAACACCGAGCCGACGATCCCGCCGACGCGCTGCTCGGCGATGCTCGCTTCGGGCGCGAGCACCGAGACGGTGCCGTAGACGGCGGCGACGCTCCCGAAGTAGCCGAACCAGAAGACGACGACCGCGACGGCGACGGTCAGCGCGTGGACCGACCGGCGCTGGCGGTCGAAACTCGCGAGGCCAAGCGGACGCTCCATCCTCCGGAAGTCCGTTCGCCCGACCGTTCAACGTTCCGAGTCGGATCGGGAGCCGAGAGGGGGGCCGCTCAGTCGTCGGCGGGGACGGTCCGCCCCGACTGTGCGTCGGTCATCGCGAGGACGTCGTCGAAGAAGGTAAGCGAGTCGTGGGGCCCGGGGTTGGCCTCCGGGTGGTACTGGCGGGTGATGACGTCGGCGTCCGTGCCGACCAGTCCCTCGGGGGTGTCGTCGTTGACGTTGACCTGGGCGACCGCGAGGCGGTCGCCGGGATCGCCGACGGTGTAGCCGTGGTTCTGGGTCGTCATCACGACGCGCTTGGAATCGAGGTCGAGGACCGGCTGGTTGACCCCGCGGTGGCCGAACGCCATCTTCTCGGTGGTTCCCCCCAACGCGCGGGCGACGATCTGCTGGCCGAGACAGATGCCGGCGATCGGGACCTCGCCCGTGAGCTCGAAGACGAGCGCCACGGCGGCCTCGTAGTTCGCGGGGTCGCCGGGACCGTTCGAGATGAACAGGAGGTCCGGATCGGTTTCGAGAACGTCCTCCGTGGTTGCATCGTAGGGGAGCACGGAGACGCTGGCGCCGCGTTCGACCAGCGAGGAGATTATCGAGCCCTTGACCCCGCAGTCGATCAGCGCGACCGAGGGGGCCTCGGGGTCGTCGGGGCCGTAGGTCTCGGCCTCGCCGACGCTGACCTGGGCGCCGATCCCCGTGTGGTCGCTCATCGCCACGCAGTCGTCGAGTTCCGCCAGAGCGTCCTCCTCGGTAACCGACTCGCCGACGGCGATCCCACACTTCATCGCGCCGCCTTCCCGGATGTCCGTAACGATCTCTCGGGTGTCGAGGTGGTCCATCGCGGGGACGCCCTCGCTTTCGAGCCAGTCGGTGACGCTGTCGGTCAGTTCGCGGGCGACGACCGCGCGGGGGTGGATCCGGTCGGACTCGAAGCGTTCCTCCCGGACGCCGTAGTTGCCGATCAGCGGGTACGAGAAGGTGAGCACCTGCTCCTCGTAGGAGGGGTCGGTGAGGCTCTCCTCGTAGCCGGTGTAGGCGGTCGTAAAGACGATTTCGCCGTTCGCTGTCCCCGGCGCACGCCCGCGTCCCTCGACGACGTGGCCGCCTTCCAGGGCGACGTAGGCCGCTGTCATTACGAGATACGTACCGGTCGAATCCTATAAGCGTTGTCTTCGAAGGTTCGTTACGAAATTCGTAATCGTCAAGTGTGTCTCGCGTGTAGGGTCCGATCTCAATGGACGAGCTCGACCGGCGGATCCTCCACAGCCTCCGGCGGGACGCCCGAAAGCCCTACACTGAGATCGCAGACGACGTGGGGACCAGCGAGGGGACGGTCCGCAACCGCGTCGAGCGGATGGTCGAGGAGGGGATCATCGAACGCTTTACCGTGACGACCCGGACGGGCAACGTCAAGGCGATGCTCGAGATCGGCGTCGCGGTCGACGTCGACACGGCGAGCGTCTCCGAGCGGATGGCCGAGTGGGAGGAGGTCGATTTCGTCTGGATGGTTTCCGGCGACGAGGACATCGTGCTCGTCGTCGACGCCGCCGACACGAAAAGCGTCAACGACCTCATCAGCCAGGCCAGAGAACAGGAGGAGGTCGTGAGCACGAAGACGCGGCTGATCCTCGACGAACAGCTGGGCTGACTACTCCTCGGGGGGCTCGCCGATGCCGGGACTCGAGGAGCCGAGGACGCTGTCGGGGTGTTTCCGGCGGTGGATCTCCCGGTAGAGCCGCCGGAGGAGCCGGTCGGTGATCCCGTTTCGAACCCGTGCCTCGACGCGGCCGTCCCGGATCGCGGCGACGACGGACTCGGGGGTGAGTTCGGGCGCGTCGATCAGGGTGTACGCCCGGCCGGCCTCGATGGGGTAGTGGGCGTCGCTGCCGCCGACGAGGGGCAGGCCCCGTTTCTCGGCGATCTCGGCGACCAGCGGCCGGGTCTGGGGGTGTTTGCCGTTGATCTCGACGGCGTCGACCGCGAGGTCGTCGAGCTCGGTGACGGTGCTGTTCCGGAAGGGGTGGGCGACGATCGCCGCACAACCCCGGTCGTGGGCGAGCCCGACGGTTTCGGCGGGGGTGAGCTCGCCCGGGGCAGTCTCGCGTGGCGGATCGGGTCCGACGACGAGGACGTGGCCGCGGGTAGTCGAGACCTCGACGCCGGGGATGATGGTCGCTCCCGACGGCGAGAACGGGGTGTAGTAGTCGTGGTTGGTCGTCGCGACCCCGTCGAGGCCGCGTCGCGCGGTCTCCCAGGCGAGAAGCCGGACCCCGAGCGGGTCGAACAGGTCGCCGAGCGTACGATGGCCGTGAAATGCGCGCGTGTGGGCGTGGAGGTCGACGGCGAACACACCTTGTGTAAGCACACCCGGTACTTTTGCTCTTCCTAAACGTATCGCCGCCATGGCCAGGGACGAGAACGGGCGCATGCTGATCTGCAACCCGACGAGCGGGAGCGGCAACCACGTCGATCGCGTGGTCGAACTCGCCGGCGAGTACGGCTTGGCCGTCCGTCGGACCGAGGGGGAGGGCCACGCGCGGGAACTCGCCCGCGAGGCCGCCCCCGACGTCGATCTCGTCGCGGCGGCCGGCGGCGACGGCACGATCAACGAGGTCGTCAACGGGATGGCCGAGGCCGACGCCCTGGAGGACACGACCCTCGGGGTCGTCCCCAGCGGGACGGGCAACAACTTCGCCTCGAACGTCGGGATCGAGGGCGTCGAGGACGCCTTCGAGGTCATCGACGACGGCGAGCGCCGCGACCTCGACCTGGGGGTGACGAACGAGCGCGCGTTCGTCAACTCCTGTGTCTGTGGGATCACCGCCGAGGCCAGCGGGGCGACGAGCTCCGAGGAGAAAGACCGCTTCGGCATCCTCGCCTATCTCCTGAAGGGAATCGAGCAGGTGAGCGAGTTCGACGCCCTCCCGCTCCGGGTCGAACTCGGCGGGGGCGAGGGCCAGCCGGTCCGCTGGGAGGGCGAGGCGATGTTCGTCCTCGTGGGCAACTGCCGGCGGTTTACGACCGCCCGGCGCGCCCAGGCGAACGTCGAGGACGGCGAGTTCGAGGTCGCGATCATCGAGCGAGCGTCGGCGGCCGACCTCGCCGGCGAGGCCGCCTTCGGGGGGCTGTTCGGCGAGGACGGCAACGACGCGATCGTCCGCCGACGGGCGCCCTCGCTGTCGATCGAACACCGGGAAGGCGAGGCAGTCGAGTACAGCCTCGACGGCGAGATGCTGGCGGCCGAGGCCCTCGAACTCCGGACCCACGCCGGGGCGCTCTCGGTGGCCGTCGGCGGCGGCTACCGGCCGGACCCCGACGCCGACGACGGAGGGCTCGGGATCGGCGCCGGCGACGCGCGGTAGGCCGCGAGTCGATACTGGTTTGTGGCCCCTTCCCGATCGTAGCGTCATGAGCACGCGCCAGACCGCCGACGACGCCGTCCACGAGAACGCCGCCCAGGACGTCGTCGCCGTCGAGGCCGATGACACCGCCATCGAGACGGTCAACCGCCTCGAGGCCCACACCGGCGACGGGATCCGCCACCGGGCGTTTACGGCCCTGGTCTTCGATCACGACGACAACGTTCTGCTGGCCCGCCGGGCTCCCGGCAAACGCCTCTGGGGGAGCTACTGGGACGGCACCGTCGCCTCCCACCCCGCCGAGGGCCAGAGCCAAGAGGAGGCCACCCGCGAACGGCTGGCGGAGGAACTCGGGATCACCGACGACCAGTACCACGACCTCCGGGTCACCGATCGTTTCGAGTACAAACGATACTTCGAGAACGCCGGCGTCGAACACGAGGTCTGTGCGGTGCTCCAGCTCACCCTCTCGGAGGTCGACCTCGAGCCCGATCGCGAGGAGGTCGCCGGCCTGCTGTGGGTGCCCTATGACCGCCTCCGGAACTCCCCCGAGGACTACCGTCAGCTCCGCCTCTGTCCGTGGTTCGAGATCGCCATGCGCCGGGACCTGTAGGCGTTCTCGGCGTGTGACACACAGTGACAACCCTTATGGTCGGGGGTTCCGTAGCTCGGATCGACGGCCGGCGCCGACCGGCCGCCCGATCGATATGACCAGCCCACCGCAGGAACGCGAGACGTACACGATCGCCCTCGACCGCGAGGAGCGCTGGGTCGTCCACCACGTCCTCACCGACCGCATCGACGACCGGATCGACGACGGCGAACGGCCCCCCGAGCGGCTGCTCGACCTCGTCTCCCGGATCGAGGACGGCGAGAAAACGCTCACCGGCCGCCAGCTCCGTACCCTCCAGGACGCTCTCCGAACGTATGCAGGAGCCGACGGGACGCCCTCGCGGGACGTCGAACTCGCATCGGCGGTCGCCGCCCGCCTCGAGGCCCTCGGTTAGGGCCGCGTCGTCGCCCACACCGCAGCCACCGCGAGCGCGAGCGCCGGCGCCAGCGGCAGGATGAGGAACGCGACGACGTAGTTCGTCTCCGGCGGCCACAGCACGATTGCGAGCGGCGAGACGATGAAGGCGACGACGATGACTCCCACGAGCACCCAGCCCCGCCGGCCGAACTCCCGCTCGGCGGCCGTCGGATGGACTCCCTCGAGGGACTCGCCCTCGCGTTCGGGGCCGTCCTCGCGGCGCTCGCCGTCTGCGTTCGCGGGGTCGTGGACGTAGCCGTCGTCGCTCCGGCTCACGTCCGGGCTTCGCCGGCTCCCCTCAAAGCCCTCACGGTTCCTCGACGGAATCGGGGACGAGGACGACCTTTCCGAACCCCTCCCGCCCTTCGAGCAGCTCGTGGCCCCGGGCGGCCTCGCTCATCGGAAGGGTCTCGCGGATCGCGGGCTCTAACTGTCCGTCCCAGACGAGTTCCATCACGTCGTCGACCTGGCCGGGCGTGGCCATCGTCGACCCCAGTACGGAGAGTCCGTTCCAGAAGATCCGCCGGACGTCCGTCTCGGGGTTGGGTCCCGTCGTCGCGCCGCAGGTGACCAGCCGCCCGCCCTTCGCGAGCGCGCGGATCGACTCGCGCCAGGTGTCGCCGCCGACGTGATCGACGACGACGTCGACGCCCCGTTTCCCGGTCTCCTCGCGGACCCAGTCGGCGAAGCTCTCCTCCTCGTAGTTACAGACGTGGTCGGCACCGAGTTCGCGGGCGGCCTCGAGTTTCGCCTCGGTGCTGCCGGTGGCGTACACCTCCGCGCCCGCGTACGCGGCGATCTGGACCGCGGCGTGGCCGACGCCACCGCTGGCACCGAGCACGAGGATCGATTCGCCCGGTTCGATTTCCGCACGGTCTATCAGCATCCGCCAGGCCGTCTGGAAGACCAGCGGCGCCGATCCCGCGATCGCCCAGTCGACGCCCTCGGGGACGGGGATCAGGTTTGCCTCGGGAACGGCGGCGTACTCGCTGTGGACCCCGCGGACGTGCTCGCCGATGATGTGAAAGCCGGTACAGAGGGTGTACTGGCCGTTCCGACAGAACTCGCAGTCCCCACAGGAGACGCCCGCCGAGAGTGCGGCACGGTCGCCCGCCGAGAATCGCGAGACGTCCGCGCCGACCTCCCGGACGACCCCCGCGGCGTCGCTCCCGGGAACGTGGGGCATCTCGAGGTCGATCCCCGGCATCCCGCGGCGGACCCAGAGATCGAGATGGTTCAACGCACCCGCCCTGATCTCTACGAGCACCTCGTCGGAGCCGACTTCGGGGTCGGGGTAGTCGCCGTACTCGATGACGTCGGTGTCGCCGTGGCCCGCGAACTGGACTGCCTGCATGGTCGTGTCGTGCCTCCGAGGGGTGAAAACGATTGGCGCCGCGGCGCCGTGGTCGGGAGCCGATCACGTCTCCGCGTCGTGGGCCGAATTCCGGCCCGAATCCGGCCCCAGCACGTCGCCGAGCCAGTAGCCCCGGACGAAGACGTACGTCCCCGCGACGGCCGCGGTGACGTTCGAGAGCGCGATGGCGTACCACGCGCCGGGGGCGCCGAGAGCGAGGACGACCACCAACAGGAGCGCGATAGCGGCGCGGGCGCCCCACAGCGTCGTGACGCCGACCGTCATCGCCAGCCGGGTCGATCCCGCACCGTAGAACGCGCCGTTCATCATGTGGTAGACGGCCATGACGGCCCAGGTCGGGGCGACGATCCGGAGGAAGGTCGCGCCGTGGGAGACGATCGGTTCGGCACCCGGTCCGGTGACGAACAGGGAGACGAGCGGCCGCGCGAACCACACCGTGAGCGCGCCCGCGACGAGGAAGACGGAGCCGAGGATCGCGATAGCGACGTACACCGTCCGGCGGGCGCGATCGGGCCGCCCACCCCCGAGGTTGTGTCCGACGACCGTCTCGACGGCCATCCCCATCGCCGCCATCGGGAGCCAGACGAGTGAGACGAAGCGGGTCCCGATGCCGTAGGCGGCGACGGCCTCCGCGCCGACCGTGGCGACGAGCGCCGTCATGACGATGGCCGCGACCGACTGCGTGCTCTGGTCGATCGCCCCCGGCCCGCCGATCCGGACGAGTCGGGTTACCAGCTCGCGGTCGGCCACGAGGTCGCCCGGCTCAAGGCTCAGTCCGACGCGGTCGCCGAACAGCAGCCAGAGACCGACGGCGGCGGCGACGGCCCGCGAGAGCACCGTCGCGCCCGCGGCGCCCGCGACGCCGAACCCCGCGAAGTCCGTGGCGGCGAACAGCGACTCCTCGAGACCCCGGAGACCGGTCCAGCCGAAGATGGGGTTGTCCGTGAATCCGAGGATCAAGAACGGGTCGAGGAGGAGGTTGACTCCGACGCCGAGAACCATCAGGTACATCGGGGTCTTCGTGTCGCCCCAGCCCCGAAGGAGCGCCATGAAGACGTGAAAGCCAAAGGTGAAGGGCATCCCGAGGACGATGATCCGGGTGTAGGTGACGGCGAGTTCGTGGACCTCCGTCCCGGGAGTCGTGCCGATCGCGCTCAGTGCCATCGGCGCGAGGACCGCTCCGAGGATCGAGACGGCGATCGAGAGGAGTCCGACGAACCCGAGGGTCCCGCCGGCGACGCGTCCAAGGTCGTGGTCGTTGCCCGCGCCGGCGTGCTGGGCGACGAGGATCGTTCCGGCGTTGGTCATCCCCGCGCCGAGGCTGACGAGCAGGAAGATGAGCGGCCACGAAAAGGAGAGAGCGGTCACCGCGTCGGCGCCGACCTGGCCGACCCAGAACGTGTCCGTGAGGTTGTAGGCGACTTGGAGCAACTGTGTCGCCGTCAGCGGACCGGCGAGCGCGAGCAGGGGCCACGCGATCGGTCCTTCGGTGAATCGGCCCTCCGCCGACGCGTCGGTCACGGTCCCTCCTCGAGCGCTATGGTCGGGTCGTCGCGTGGCGGTTCTCTCGGGGTCGTCCGATCGCTCGCCTCGAGGAAGTCGAAAGGGGGCGGGCTACGGCGCGGTCGGGGGCTGTGCGTCGCGCGGGTCGTGATCGGCGATCCGGTGGCCGGACTGCCGTTCGGGCGTGACATATGGGTGGGAATCTCTCATCGGGATGGCTGGTCGTCGAACTCTCTCCAGAACCGGCGGAGAACGCGGGTGGACCAAACGGCACGCTGCTAAAGGTGGCGAGGAGTCGGTCGTCGAAGCCACGGCTTGCGACCGGGGAGACCGACCGTGGGCCCGCGTGGGGCCCGGTTACGGGGCGGCGCGCATCGAACTGGTGGAGGCGACGGCCCGCCCCGAGATAGAGCTTTCGGCGCCACCGCGGGAACCGCCGGTCAGACCCGGGCGACCGCGAGAATGTGGTTCGACCAGTCCACGACCGCCGGGTCGGTCCTGAGTTCTCGAACCGCCTCGCGGACCCCCTCCTCGTCGCCCTCGGCCATCTCGGCGTCGTCGAGACGCTCGCCGACGTTGGCGGCGACCCCCTCGAGCCCGACCAGCTTCTCGACGTCGAAGCCCGCGCTCTCGAGGGCGGCCTCTAGCTCCGCGGCCCGGAAGAAGTGACACTCGGTGAAGCCGGGGTCGTCGGTCTGCCCGAGGGCGAACTCGCGGGTGTAGGAGCCGGTGCGGGCGATCTCGGCCATCCCCCCGTGGTACTTCGGGTTCCGAACGAGATTCTGGAGGACCGCGAGCCGGCCCATCACGGAGACGAAGACGGGCGCACCGGACCGGCCTGCCCGCCGGAGTTCGCCCAGCGCGGTCGCCCGCTCGTCGTCATCGACGACGTGCGAGAGCGGGCCGCCGGTACAGACGACGGCGTCGAAGGCATCCGTTTTCACGGGCAGCGCCCGGAGGTCGCCCCGCCGGACGCGAACCCGCCCGTCGAGACCACGCTCCCGGACTTTCTCGCGGGCAATGGCACACTGGCGTTCGCTCAGGTCCACCAGGGTCACGTCGTACCCCCGTTCGCCGAGCCAGACGGCGTACCGTCCGGCGCCGCCGCCGGCGTCGAGGATTCGGCCCGAATCGGGGAGATAGCGTCTCAGGGTAGTCGTCGTCCCCTCGAGTTCGAGGCGCCCGCCGAGGGTCGCCTCGAGACGATCCCACTCCTCGCGGCCGTACTCGTCGTAGTACCGCCGGGGCTCGAGGGTGGGCGGAGGGTCGTCGTTTCCGCTCATGTCCGCGTCTCCGGCTCCGGACCGAAGAAGCCACCGGCGGTATGATTCGAGATGACATGGGACGACCGCCGCGATCCACGGGCGTTTAACCCGGCCGGTTCCGAACGCGGGGGTATGGCTACGGACGAGCCCGGCGAAGGGACCCTCGGAGCGGCAGTGGTGACGGTGTCGTCGGCCAGATCGCTGTCGGCCGACGAGCCCGGCGACGCGATTGTCGCGGCGTTCGAGGAGGCGGGCCACGAACTCGCGACCCGGGAGCTGATCGCGCCCGGCTTCGACAACGTCCAGTCGGTCGTCTCCCGGCTCGTCGGCCGCGAGGACGTCGACGTCGTCGTCACGACCGGCAGTACGGGCGTCGGCCCCGAGGACGTCACATTGGAGGCCGTCTCCCAGTTCATCGAAAAGGAGTTGCCCGCGTTCTCCCAGCTGTTCACCCGACTGGGCTACGAGGAGGTCGGCACCGGCGTCCTCCGGGCCCGGTCGCTGGGTGGCGTCTCCGACGGGGTGGCGATCTTCTGTCTGCCCGACGACGTCGCGGCGACCAGACTCGCCGCCGAGTCGATCATCGTCCCGGAAGCGCCGGCGATCGTCGAGCAAGCAATGGACGAAGAGGACGAGGAGTGAGCCATGGGGGCCGACAAGGAGGCGATCAGACGGCGGGTCTGGGACGACCTGGAGGAACGTGGCGTCGCCCGCTTCCCGTTCCCGCCCCACGGCCGGATCCCCAACTTCGCGGGCGCCGCCGACGCCGCCGACCGGCTGGCCGACACCCCCGAATGGGAGGGTGCAGAGCGGATCAAGGCCAACCCCGACGCGCCACAGCTTCCCGTCCGCCGGCGCGCGCTGCGAGCGGGCAAAACGCTCTACATGGCCGTTCCCCGCCTGCGCGAGGCCGAGTGTTTCATCGAACTCGATCCCCGCTCTCTGGAACCGGAGGAGTACGATCCGGCGACGACCGTCTCGGGGATCGGCGAGTACGGGGAACAGGTCGGACCCGACGCGATGGCGCCGATCGACCTGATCGTCTCGGGGAGCGTCGCGGTCGATGCCCAAGGTGGGGACGCGGACGAGGCGGGCGGAAGCGAGGATGCGGATGGCACTGGGGGCGACGGGAGCGAGCCCGGCACCGGCGCCCGGATCGGCAAGGGCGAGGGCTACAGCGACCTCGAGTTCGCCCTCGCTCGGGAACTGGGGCTCGTCGACGGCGAGACGCCGGTCGCGACGACTGTCCACGAGCGCCAGCTGGTGGCCGGGATCGAGCCCGCGGCCCACGACGTCCCGATGGATCTCGCGGTCACACCCGAGCGAGCGATCCGGCCGGATACGGGCGAGAAGCCAGTGGGGATCGACTGGGACCGTCTGGACGAGGAGCGGATCAGTGAGATCCCCGTCCTCGAGGAGCTTCGGTAGAGCCGTCGAATCGAAAAGACCGTCCTCAGATGTCGCCGACGAGGTCGGCGAAGTCGTCGGTGTCGACGACCTCCATCGTCTGGGCCGAGAGGCCGTGGCGGCGCATCGTCAGCGCCGCTTTGAACGCCGCGTCGCGGTCGGGTGCGTCGAAAATCACGAGGAAGTCGTGTTCGCCCATGATCGCGTACGACTCCACGAGTTCGGCGTGGTGGTCCTCGAACTCGGTCCGGATCTCGCCCCAGATCGACGCCAGCTCCTGGGCGTTCTGGACGTCGCGATCGGCGGCTTCGACGAGGGAGGCGTATCGTACCATGGACGACCTACAAAACGCCGCCCCAAAACGTTTGGCAAACCGTCGGAGCATGCGAACGAAAGCCAAAACCGGCGTCAGCCACCTTTTTCCCGGCCAGCCGCCTACCGCTCGTCATGAGAAACGCCAAGATCGTCTGTACGCTCGGGCCGGCCTCGAACTCCCGGCGGAGGGTTCGAGAGCTCGCGGAGGCGGGGATGGCCGTCGCGAGGCTGAACGCGAGCCACGGCACCCCCGAGGACCGCGCCGAACTGATCGAGACCGTCCGGGAGGTCGACGAGTCGATCGACGCGCCCGTCGCCGTGATGCTCGACATGCAGGGCCCGGAGGTCCGGACCGCACCCCTCGGGGAGGGCGAGACGGTCGCCCTCGAGACCGACTCGACGGTACGGTTCGTCGAGGGCGAGGAGGCGACGCCGGAGGAGGTCGGACTCTCCCTGTCGATCGACGGCGTCGGCGTCGGCGACCGGATCCTGCTCGACGACGGGCTGATCGAGACCAGAGTCGAGGCCGTCAAGGACGAGTCGGTCGTCGCCCGCGTCGAGAGCGGGGGGAGCCTGGGCGGGCGAAAGGGAGTCAACATCCCCGGGGTCGATCTCGACCTGGACGTCGTCACCGAGACGGACAGACGGGATCTCGAGTTGGCCGCCGAGAAGGGCGTCGACTTCGTCGCGGCGAGTTTCGTCCGGGACCCCGGAGACGTCTACGCGGTCGAGGAGGTCCTGGAGGAACTCGGCGTCGAGATCCCGATCGTCGCGAAGATCGAGCGGGCGGGCGCCGTCGACAATCTGGAGGGGTTGATCGACGCCTCCTACGGGATCATGGTCGCCCGGGGCGATCTCGGCGTGGAGTGTCCGATGGAGGACGTCCCGATGATCCAGAAACGGATCATCCGGCAGTGTCGCGAGGCCGGCGTCCCGGTGATCACGGCGACGGAGATGCTCGACTCGATGGTCCACGCGCCCCGCCCCACGAGGGCCGAGGCCTCCGACGTCGCCAACGCCGTCCTCGACGGCACCGACGCCGTGATGCTGTCGGCGGAGACGGCCGTCGGCGACCACCCCGCTGCCGTCGTCGAGGCGATGGACAGCATCGTCCGCGAGGTCGAAGGGTCCAACGAGTACGCAGAGCTGTTAGAACAGCGGGTGCCGGCCTCGGGCGAGGCCCGGACCGACGCGCTGGCGCGCTCGGCGCGCTTTCTCGCCCGCGACATCGACGCCGATGCCGTCGTCGCCGCCACCGAGTCGGGGTACACCGCCCTGAAGACCGCGAAGTACCGTCCCGGGGTTCCGGTCGTCGCCTCGACGCCGAGCCACGAGGTACGGCGCCGGCTCGCGCTCTCGTGGGGTGTCCAACCGCTGTACGCGCCGGTCTCCGACCAGGGCGCCGGCGCGGTCGTCGAGAAGGCGGTCCAGTCGGCTCTCGACGCGGGCGTGGCCGACAGCGGCGACACCGTCGTCGTCCTCTGTGGGATGATGACCGACCTGGAGGGTGCGAACACGACGAACATGCTCAAGGTCCACGTCGCCGCCGACGCGGTCGCGACCGGCCGGGTCGTCGTCGAGGGCCGCGTCTCCGGCCCGGTCGTCCACCTCGCCGACGGCGACCTCTCGGGGGTCGAATCCGGCTCGATCGTCTTCCTGAAAGAAGGGTTCGACGACGAGTTCGACGGCGACCTCTCGACGGTTGCGGGCATCGTCGACGCGACCCGCGGGATGACCGGCTACGCCGCCCTCGTCGCCCGCGAGATGAACGTCCCGATGATAAGCGGGGCGGATCTCTCGGACGTACCCGGGGACGCGGTGGTGACGATCGACGCCGAGCGAGGCGTCGTCTACGGCGGCTCGATCGACGACCGGACCGAGCGATAGCCGGGTCGTTGCGACCGGAGCGGCCGCCACGTTACAACACCACAATATACATATAATCACATCCTTATCGATTAGATCGTATTAACTGACTGCGGCATAGATTTATATTGGATGTCGCCGTTTTCGGAGGTATGATCCAACAGCAACTCGAGGCCGAGACGATCGCTCCCCTTCCCGAGACCCTGACGTCGCCGGAGGCCAAGCTGGTCTACCTCTACGTCGACGCCGCCGGGGGCGCGACGGTCGACGACCTGAACGAGACCCTCGCGATGCAGAAGATGAGCATCCTGAGCGTCCTGAACTCGCTTTCGGGCGAGAAGTTAGTCGAGAAGTCCGGCAGCCGGTACGTCGTCTCGAGCTGAAGCGACCTGCCCCGAACCGCTCCGAGCGCTCCGGCGGCGCCGGTGGGGGTTCGAAGCCTTTATCCGCGCGGTAGGCGTCCGTTTTCCCAACAACCATGGCCGAGAAACCCGCCTCCATGTACCGGGAGATCGACAAGCCGGCGTACACGCGCCGGGAGTACATCACCGGGATTCCGGGCTCGAAGATCGCACAACACAAGATGGGCGACGTCGGGGCCGACCCCGAGGACTACCCCGTCCAGATCAGCCTCGTCACCGAGGAGGAAGTCCAGATCCGCCACGGCAGCCTCGAGGCCTCCCGGCTGTCGGCCAACCGCCACATGCTGAAAAACGCCGGCGAGGGCAACTACAAGATGATCCTCCGGAAGTTCCCCCACCACGTCATCAGGGAGAACAAGCAGGCGACCGGTGCCGGCGCCGACCGGGTCTCCGACGGGATGCGCCAGGCGTTCGGCAAGATCGTCGGCACCGCCGCCCGGATCCAGGAGGGCGAGCGAATCTTCACGATCTGGTGTGACGTCGACGACGCCGGGTTCGCAAAGGAGGCCCTCCGGCGGGCGTACAACAAGGTCTCGCCGCCGTGTCGGGTCGTCGTCGAGAAGGGCGAACAGGAACTCATCTCCTAAACTGGCCGGCGACCCCGGCCGATCGGCGCTCGAGTGCTATCGCCGGCAGTCGCCTTTCTCCCGCCGCCGGTCGGAACACTTAGTACATCGTCCGGACACCACGCCCATTAATGGGAGGAACGGTGGTCGAAGTCGGACTCCCTGCCGAGGAGTTCGCGCTTTCGGAAACGACGGCTCGGTTCGACGACCTCGAGTACGAGATCGAGCGCGTCGTCGCCCACGGCGACGGTCGCGTGCTGCCCTACGTCTGGATCGACGGGCCGAGCGTCGGCGACGTCGAGGCGGCCCTCGCCGAGGACGATACCGTCGAGGACTTCGAGCGGATCGCGGACCTCGAGGAAGAACGACTGTACAGAATGGACTGGGTCGCGCGGATCGACACCCTCGTGCGGATCCTGGTCGAGGAGGAGGGCGCGATCCTGTCGGCACAGGGCAACGGCGACGACTGGACGCTCCGCATCCTCTTTCCGAGCCGGGAGGCGCTCTCGCGGACCCACGACTACTGCGAGGAGCGCGGGCTCGCGATGGAGATCCACACGATCTACGACGTCGACGACGGCCGACAGGGCCGGTTCGGGCTGACCGACAGCCAACAGGACACTCTGCTTTCGGCCTTCGAGAAGGGCTACTACGAGATCCCTCGAGAGGCCTCGATGGACGACCTCGCCGAGGAGATGGGCGTCTCCCACCAGGCGCTGTCCGAACGCATTCGGCGAGGCCATCGGATGCTGGTCGAGAACACCGTCATCATCGGCGACCAGGGCTCCGGGGACGACCGGACGTCGGGGACCGGAAAGGGGGACTGACCCGGATCGAGTCGTCGGGGGGCTTTTGGCCCGTCGCTGCGATCCTCGGACATGCTCGAGCTCGCGGTCGCCAACAGGGAGGAGACGTTCGAACGGATGGCCGACCCCCTCGCCGAGCGGGGGATCGCGGTCCGTCACGTCCCCGTCCGCGAGCGGACCACTTCCCTCGCGGACCCGCCCTGGTCGCCCGAGGAGTTCGACGCCGGCTTCGTCTTTCCGGGCCGGGTGATGGAGGGCGGGGTCGCGACCGCGCTGCTCTCGGTCCCCTGGCTCAACGGCCGCGAGGCCGTCATGACCTCGCGCAACAAAGGCGAGGTGCTCGCCCGCCTCGAGCGTGCCGGCCTCCCGGTCCCCGACTCGGTGTACGTCTCGAGCCAGGTCGATCCCGGGAAACTACTCGAGGCGTTCGAGCGGTTCGAGCCGCCCGTGGTCGTCAAACCGAACTCGACGACCCGCGGGATCGGGGTCGCCCGCGCCGGCGACGCCGACTCCTTTCTGGGGATCTGTGACTACCTCTCGATGGTCCACGACTACCACGCGACCGGCGACAAGTCGTTTCTCGTCCAGGAGTACCTCCCCGACGCCGTCGATTACCGGGTGATGGTCCTGGAGGGCGAGTACGTCGGCGCCGTCGAGCGACGGCTGCCAGAGCCCGCCCGGGCCGCAGGGCAGTGGAAACACAACGTCCACCGGGGGGCGGAGGCGACCGGGATCGACCTTCCCGCCGAACTCCGCGACCTCGCCGAGGCGGTCGCCGCCGAGTTGGAGATCCCCTTTTTGGGAGTGGACCTGCTGGTCACCGACGAGCGGGCGGTCGTCAACGAGACCAACGCCCGGCCGACGATCGATCGGGCGACGAAGTACGAGCCGGAGTTTTACGACCGGTTGGCGGGGGCCATCGAGGCGACCGCCGACCGGGCTACTCGACGCTGATGTCCGAGGAGGAGGCGGCGGGGTCGAAGACGACCTCGAGGACGCCGTTGTTGTAGGTCGCCTCGGCGGTGTGTTCGTCGACCCGGCGGGGAAGCGAAACGCGCTCGTCGTACTCGCGGTGTTCGCTGTGGGCCGAGACCGTCAGCGTCCGCCCGTCGCACTCGAGGTCGATGTCGCCCTTCTCGACGCCGGGGAGGTCGGCGACGACCCGAACCTCGTCGCCGACGTCGTGGATGTCGACGTGGGTGTCCGATCCGAAGCCGGCGTCGGCGCCTCCGGGGCCGCCGGCGCCGACGTTGGCGCCGCCGGTCATCTCGTTCATCATCCGCTCGATCTCCCGGAAGAAGTCGTCGAAGGGCTCGTCGCGGTCGTCTCTGACCATACCCGGGGTTGGGACGGCCGGAGCAAAAACCTGTTCCCTCAGTCGGCGATCTGGCGGTCGGCGGCGCGCTCGCGGCCCTCGAAGCGCTCGAGGCCGATCCCGAGGGCCTCGTTAGTGGTGGCCATGCTCTCGGCGGCGTCGGCCTCGCCGGCGATCGCGCGGATCGCGTCGACGTTCTCGGGGACGACGTTCGACTCCTGGTGGATCGCCTGCAGACAGTAGAGGTCGCCGTCCCGGACCGCGATCGACTCCTCCCAGATCGCGTTCTCCCAGACGTCGTTCCGGGGGCGGCCGGCGTCGCCCGCGAGGTCCCGCAGGCCGCCCGTCCCCTCGATCCCGGCGTAGCCCGGAACCAGAAGCAGGCGGTTCTCTCCGGCGAGCCGGTCCCGGATCTCCCCCGCGTCGGCGTCCTCGGCGAGGGAGACGTTGACCGCGTGGACGTGCATCATCGTCGTCGGCACCCGGAGGGCGATCGTGTCGATGGCGAGTTCGGGGAAGATCGTCCGGACGTCGGGACCGTGGTGGGAGGGCAGGGAGACGGGGTCGGGGACGACGTCGTTGATCGGGCCACGGGAGGTCTGGGTCGGGTCGCCCCCGCGGCGGACGAGCGTCACGCGAGCCTTCTCGATCCCCGCGAGTTCCTCGATCGGCGCGAGCAGTCGGGAGAGGCCGGTCGTGTTACAGGAGACGACCCGGACGTAGTCGGCCTCGCTCGCCTCCGCGAAGTTCGCTCGGGCGTTGAAGCTGGCCTCGGCGACGGTCGCGTCCTCGCCGCCCTGGAAGATCGCGGGGGTATCGTGGCGCTCGTAGAGCGGACGGTTCTCGGCGCCGACCCCCGAGGGGGTCGCGTCGACGACGACGTCGCTCTCGCGGACGAGGTCCTCGACGCCGCCGGCGAGGGTGATATCGACCGCCGAAAACGGCGCCGCGTCCTCGGCGTACAGATCGTACCCGGTCTCGTCGGCGCCGACGGCGGCGTAGTCGGGGCTTCGCTTCGCGACGCCCGCCACGCGCATGCCGGGCTGGGCGCGGACGGCGTCCGCGACGCGCTTGCCGATCGTTCCATACCCGTTGATTCCGACACGGATCATTACCTCCCGGTCCACCGCCGACGCCCATAACTATTTCGCAGAAATTTGATAGATGTTTACTCGTAATAGAGTTGTAACGCCGGAAACCGCCGGAAGACGCGGGTTTCTCCCACGGTAATACGTGACAATGTTCGGAGAGCGAGGGCGCTACGGGGGGAGGAACGTGACCGAAGGGGTATCTTCTTTAGCGCGGGCCCCGATTACTCATACATGAGTGAACATTCCGTCGAGTCGGCCGAGGGGACCGTCCGCGTCGGGCTGAACGGGTTCGGACGGATCGGGCGGAACGTGCTCCGGGCCTCCCTCGCACACGACACCGTCGAGATCGTCGCGATCAACGACATCATGGACGACGAGAAGATGGCCTACCTCCTCGAGTACGACTCTGTCGCAGGTCGCCTGGACGGCGTCTCCCTCGACGACGGCACCCTCACCGTCCAGGGCCAGGAGATCACGCTCACCTCCGAACGCGACCCGACGAACCTCCCCTGGGACGACCACGACGTCGACGTCGCCTTCGAGGCCACCGGCCTCTTTCGGACCCACGACGACGCCGCCCAGCACCTGGAAGCCGGCGCCGAGAAGGCGATCATCTCCGCGCCCCCGAAGGGCGACAAGGAGGTTCTGACGGTCGTCTACGGCGTCAACCACGACGAGTACGACGGCGAGGACGTCGTCTCGAACGCCTCCTGTACGACCAACAGCATCGCCCCCGTCGCGAAGGTCCTGGACGACGAGTTCGGCATCGAATCGGGACTCCTGACGACCGTCCACGCCTACACCGGCACCCAGAGCCTCGTCGACGGTCCGGCGGGCAAGACCCGCCGCGGTCGGGCCGCCGCCGAGAACATCATCCCGACCTCGACGGGCGCGGCCCAGTCGACGACCGAAGTGCTCCCCCAGCTGGAAGGGAAATTAGACGGGATGGCGATGCGCGTGCCCGTTCCGAGCGGGTCGATCACGGACTTCACCGTCGATCTCGAGGGCAACCCCTCCCGCGAGGAGATCAACGACGCCGTTCGGGCGGCCGCCGACGGCGACCTCGCCGGCGTGCTGGGGTACACCGACGACGAGATCGTGTCCAGAGACATCCTGGGGCTGCCGTTCTCGACGTACGTCGACCTCGAGTCGACGATGGTCGTCGAGGACGGCCTCGCGAAGGTGCTGACCTGGTACGACAACGAGTACGGCTTCTCCGCCCGGATGCTCGATCTCGCGACCTACCTCATCGAGGGCCGGGCCGAAAGCGGCGCCTCGCCGCGGCCGTAGGGCCGGATTTAACCCCTCCCGGAGCGATTCTCGGCTCATGCCTTCGTTCGGAACCGTCGAGGACCTCCCGCCGGAGCAGCGCCTGCTCGTCCGTCTCGACCTGAACGCCCCCGTCGAGGAGGGCGTCGTCAAGGACAACAGGCGCTTTTCGCGCCACGCCGAGACCGTCGAACGGCTGCTCGACGACGGCCACGCCCTCGCCCTGCTGGCCCACCAGGGCCGGCCCGGCCGGGACACCTTCGTCTCGCTGGGGCAACACGCGGAGATCCTCGCCGACCATCTCGATAGGGAGGTCGAGTTCGTCGCCGACACCTTCGGCGAGGAGGCCCTCGAAGCGATCGACGACCTCGCGGGCGGCGAGGTCCTCCTGCTCGAGAACGTCCGGATGTGCGACGAGGAGTTGCCCGAGAAGACTCCCGAAGAACACGCAGAAAGCGAGCTCGTCCGGACCCTGGCCCCCGAGTTCGACGCCTACGTCAACGACGCCTACTCGGCGGCCCACCGCGCCCACGCCTCGATCGTCGGCTTTCCCCTGGTCATGGACGCCTACGCGGGACCCGTCATGGAAACGGAGTACACCGCCAACTCCGCGATCCGCGAGCGGGAGTTCGACCGCGTGACGATGGTCCTGGGGGGAACGAAAGCCGAGGACCTCATCCCCGTGATCGAGCGCCTCGAGGGCGTAGACCGGTTCTGTCTGGGCGGGATCGTCGGCGAACTCTTCCTCCGGGCGGCGGGCCACGACGTCGGCTACGACGTCGAGAGCGACCTGTTCGACGACCAGTGGGACGAGAATCGCGAGGAGATCAAGGAGACCCTCGAGACCCACGGCGACCGCCTCGTCCTCGCGAGCGACCTCGCCTACGAGGACGCCGCGGGCGAGCGCGCGGAGGTCGCCGTCGACGGCGTCGAGAAGGAGACCTCCTTTCTCGACGTCGGGAGCGACACCGTCGCGACCTACGCCGACCACGTCTCGGAGTCGGATGCGGTCTTCGTCAAGGGCGCGCTCGGAGTCTTCGAGGACGAGCCCTTTTCCGACGGCACCGTCGGCGTTCTGCGGGCCATCGCCGACACCGACTGCTTCTCGGTCGTCGGCGGCGGGGACACCTCCCGGGCGATCCCGATGTACGACCTCCCCGAGGACGCCTTCTCACACGTCTCGATCGCCGGCGGTGCCTACGTCGCCGCGCTCACCGGCGAGGAACTGGTCGCGATCGAGGTCCTGGAGCGAGACGGGTAGAACGGAGAAGGGCGTCGTAGAAGCGGCTCTCGCCGGGTACGACAACCGTCTTCGGGGGACCGGGGACCACGACGACGTCGCCGTCGGCACGGGCCGGGATCGCCGATCCCGGTCTCGACGGGTCCGACACCGGCGTCGGCCTCGATGGCGCCGCCGCCCCGGCTCGAATTAGCCGGCGAAGACGACCGAGTTATCGTTTGGTCACGGACGCGAGGGGGCCGAGAGACACGGTTCGTTGGACGGTGGAATCGTCATCCGCGTCGGCATCGTTCCCGCCGGTCGAGACGCTGAACGCGTACTCGGCGGTGACGCCAGTGAGTTGGTTCTCATCGGTTTCGACGAACAGGACGCTCCGCTCGTTCCCGTCCGGGGTTTGGACGACGGTCCCTGTTCGCGAGACCACGTTCCCGGAGCGCGTCGATTCGTATGCGATTTCGACCTGATCACCCGACTTGACCTCCTCTCCCATATCCGAACCTCGGGAGCGGAGGTGTTATCGGTTTTTCGTTCGCTCCGTTCGGTACTCGGCCACGACGGACGAAACCGTTCCCGGTCCACACGGGTTCCGTGATCGGCTCTCCGGTCACCGTCGGGCAGTGGCTGGCCGTCCCCTTTCGATCACACCCCCCAAAACAGCGCGATTCCGAGGACGGTGACGATTGAGAGAAGCACCTGGAGGGGCGCGCCGATCCGGAAGTAATCGGTGAAGCGATAGCCGCCCGGGCCGTAGACGAAGAGGTTGGTCTGGTAGCCGATCGGGCCCAGGAACGCGGTGCTGGCGGCAAAGGTGACTGCAAAGACGAACGCGAGCGGGTTCGCATCGATGCCCGCTGCTGCGGCCGCTGCGACCGGAATCATGAGGACGACGCTCGCGTTATTACTGATCAGTTCGGTGATGAGGCCGGTGACGATGTAGAACAGCCACAGCACGACGATCGTGGGAAGGAAGCCGGCCGTCGAGACGACCAGAAAGGCGAGATACGCGGCCGCACCGCTCTGTTCTAACGCGATTCCGAGCGGAATAACGCCCGCCAGCAGGAAGATGACGTCCCACTCGACGGCGTCGTACAGCTCGTTGGGGTCGAGGACGCCGGTGACGACCATCGCGACCACGCCCATGAGCGCCGAGACCAAAATGGGGTAGAGCTCGAGGGCAGCGACGGCGACGACGCCGATCATGATCGCGACGGCGATCGGTGCCTTGTTCGCGCGGTACTCCCGTCGGGGCGGTTCCCGAGCGACGATCACGTCGTCGCGTCTGGAGAGGCGATCGAGCGTGTCGGGCGCCGCCTGGACGAGGAGCGTGTCCCCGACGTCGAGACGGTGGCCGACGAGCCGACCGCCGATGAGTGTGCCACGGTGGCGGAGGCCGAGCACTGCGGCGCCGAACTCCACACGGAAGCGCTCGGGATCCAGTCGTTCGCCGACCAACCGCGAATCGAGCGAGACGACCAGTTCGGTGAGGACGCTCTCGGAATCGGCCGGCGCGAGTTCCTCGGTCGATCGCGGGTCGCCGACGAGTTCGACTGCCCCACTATTCTCGAGCATCTCGACTGCGTCTCGGCCCGTTCGGACCACGAGCACGTCGCCGTCCTCGAGTCGAACCACCTGCTGGGGGGCAACCGATCGATCCCCGTCCCGGACGACCTGGACGACGTCGACTCCGTCGCCCAGTATCGTCGTCGCGTCGCCGACCGTCTCGCCCCCGAGGGGTGACCCTGGACCGATCGCTATCTCCGCGATATAGTCGCCGACGTCGTACGTCTCGACGTAGTCCGCCCGTGGAGGGACGCGCTCGGGGAGAAGGGAATGTCCGACGAAGATCAGGTAGAGCGCCCCGACGACGACGACGATCACGCCCAACTGCGTGAACTCGAACATCGAGAACCGGTGGAGTTCGGGGTACTCGCTCCCGAGACGGCCGCTGATGTCGCTCGCGAGGAGGTTCGTCGAGGTGCCGACGAGCGTGAGCATGCCGCCGACCTGCGAGGCGTACGAAAGCGGGATGAGGAGCTTCGACGGGGAGGTGTGCCCCCGGTTCGCGACGTCGGTCACGACCGGCACGAGCAGCGCCACGACGGGCGTGTTGTTGAGAAACCCCGAGACGGGGCTCGTCGCGAGGACGGTGGCGAACAGCTGTTTCCGGACGCTGTCGCCCGCGAACGACGCCATCCGGCGTCCGAGCTCCTGGACGAGTCCCGTCTTGGCGATACCGCCGCTGAGGATGAGCATCGCCAGCACCGTGATCGTCGCGTCGTTGGCGAACCCCGAGATGCCGGTACTCGGATCGATGCCCGTCCACGGCTCCAGGACGACGAGCACGACGATCAACGAGATCGCAGTCACGTCGATCGGCAGCCACTCGGTGAGAAAGAACACGAGCGCGAGCACGACGACGCCGAGGACGACGAAGACGTCGGCCGTGAGTTCCGGCCGAACCACCGGCTCCTGGGCGAGCGCCACGCCGGCGGAACTCGGCATGGAACGGTCCACATCGCCCCGTAATGTAACACTTCTGCAAAGAACCCGGACTGTACGCAAACGATGGTGATTCGACGGCGACGGGACCTCTGGCCCGAGGCATCGGTCCGCGTTCTCGCCCACTCACCTGACTCCCACGAACTCGACGACGAGCGTATCGGGGTCGGAGCCGTCCGTGGCGTGAAAACCGGCCAGAATACACGCGGAGATGCCCCGCGAGAGCCGTCGTCTAACGGATCGGTGAGGGAGTTAGATCGGTTCGACCAGCGACGGGTCGTCGGTGTCCGGGCCGTTGACCGCCGTCGAAACCGGGTAGGCACGCATCTCGTCGGCGGGGTAGGACTCGAGCACGCCCCGTGGATCCTCGGCGGAGAGCCACTGTCGTTCGCCGTCCGGCTCGAGGACCGCGGCCATCCGGTGGTGGAGGTCGGCGACGAGGGCGTTGGGTTCGGTCGTCACGACGGTAAAGGAGCCGACCTCGGCGGGCTCCTCGGCGTCGCTCCCGCCGCCGAAGGCGTCGAGGCCGGCCTGGGTCGTCTCCGTCTCCGGCGACCGCCAGAGTCCCGCCATCGCGAACGGGCGGTCGTCCTCGAAGGCGACCCGGTAGGGCTGGCCGTCGGCCCACTCGTAGAAGCCGTCGGCGAGGACGAGACACCGCCCCGCCTCGCGGCCCTCGCTCTCGCCGACACCGCCATCGCGCCCGACCCCCTCGTAGGCCGCCCGGAAACTGGGCTTGCTCGCGACGGTCTCCGCCCGGGCGTTGATCAGCCGGTCGCCGTCCCAGTCGGGCTCGAGGCCCCACTCGAGAGACCGGATCGTATCGGACGCGGCGTCGGTGACGACCGGCAGCCGCTGGCCCGGCGCCATGTTGTACCGGCGCTCGTATGGGCCCTCGAAGCGGGCGTCGAACCGGTCCTCTAGGTCCTCCCGGTCGGCGAACAGGGTGTAGCGGCCGCACATGGTCGTCGTTCGCTCGCCGGCGACAAAACGGCTCCGGCCCCCGGCGGACCGCGGGGTAGCCGACGGCTACCGGGCGTGGGCACGCGGTAGCGAGGGCGTTACGATATAGGGCTCTCTCGTTCCATCGACCGGGGCCCGCGTCGACCCCCTGTCGTTCGCGTGGCTCCCCCGTCCCGCTCCGTGTCACCCGAGCCGCCGGGGTTGGTCCCCTCTCCCCACCCTCGGCCTCCCTCTCGGCCGCTCATCCGCCAGCACGAGCGCCCGGAAGCAGCGACCGGCCGCCGGTCGCGCCGACGACGACGACGAGGGCGACCGAAAGCGAGACCGGGATCCACATCGCCAGCGCGATGCTTTCGACCTCGGCGACGACGCCCATCGTCGTCGGAACGACGGCGATCCCGGCGTAGGTCGCCGCCGAGGTGAGCGCGCTCACGGGGCCGCTGTAGTCGGGGGCGGCCTCGACGCCGTAGGCCGACAGCAGCGGGAAGATCGACGAGATCAGGAGCCCCGTCGCGAACACCGCGAGGAGCATCGCCGGTCCCGACAGCACGACCAACGCGAGCGCGATCGTGGGCACCGCGAGCAGCGTCGTCGCAAGCGCGAGCCGCAGGTAGCCCCCGGACTCGACGAGCCGAGCATAGAGGTACCGGCCGGGGACGTACGCGAGCAGGTACGCAGAGAGCGCGAGGTTCGCGACGTTGCGCTCGAGGAAGGTCCCGGCGTAGTAGGGCAGCCAGGTGAAGATCGCGCCCTCGATCCCGCCGACCAGCGCCATCCCGGCCAGGGCGCCCCGGATCGCCGGCCGGCCGAGGAGTTCGGAGAGCGCCGCCCGGTCGAGTTCGGTCTCCGACCAGCCCGACGGGGAGTCGAGTTTCCAGAGAAGAGCGACCACGGGCAGGAACCAGGCCGCCAGCAGGAGATAGGTGAGCCGCCAGTCGGCGACCGAGAGCACGGCACTGACAACCACCGGTCCCGAAACTGCCCCGATCGACCACGCCAGCGAGTAGAGCACGAAGATCCGGCCCAGCCGGTCGGGGTAGACGTGGCTCAGGAGCGGCCTGTCGAGCCCCCGGAACACCCCCCCTGCGGCGCCCTGGGCGAGCAGCGCCGCCAGGAGCAGGGCGTAGACGGGCGCGATGGCGGTCACGGCCATCGCGAAGGTCATCGCGACCGCGCCGACGAGCATCGTCGCCCTGACGTCGAGGCGACCGGCCGCGAGCCCGACCGCGAGGATCGCGACGACGAAACCGACCGTTCCCGCGGGCGCCACGAGCCCCAGAAGCGACTCCGAGACGCCGAACGTCTCCTCGAAGCTCGAGAGCAGCGCGCCCCGGGTTTGCATCGCCATCCCGTCGCCGGCGACGAAACAGAACGCCGCGCCGAGCCAGAGCTTCCGCCGTGTCACCCCCGGACCTCGCCGCTCCTGATATACGACGCTTCCCCTTCGTGGCCGCCGCCGGCCGAAACGATTACCAACGGCGATGTTCCACGTGAACTATGGACGAGGGTGGACGCGACGTGGCGCCGCTTGCGGCGGTGGAGAACGCGGATCTACCCGAGCCGCCCGAGTTCGGGACCGTCGAACACGTCTGTGCGGACGACGGCACCGAACTCGCCCTCGCGTTCTCGGTCACCGTCGCCCACGGGCGAGCCGCGATCGAGTGGACCGCGAGCTGGGAGGGCGGCGAGCGAAGCGGGCTCACGGACGTGCTCTCCGACCACCACGGCGCGGTGATCTACGACCCCAAGCCGACGATCAACGGCGAGGAAACGACCGGAAGCAAGCTTCCCCCCGAGAAGCTCGAGGCGCTCCGGGCCGACCTCGCGGCGGCCGAGCGCTACGTAGAGCGGGCCCGCGAGGCCGCCGCCGACGCCAGGCGGACCGATCCCCTGGAGCTCGTCGTCGGGGAACACGTCGCCAGGAGCGGGGGCGAGCTGACCGCGACCAGGGTTCTGACCCCTTCCAAGGCCGAGGAGGCGTTCGGCCGGAGCCAGTGGACCGGGGCGGAGCGCGCGCTGATGGCCGCGGTCGAGGACGAACTCGGGACGACCGGGGGGTTCCCGAACGCCGACGGCCCCTTCGCGGAGAGCGCGACCGGCGAGGCGTTCGCCCTCCGGGAGGTCGTGGGCCGGATCGACGGCGTAGCGGGCGAGGACGTCCCCGAGGCGGACGCGGAGCGGTAGCGGCCGGCGACCCCGGCCGGCTCCCGGTCACTCGCCCTCGACGAGGCGCGCCAAGTGCTCAGGCGGGACCGCGCCGCGGGCGGCGTGGTCGCTGTAGACGAACGTCGGGACGCCGGTGATCCCGCGGCGCTCGGCCGCCCCGAACCGCTCCCCGAGGCGTTCGCGGTGGTCCTCGTCGTCGATCGCGTCTCGCAGCGCTCGGCCGTCGAGGCCGACCTCCCGGCCGATCCCGGCGAGCACCTCGGGGTCGCCGATGTCGCGCCCCTCGAGCCAGAGCGCCTCGAGGATCGCCTCGTCGAACGCCTCCCACCGGTCGGGACGGGTCTCTCGGACGAAAAGCGAGGCGACCTGTGCGTCGAAGGAATCGACCTCGGGGGTCTCCTCGAGCGCGAGCATCCCCTCGGCGCCGTACTCCGCTTTCAGGCGCGCGACGTTCTCGCGGACCTGTTCAAAGTAGCCCTCGTCCTTGCCGTCCTCGACGGAGCGGTCGATCTCGCCGTCGGGACCGCGTTTCCCGCTCCGGAGGTCGAACGGGCGCCAGTCGATCCCGAGGTCGTCCTCGCGACGCTCGCGGTAGGAGTCGAGGGACTGCCGACCGAGGTAACAGAAGGGACAGACGTAGTCCGAGTACATCACGATCCGGTCGTCGGTACGGGTCACGACCGCGCTAAGGGGTCGGGACGAATAAATGCCCGATTCGGGCCGGCGGCCCACCTCGCGAGTGGGTCCAGCGACATCCGTCCCTATAGGAAATTCCGTCGTCTAATCGCCATTAACTATCAATACAGTTTAGTTTCTCGGACAGTATGTAGTCGTATAGAATGGTGGGGCTCACCCGACACTGGAGAACGCACCTCGAGAAGGCACTGGAGGCAGAGGAGGCCACCGAGAAGGACTTCCACATCCGGCAGGTGTTACAGTCCGAACAGGACGCCGAGGACGGACCCGATTCGGACGAGGGGAGTTGAGATGGACGACCTCACGGGGTTCCAGCGGGACCTGTTGTACGTCATCAGCGGCTTCGACAGGCCATCAGGCCAGTCGGTCGGCTCGGAGCTAGAGGAGTACTACGAGGCCGAGATCAACTACGGACGGCTCTACCCGAATCTGGACGAACTCGTCGAGAGGGAGTTCGTCGAGAAGGGCGAACTCGACCGCCGGACGAACTACTACGCGATCACCGAGGCCGGACGGGAGGCGATCCGGGCGCGCCGCGAGTGGGAAGAGCAGTACGTCGACGTCTGAGACGGACAGAAGACGGGGGAATCCGGGTATCTATCGCTCGCGGAGTGCTCGCCCCAAAAGCACCTCACGGCGTCGCCGTTCGGCCACTTCGAGGCACCCGCTTCGCTCGCCCCTCGCGACGCCAGGACAGGGATTTGAACCACCTGAAGACGATCTCACTCGCTTCGCTCGTGAGCGTGCGTCTTCCGTAATTCAAATCCCCTCGTTGGGTATCTGCCGCTCGCGGGGTTGCTCGCGGTAGAATACGCCAGGACTGGGATTTGAACCCAGAATCCCGAAAGGGAACACGCTTTCCAGGCGTGCGCCTTACCGTTCGGCCATCCTGGCCCACACGGTGGTAGCCGCGTCCGTCGTTTAACTATTACGAAGCCCCCGACGGCGGAATCGCCCGCCACAGCCCCGCGAGGAATCGCGTCTCTGTGGATCGCCGGAACCGCGCCCGTTTTGGGCCTCGGCCCGAAGGGGGAGGAAATGGAGTACGTCCAAGAGCGGGTCGCGACGCTCCACCGGCTGGGGGGGTTCGATCCGGCGACGGCGCCCGTCGCCGAGGCCGCGGTCGTCGTCCCGATGACCGACCGCGATCGGGGCGCGCCGGCGGCCGAGGCTGCCCTCTCGGAACTCGAGCGTCTCTCGCCCGCCCGCGTCTTCGTCCCCGTCCGCGCGCCCGCTGAGCGGATCGGGGGCTTCCGGAAGTGGCTGTCGGGCTACGACCTCCCGCTATCGGTGCTGTGGTGTAACGCGCCCGCCGTCGAGGACCTGCTCGCGGGGGCGGGACTGGGAGACGGCTTCGGGAAGGGCAGGGACGTCTGGCTCGCGCTCGGGCCCGCGGCCGACGCGGGCGAGTACGTCGTCGTCCACGACGCCGACGCGACGAGTTACGAGGCGAGCCACGTCGCCCGCCTGCTCTCCCCGCTCGCGACGGAGGCGGGTTTCGAGTTCGCGAAGGGCTACTACGCCCGCGTCGAGGACGGCCGGCTCTACGGCCGGCTGTTCCGGCTCTGTTACGAGCCGCTGGTCCGGGCCCTTTCCACCGAAAGCGACGCCCCGGTCCTCGACTACCTCGATTCGTTTCGGTACGCGCTGGCCGGCGAGTTCGCCGCGACCGCCGAGTTCGCCCGCGAGATCCGCGCGCCGCCCGCCTGGGGCCTCGAGGTCGGTACCCTGGGTGATGCCTTCGCCTACGCCGGGTTCGAGGGGACGGTCCAGGTCGATCTGGGCCGCCACGTCCACGACCACCGCGCGGTCGCCGGCACCGAGGGGTTGGAGGGGATGAGCCGGGAGGTCGTCGCGACCCTGCTCCGGGTGGCCGAGGAGTTCGGCGTCGATCCCGACTACGAGAGCCTCCCCGATCGCTTCCGGGCGGAGGGCCGGCGGCTGGTCGCCCAGTACCGCGCGGATGCGGCCCACAACGGCCTCGCGTACGACCCGGCGAGCGAGCGCGACCAGGTCGAGCGCTACGCGGGCGCGATCGGTCCCCCGGGCGCCGACCGGCGCCTGCCCGCCTGGAGCGACGCCCCCTTCGCGCCCGAACGGATCCTCGAGGCGGCCCGAACGGGGGGAGCTGGCGGGACGTGATCGGGCAAGGCTCATCTAGGCGGGCGCCCATGACCTCTCCATGGACGTGAGCGCCGACGAACTCGCCGGCGTCCTCGAACTCTTCGGCGGGCTCACCCGAGCGGAACTCGAGCGGGCCCTCTCGGAGGCGGCCGCCCGGAGCGGCGCCCCCGAGCCGGAACTCGGCCCCGCGCTCGCCGCTGCCCGCCGGTCGTTCGGGGTCGTCGTGGTCACCCACGACGGGACGTCCCTCTACGTCGCCGGCCCGACGGCGTTCCCGACGCTCCCGGAGGGCGGCGAGGACCTCCGGCACATCCTCTCGGTCGATCCCCGGGACGTAGAGCGTGCGGCCGCGGCCGACGCCGTCCGCGGGCGGTACGACCGGGCGGTGCGGGCCGCGATCCGGGCCGGGGACGGCGACCGGCTCCGCGAACTGCTCGATACGAGCTACGACGTCGAGGCCTGGGCGCCGGCGGACTTCGAGGACGAACGCGACCGCATCGAGGACGCACTCGCCGGGCTTGAGGAGGACGGCTGATGACCGAGGAGTGCGAGCGTCGTCTGGACCTGACGGCGATCACGGGCCACGAGCCGGCCGAGATCCGGGACCAGCCCTCCGATGCGGCCGTGCTCGCGCCGGTCGTCGAGCGGGGGGGCGAGCAGTACCTCCTCTTCACCAAACGTGCGGACCACCTCGGCGAACACCCCGGCCAGATGAGTTTCCCGGGCGGCGGGGCCGAGCCCGGCGACCGGACGATCCTCGACACCGCCCTCCGGGAGGGGTTCGAGGAGATCGGCCTGCTCCGGGAGGAAGTGGAGGTGATCGGCCGCCTCGACGACATCCGGACGGTCACCGAGTACGCAGTTTCCCCCTTCGTCGTCACGGTTCCCGACCGGGCCTACGAGCCCGACCACCGCGAGGTCGCCGAGATCGCACTGTTGCCCGTCGCCGGACTGCTCGATCCCGCCAACTACGAGAGCGAGCGCCGCGATCACCCCCACTACGGCGAGATCACCATCCACTACTTCCGCGTTGACGGCTACACCGTCTGGGGGGCGACCGGCCGGATCCTCGTCCAGCTCCTCGAACTGACGAGCGGGTTCGAACCCGCAGACCGGGTCGATCGCTCGAGCGACGGCGCCGTCTGACGGAGGTCCGACGAAATCGGGCTCCAGACGCCGCATACGGCGTATCCAAGCTCAACCCATTTATGGGGACAGGCTGAAAGTGAGTCCATGCTAGAGTTGGCAATCGCGTTCTTCGTACTGGCAATAATCGCATCCGCGCTCGGCGCGACCGGCGTCGCCGGCGTCACGATGACGATCGCGAAGTGGCTCGTGATCGTCTTCCTCGTGCTCGCCGTGGTCTCGTTCCTGCTCTGAGAGCGAGCGGAGGAGGTATCGGCGACCGACCGCCGCGGGGGCCGCCCCGTCGGCCACGCTTCTCTCGCGTGCTCCCCCGGAAGCGACGGCGCCGGCGGCCACACTCGCGCCAAGCGGCAGCCTTTTCCACGCTACCGCCGGAGGGGGTCCATGGTCGCAGAGACGATGGATCGAGTTCCGCGATAGGGGGGCACATCGATGAGATCACGGCAGACGAGCCGGGCGTGGGACGCGCTCGACGCGGTCGCGATCAAGCCCAGCGAGTCGCCGGTGTCGGCGGCCGCCCGGATCCCCGTCGGAACGGTCGCCGTCGACTACGAGGGCTGCGAGCACCTCCCCGACCGGGAGGCCCTCGCCGACCTCGCCCGCGAGACCCGCGTCCTCGTGACGACGCCGGTCCGGGCCGACGGCTTCGACCCGCTGGGCGATGACTCGCTGCTCGCCGAGCTCCCGCCCGCCGCCGGCCGGGTGCTCGTCGCCGGCCACCCCGCCTACCTCACCGACGAGGAGCGCGAGCGGGCGATCGCCCCGCGGCTCGGGGCCGCACTCGAGACGGCACCCGACGCCTGGGTCGGCACCGAGGGGATCGAGCGGACGGCGCTCGCGACGGGCGCGCCCCAGTACGAGTTGCTCTCGCGGACGACCGAGGAGGACCTCCGCGCGCTGCGGGCCGCGGGGTTCGACGGCGAGATCGCGGTGTACGCGCCGACGCTCGCGACCGACGACGCCGACGAGATCCTCGACGCCTTGGGCGCGTACGTCGCCCGACGCCGGCCGGTCGCCGACGCCCTGCCCGCGGGCGCGCCGACCGACTCGGCGGCCTCGGGGCGGGCCCGAAGCGTCCTCCTTTCGGCCGCCCGGGACTACGCGCTCGTCGGATCGGGGGCGGGGATCGAGCAACGGGCGCGGGCGCTCCGGTCGGCGGGCGCGACGACGGTCGTCGGCTACCCCGCCGGCGGGCTCCGGACGGTCGACTGACGCGATCAGTCGAGGATGATCTCCCCGGGGTTGGCCTCCCGGTCGGCGTCGGCTCCGTCCTTGGGGATCTCGACGTTCAGCGTTCCGACGTCGGTGAGCCGCGCGGTCGCGCCGTCGGGATCGACGACCGCGTCCTCGGGCAGGGTCGCCTCGCCGCTCAGGGCCATCCCGCGGCCGGGAAAGCGCATCTCGAACCCGTCGTGGAACTCCCGGAAGCGGTCGATCCGGATCCGGACGCCGCCGTCGACGTATCTGACCTGGACGTCCTCGAGGCCGACGCCGGGGCTGTCGAAGACGACGAGATAGGAGTGGCTTCCCTCGAGGACGTCGACGGGAAGCGGCCGGTTCTCCTGGACGTAGCTCTTTGCGGCCCCGATCCGTCGGTAGATCCGCTCACGGGCCGACCGGCCGACCTCGCTTACGTTCATCGGCGTCCCCCACCGATCCGGTCCGCCGAGGGGCGGCTCCATGCGTCAGACATGCACGGGAAACGGTACGCGGGGGACCGTCATATCGTTTTTGCCTGTCGAAATAAACGTCGGACGCGCGTCGTCCGAGGGCGAACGGGATGGGCGAGAGCCGTCTCCGGGCCCCCCGAGACCTCCTCAGAGTTCGATCTCCTCGAGACAGTCGGTCCCCCCACAGACCGGACACGAGAGGTCGGCGACGCCGTGGTCCTCGGGGACGTCGTAGGTGTAGTGGTTCTCGAACATGTCGAGAAAGCAGCCGTCGTCGGTACACTTGACCTCCTTCGTCGGTGGCATGCGTGGGGGTATCACCGGCAGACCCATCAACGCACGGGTAGGGGAACCAGCGGGTAGTCATCGTTTTAGGCATCGAGGGGTTACTTCCGACGATGACGGAGCCCGAAACGCTGTCGGTGACCATCGTCGACGGCTACGTCGACGAGCCCGCACACTTCGGGGTCCCGCCCTATATCTCGACGTACCCCCGGTACACTGCGGGCGCGCTCGTCGATGCCGGCGTCCCCCGCGAGCGGATCACCTACCACACGATCGACGCCCTCCGCGAGGAGTCCGGGCGCTGGCGGGACGTCGAGGACGCCGACCTCATGATCTACCTCGGCGGGATGACCGTCCCCGGGAGCTACGTCGGCGGAACGCCCGCCGAACCCGACGAAGTTCGGGAACTCGCCTGGGTCGCCGAGGGGACGAGCCTGATGGGCGGCCCCGTCAAGTTCGGCGTCGGCGAGGAGAACGCGGGCGCGACGGAGACCGAACGCCAGGACCTCGACTTCGAGTTCGTCGCGAAAGGCGACGTCGAGGCCGCCGCCCACGACTTGGTCGAGAGCGGCCTCGAGGGCTTTTCCAACCGGATGCGCGACGTCCGCGAGGTCACCCGGTGGGCCCGGGAGGGCGCATTCGTCGTCGAGCAACACCCGAACCACCCCGACTACCTCATCTGCGAACTCGAGACCTCGCGGGGCTGTGCCTACCGCTGTTCGTTCTGTACCGAACCGCTGTACGGCGATCCCGACTTTCGCCCCCCCGAGAGCGTCGTCGGCGAGGTCGCCGCGCTTTCCGACCACGGCGCCGCCCACTTCCGGCTCGGCCGCCAGGCCGACATCCTCGCCTACGGCGGCGACGGCGAGGCGCCAAACCCCGACGCCCTCCGGGAACTCTACGGCGGGATCCGCGAGGCCGTCCCCGACCTCGGCACGCTCCACCTCGACAACATGAACCCGATCACCGTCGTCGAGTGGCCCGAGAAGAGCCGCGAGGGGATCCGGATCATCGCCGAGCACAACACCCCCGGAGACACCGCCGCGTTCGGCCTCGAGTCGGCCGACCCCGTCGTCCAGGAGGAGAACAACCTGAACGTGACCGCCGAGGAGTGTCTCGAGGCCGTCCGGATCGTCAACGAGGAGGCGGGGTGGCGCCCGGGAGGGGAGAAGGACACAGCTCCTAATTTCAGCCCCGACGCCACGCGACGGCTCCCCAAACTGCTCCCGGGGATCAACCTCCTCCACGGCCTCCAGGGCGAACGCGAGGAGACCTACGAGCGCAACATGGCCTTTCTCGAGCGAGTCTTCGAGGAGGGGCTCATGCTCCGGCGGGTCAACATCCGCCAGGTGATGGCGTTTTCGGGCACCGAGATGTCCGAGACGGGCGCCGAGATCGCACACGACCACAAGAAGCTGTTCAAGCGCTACAAGCAGCGGGTCCGCGAGGAGATCGACAATCCAATGCTCAAGCGGGTCGCCCCGCCGGGAACCGTCCTCCCGGACGTCCACCTCGAGTACCACCAGGACGGGACGACGTTCGGCCGGCAGCTGGGAACCTACCCGCTGCTGGTCGGGATCCCCGGCGAGCGCGAGCTCGGAACGACGGCGGACGTCGCCGTCGTCGACCACGGCTACCGCTCGGTGACCGGCGTCCCCTACCCCCTCGACCTCAACGCGGCCTCGATGGACGAGCTGACGGCGATCCCGGGGCTTGGACGGAGCCGCGCCGGGGACGTCGTCGTCGGCCGCCCCTACGAGTCGGTCGCCGAGGCCGCCGGCGTCGCCGGCCCCGACGTCGATCTCGAGCGGTTCGCGACCGTGCGAGTGCCGGGCCGGGCGGACTGACCGGGATCGGCGCCGAACGGCACTCGGAAACCCCGAACGGGCGGGCCGTCGTCGGTAGTTCTATTACGGAGGGACCGTAGACTGCAGACGGAGGATCTCTATGGAAATCTCTGACAAACTCCTGTGTCTGTTCAGCACGGAGATCTCGACCGAGGGCGACCGCTACGTCGTCGAAATCCCGCGCCAGGAGATCGAGACCGGTGACATTGACCCCGAGGAGGTCTACCGCGTCGCGATCGTCTCCCGGGACCGCGAGGAGGAAACCGGCTCGAGCGCCCGCGAGGCCCGTCCCGCGGAGTCGACGCCCCCCTCGGAGCCACAGCCGCCGGTCGACGTCGGCGAGACCCGCTACGTCGAGATCGAGGACATCGGCAAACAGGGTGACGGCATCGCCCGCGTCGAGCGGGGCTACGTCATCATCGTCCCCGGCGCCGAGGTCGGCGAGCGCGTCAAGATCGAGGTCAGCGAGGTCAAATCGAACTTCGCCGTCGGCGAGATCATCGAGGAAACGTTCTAACCGGGCCGGCGGCGCCTCGTCGGCTCCGGTCCGGCTCCGGCCGTCGAAACCCCGAGCGTGCTCGAGCGACGGGTGACCCCACGTCACGAGGAGCTGTCTCGCGGATCGCCCCGGGCGACGTGGGAAGCCAGCTCGAGGTCCAGGTCATCGATGCCGTCGACGACCAGTTGGGCGACTCGGCGAGCGCCGTGCTCGCTGAAGTGGGTGTCGTCGGCGACGCCCTCGGGGTAGTTCGGGTGCTCTCCCGGCGACAGGTGGTTGTAGAGCGAGTTCGATCCCTGCGGTCCCAGTTCACGGAGCAGCGACCGGCTCCGCTCGTCCGCGTCGACGAGCGGGACGTCACGCGCCCGGGCGACCTCCCGCACCAGATTCGAATACTCCCGGTGGGTGTCTTCCGGGTCGCCGGTCCCGTCGAACCGGCGGCGCGCGATCGGCGTGAGCAACACCGGGTTCGCCCCGCGGTCGCGCGTCTCGGCGACGAACGTCTCGAGGTTGGCGGTGAACTCCGCCTCTGGCGTGTACTGGTCCTTCGAGGGGACCTCGTCGTTGTGACCGAACTGGACGAACACGTAGTCGTCCTCGTCGAGGTCGCGTATCACGGGCTGCCACCGACCCTCCGCCAGAAAGGTCCGGGTGCTGCGCCCGTTGCGGGCGTGGTTCTCCACCGTCACCGAGTCGTCGGCGAAGTCGGCAAACGGCGTTCCCCAGCCGGTTTCGGGACGTTCGCTCGGCTCCTTCTCGGCCATCGTGGAGTCCCCGATCAGGTGGACCGTGATCGACTCGGACGACATTTCGGAAGCGGTAGTGAGGGGAGGACAAATAAGAACCGGGATTGTCGTCCCCACGTGGCCGTGCGGTACCGTCGGGACGCGAACCGTTGGCGGGCGTCGCCTATTCGGGGATCGTCGCCCGGAACGCCGCCGGGTCGTCGTGGAAGCAGTCGCCGACGACGACCGCGTCCGCGCCCGCCTCGAGGACCTCCCTGGCCCGCTTCTCGCCGTCGATCCCGCCGCCGTAGAGCAGCGTCGTCTCCTCGAGATAGCGCGCGGCGGCCGTGACGTCCTCGGTGCCGCCGTAGGTGCCCGAATACTCGACGTAGAAGACGGGAAAGCCGTAGAACGCCTCGGTCGCGAGGGCCGCACCCGCGACCTGATCGGGCGTGTAGGTCCCGGCGACGCCCGCGGTAGCGGCCGCCGTGGCGTCGGGGTTCTGGACGACGTACCCCTCGCCGAAGAGGCTCCCGACGAGGTCGACGATCGCCTCGGTCGCCTGCTCTCGGATGGCGTCGCCGACGAACGGGACCGACGAGCCGAGGACCTCCTCCGGCTTGCGGGCGACCTCGGTGAAGAGATCGACGTGTTTCCCGACGAAGTTCGCCCGGTCGCCGTTGTAGACCGCCGGGATCGCGACCGCGTCGGCACGCTCTACGGTCTCCCGGGTGACGTGGTCGCCGCTGTACGGCTCCTGGAAGACGGGCACGTCGGGGGCGGCCGACTCGAGTTCCCCGATGGCGTCGAGGGTGTTCTCGCTCGTCACGCCGTCGGAGCCGCCGACGAGGATCAGGTCCGTCCCCGCGAGAACCCCGAGGTCCCCGGGAAGGGGTTTTGCGGGGTCGACCTTCGTGACGTGGGTAACCCCGTTCCAGTCGAACTCCATGGCCATGGCCGACGGTCGCCCCAGGAGCCTAAATAGCTCCCGCTACCCGCCCCGAGGTCGCCCGTCCGCCCGCTTCGTTCCCTCCGAGTCGTGGACGACGACCTCGCCCGAACCGGGATCTGCGGGCTCGTAGGCCTCGCGGACGGCGATCGCCTCCTCGAGCTCGCGGATCGCGCGTTCCTTGAGCGCCCCCGCGAGCTCCTCGGCGTCCGCCCGCGAGATGTCCCGGCCGAGACCCTCGCACTCGTGGGCCCGGACCGACCCCTCCCGATCGACGGCCGCGCCCATCGGCTGTGCGAGTTCGGTGTCCTCGCCCGCGTCGTCTCCCGCCCCCTCGTCCTCGAGAACCACGCTAAAGGGGTAGGTCCGGCAGATCAGCGGCCGGTCGGGGTGGACGGTACAGGCGCCGACGCCTCCCTCCTCCTCGTAGAACGTACAGTCGCCACAGCCGTCGGTGGCGAGCGCCCATTCGAAGGTCTCGCCCTCCGGACCTTCCTCGCCCTCGCGGAGCCCGTAGGGCATCGGCCGGGCGACGTCCCTCCAATCGTAGTCGTTCGTGTCCTGTATCTCCCGCACTTCGTCGGGGAAGACCGTCGCCGTGTGCGGGTCCTCGGCCTCGCTCGTACAGCAGGCCCCACACCGGGTACACTCGAAGCCGATCGACTCGACCGCGTCGGCGAGGTCGGCGACGGCGAGGTCGCGTGCGCGTTCGAGGTCTGCCTCGAGCGAGTCCATCGTCCCTCCATTCGCCGGCAGAGAGAAAAGCCCGTCGTCACCGCACCCGTTCGCTGTCCCACTCCACGACACCCTCGGCGGCCAGCTTCTCGATATGGGCGATGACGGTCCGGGTCGCGAGGTCGGAGACGCCCGACAGATCCCGTTCGTAGGCGGCCTCGCGGATCGCCTCGGGAACGCGGTTTCCGGCCTCGATCGCCTCCCGGACCCGCTGCTCTCGGGCGAGACGGTGGTCGATCAACTCCGCCAAGCGCTCGGCGGGTTCCTCGATCGGGTCGCCGTGGCCGGGGTAGAGAACGTCGAGATTCCGGTCCCGCAGGCGCCGGAGCGAGTCGAGGTAGGCGGCCATCCCCCCGCCGTCCGGACCGACGACGATGCTGCCGGTCGCCGTCGCGAGGTCCCCCGGGAGGGCGAACGCCTCGCCGGCGTCCTCGCCGCAAAACGTGACGTGGTCGACTGCGTGACCGGGCGTCTCGAGGACCGAGAGCCCGGCGACCGAATCGCCCTCGGCGAACGTGCGGTCGGGTTCGACTCCCGTCGCGGCCGCGAAACGGTCGGCGTGGCCCGAGAGCGCCCAGACCGTCCGGCCGTCGGCGTAGTCGGCGACCCCGCCGACGTGGTCGGGGTGGGTGTGAGTGACCGCGAGGTGGGAAGCGCCGGCGGCGTCGAGGCGGTCGGTCCGGCCCGCCGGATCGACGAGGCAGTCGCCGACACGGTAGGCGTTGGTCGCCCCCGTCGGCGCGCGGGTGTCGGTCGGGACGGGAACTCGTCGAACGTCCACGCCGGTGCTACCGCCCGGCGACGGAAGCGTCTACCGCTCGAGGAAGTAGACCTGTTTGCGGGCGTCCCGGAAACTGTACCGGGAGCCGACGAGGCCGACGTCCTCCAACCGATTCAGCGCGTAGCGGACGGTCCGGTCGGGGAGCAGCGACTCCTCGGCGAGCTGGCCCTGCGAGAGGGGGGCGTCGCCCTCTAAGACTTTGGCGACGAGTTTCGCCGAAGGGGGAAGCTCGCGGAGGCGGTCGCGGTACTCGGCCTCCGAGAGGGGTTCGTCGCTCGCGGCAGGATCGTCGGTGGTACTCGTGCTCATAGCCGGAGTGCGGAATCGGCGTTGGTAAAGCTTCCCCATATGTGGATACCTACAATCTTGTTTATAATAGGTGTATATATATGGTAGAATTATGTATTAGGTGCGGACGGTCGGCCGGCGGTCAGCGTCCGATCCCCGGCTCGCGGTACGTTCCCATCGACGCCCCACACGACGGGCAGTGAACGAACAGGAGGTCGCCCGACTCGTGGCGCACCAGCTCCTCGGCGTCGAGGGTCGTCTCGCAGTGGGTGCAGGTGGGCATAGGTGTCCTACGGTATCAGGGGCCAAAAGCCGATCCGTCGGCCGACTCCAGTACCTCTTTATCCTCCGGGAAGTGTAGATCCGCCCAGCGTGAAAGGACAGGAGTGGTATCAGGCCGACGACGTCGCCGAGGAGTACGACGACAAACGGTTCTCCCGGGGCGGTCGGCTGATCGACCGACGCGAGAAGCGGGCGCTCCTCGAGGCGGTCGGGCCCGTCGAGGGCCGGGAGATCCTCGAGATCGCCTGCGGGACCGGCCGGTTTACGACGATGCTGGCGCGGCGGGGCGCGGACGTGGTGGGACTGGACATCTCGGCGGCGATGCTCCGACAGGGCAGGGAGAAGGCCCGACGGGCGGGGGTCGCGGATCACCTCGAGTTCCTCCGGGGCGACGCGGGTCGGCTCCCCTTCCCCGACGACCACTTCGACACGGTGGTCGCAATGCGGTTTTTCCACCTGGCCGACGACCCCGAGGGCTTCCTCCGGGAGATGCGCCGGGTCGCCAGCGACCGGATCGTCTTCGACACGTTCAACCGCTTTTCGGCCCGGAGCATCTACAACTGGGCGCTGCCGATGGGGTCGCGGCTGTACTCGAAGAGCGAGGTCGCGGTCCTGCTTGCGAAGGCGGACCTCACCCTCGTGGACGTCGCCGACGACTTCCTCGTGCCCTACGGGCTCTACCGGGCGATCCCGAACGCCCTTGCGGCCCCGATCCGTGCGGCCGACGAGGCCGTCGGGGCGCTTCCGACCGCCGACCACTTCGCCTCCGTCTCCTACTGGACGGCCCGCGTCCGCTGATGGACGCCCGAACCCCAGCCTATTTTACCGATCGCGGAAACTATCCATGAGTATGGAGCTCTCGGTAGTCGTCTCGACGCTCAACGGCCGGGAGCGACTGCTGCCCTGTCTCGACGCCCTCCGGACCTCGGTGCCCGCGAGCACCGAGGTCGTCGTCGTCAACGGTCCCTCCGCCGACGGGACGACGGGGGCGGTCCGCGAGCGCGACGACGTCGACGTCTTAGTCGAGATCTCCGAGCGCAACCGGAACGTCTCGCGGAACGCGGGGATCGAGGCGGCGACGGGCGACGTCGTCGCGTTCGTCGGCGGCGAGTACGCCGTCGACGGGGGATGGTACGGGGCCCTCGAGTCCGCGAGCGCGAGCGGTGCCGACGTCGTGACCGGCCCCGTCCGGGACGGCGTCGGGAGCCCGGCCGGCGACGACCGGTCGCCGTCGGACCCACGGCCCGTCCGCGGCCGGGCGGTCACCGGCTTCGACGGCGACAACGTCGCCTTCGACCGCGAGGTCATCGAGGCCCTCGACGGGTTCGACGAGTACCTCGAGACGGGCGGAGCCAAGGACTGTGCCCACAGGGTCGCGGCGATGGGGTACGACGTCACCTGGAGCGGGGGGATGGCCGCCCGCCACGAGGTCGGCACCGACGGCGGCCGCCTCGAGCGCAACTGGGGGGTCTGTTACCGGTCGCTTGGCTACCGGCTGGCGAAGAACTACGGGCTCGGCCCGACGGTCCTCGCGCGGGCGGCCGGGAGCGCGCTCCGGGACGCCTCCCAGGAGGTCCGGGCGGTCGCGACCGGCGACTCGACCCCGACGGGCTGGGTCGGCAACGGCGCGGCGGTCGTCCGCAGCACGGCCCGCGGGCTCAGGGACGGGCGATCCGCCCGCGGGGAGGACGGGGGCCAGCGGCGAAACCCCCACGGGCTCTCGGCCCGACAGGACCGGGCGGTCCGCCAGTACGACCTCCGGTAGGGATCGCACGAGGGAAGCGAGCCGGGAGAGAAACGTTTATATAGAAGTGCTAACGACAGGGTAGTGAGGATCGACACATGGCACAACAGCGACGCATGGGCGGACAACCCATGTTCATCATGAGCGAGGACAGCCAGCGAACCCAGGGGCGGGACGCCCAATCGTCGAACATCATGGCCGGGAAGGCCGTCGCCGACTCGGTCCGGACGACCCTCGGCCCCCGGGGGATGGACAAGATGCTCGTCTCCTCGGGCGGCGACGTCGTCATCACCAACGACGGGGCGACCATCCTCGAGGAGATGGACATCGAACACCCCGCCGCCCAGATGATCGTCGAGGTCGCCGAGACCCAGGAGGACGAGGTCGGCGACGGAACCACGACGGCGGCCGTCGTCACGGGCACCCTCCTCGAGGAGGCCGAAGACCTCCTAGAGCAGGACGTCCACCCGACGACGATCGTCGAGGGCTACCACGAGGCCTCCCGGATCGCCCTCGAGGCGGTCGACGACGAGGTACTGGGCGAGGACGTAGACGACGAGGTCCTCGGTCAGGTCGCGGAATCGAGCATGACCGGGAAGGGCACCGGTGGGCTGACCGCCGACGTCCTCGCGGAGACGGTCGTCGACGCGATCCGCCACGTCGACGGCGACGACGGCGTCGTCCGCGAGAACGTCAACGTCCACACCGAGGTCGGCGCCTCCTCCTCGGCGACCGAACTCATCGAGGGGATCATCGTCGACGAGGAACCCGCCCACAGCGAGATGCCGGTCTCCGTCGAGGACGCCGACGTCGCGATCGTCGACGTCGAACTCGGCGTCCGCACCGGCGACGTCGACGCCGAGTACTCCATCGAGTCGATCGACCAGCTCAACGCCGCCCTCGACGCCGAGGAAAGCGAGCTCGCAGGCTACGCCGAGACCGTCGCCGACAGCGGCGTCGACGTCGTCTTCACGACCGAGGACGTCGACGACCGCGTCGCGAGCGCGCTCGCGAACGAGGGCGTCCTCGCCTTCGAGAACGTCTCCAGTAGCGACGCCCGCAAGATCGCGAGCGCGACCGGCGCCGCCCGCGTCGGCGACTTGGACGATCTCGACGCGGACGCCTTCGGCCACGCAGACCACGTCCACACCGACACCTACGCCGGCGAGGACCTCGCGTTCGTCGAGGGCGGCGCCGCCGCCGAGACCGTCACCGTCTTCGTCCGTGGCGGCACCGAACACGTCGTCGACGAACTCGAGCGCGCGATCGGCGACGCCTTAGACGTCGTCGCGACCGCACTCGAAAGCGGCGAGGTCGTCCCCGGCGCGGGCGCGACCGAGATCGCGATCGCCGACCGCATCCGCTCGGAGGCCGCCGGCATCGAGGGCCGCAAACAGCTCGCCGTCACGGCCTTCGCCGACGCCATTGACATCGTTCCCCGCACGCTCGCGGCCAACACCGGCCAGGACCCGATCGACGTCCTCGTCGATCTCCGGGCCGAACACGAGTCGAGCGGCCGGGCCGGTCTCGTCACCGACGGCGAGGACGTCTCGATCGCCGACCCCGTCGAGTACGGCATCGTCGATCCCGCAGACGTCAAACGGGAGGCCGTCGAGAGCGCGACAGAGGCCGCGACGATGATCACCCGGATCGACGACGTCATCTCCGCCGAGTAACGTCGTTCCACCGCTTCGAGTTCTTTTGGTAGCGCAAAAGAGGCCGTCAGAGAACTGTCTCCACCCGTGCAGTCTTCGGCACACGCTCACTGCAGGTGCGAGTATATCACTTGTCTGACTGCGCGTATCGGTCGTACAGCCACCACGGAACATCGAGTACCATGGCCAGTGCGACTACTACTCCAAGTCCCACAAGTAACCCATCAGTAAGTCGAGTTGCGAGGAAGACTGCAGTAACGCTCACAGCAACTCTCACCACTCGGTTCAGGTTCCAATCGAAAAAGGCAGACCGAAGCGCCGACATACTATTCAGTCAGACGGGAGGAATTATAATTGTTCTGTAAATCGAAGCTCTGACGGGAGCAAACCGGTACGTACACGCTCTGTACCAAGCACAAGATCCAGTCAAGAATCGGCCGAATTGAAGAGCATCAATTGCTTAGTATGGCTGCGCGTCGACCGATTTAACTCTCTCTTGATCTACTCGTTGATGTGGAGTACGAAACGAGCGCTCGGCTGCGAATGCTAATTGCGATATGCGTCACTGCGCTACTGACGATACGCCGGACGACTGACTTGTTAGCGTTCGTTGGGATGCTCGAACTAATCGCAGCCTCGGTGGCCATTATTCTGTGTCTCGCCGGATGGTTTTATCACGATCTATCAACTGGCAGTGCCTGATAGAGCTACAACCTACACTGAGCACGAGATTCGGTTCAGACAGGTCGAAAACGATTCTGTAGGAACGATTCTATGGCGTCCTAAGCGTGTAACCGGAAGCCAGCACTCCGTCGGGAACCCGAACGGATCAGTCGGGATCGAACTCCAGAGCCACGTCGTCGCCCGCCGAGAGCCCGAAGAACGTCTCGCCGCGGCCGTCGTTGACGTCGAGTTCGACGTAGCCGTGGCTGCCGACGGTCGCCAGCCCCTCGCTTTCCGGGACCGCCGCGAACGTCTCGACTGCCGGAACGCGTTTCCCCGCGGCCTCGACCCGCTCGACGCCCGCCAGGGCGCTCCCGGGAACGTTCGTGACGACGTTCCCGAAGCCGTCGACGACGAGCACCTCGCCGGTCGCCCGGCCGTCCTCGAGGGTCGCCTCCGGGAACCGGCAGTCGGTGACGTCGTCGGCGGGCTCGAGGGCGGAGAGGGTCTCCATCTCCTCGATGCCGGCCTCGTGGACCGCCGCCGCGGCGGGCGCGAAGACGTCCCGTCCGTGGAAGGTCGTGCTCGCCGAGCCGCCTGACGGATGGCCGACCCGCCCGGAGATCGACTCGTCCACGACGAACGGTTCGACCTCCCCGAGCCGGCGGGCGGCCGGCAGGAGCAGGCCGTTGTCCGGTCCCACGAGTGCGTGGTCGCCCGCCCGGACGGCGAGCGCCGCCCGGTCGGTGCCGACGCCGGGGTCGACGACCGCGAGGTGGGCCGCTGGTGGGAAGTAGGGCAGCACTTCCCGGAGCCAGAACGCCGCGGTCCGAACGTCTCCGCGGGGAAAGTCGTGGGCCACGTCGACCAACCGCGGTTGCGGGTCTGTTTCCGCGAGGAGTACCCCCTTCATCGCCGCCGGGTACGGCGAGCCGAAATCCGAAGCGAGCGTGATCATGGCCGTCTGTTGACTCCCGGACGGCAAAATCGACCCGGTCGCCCCGTCGACCCGATTGCCGCGGCCGGAACGACCGCGTTTTCTCGACGGGTTCCGTCCTGCTGGTGGGGACCATGGCCGGGCTGCTGGTGGGGTTTCGAGTTCTCGACCGGCCGCCGAGGACGGCTCGCCGGGAGCACCGACGGCCCGAACGCAAAACCGGTTACCCGTCGCCGTTGGCGTCCGTCCGGTTTATCATCTCCATCCGTTCTAACCCGTCGATCTCGGAGACGACGGAGACGACGGCGTCGGGGACCAGCGACTCCCAGTCGTCGTCGGCGACCATCCGTTCTCTGATCTGGGTGCCCTCGAAGGTGTCGCGGTTGAACATCGGCGACTGGCGGACCTCGACGCCGGCTTCTCGAAAGAGCTGGATCACCAGCGGGTTGTTCGAGTAGGCGATCTCGAAGTCGGGACTCATGCTCCGGACGTGGCTCACCCACACCGAGTTCCGCTCTAGGTCCTCGATGGGGACGACGTAGGTGACGAGGTCGACGTCGATGAGCGCCTTCGAGATCATCATCACGCGTTCGCCAGCGGTGAAGGGGTTTCGCCTCGTGTGGGAGTCGCCCGCACTCCCGATGCCGACGACGAGTTCGTCGACGTCCTCCGCGATCCGTTCGACCATGCTCAGGTGGCCGTTGTGGAAGGGCTGGAACCGGCCGATGAGAAACCCCCGCGTCATGACCCGGCTATCGGGGCTCGTACTCTTAAGCATGGCGAGACGTCCGTTCGACCGGAAGTCCCGAAATCAGTCGTTTTGGACCCCGAGGAGGCCGGAGGACCGTTTCGGAAGGGAGAAAGTATATCAGTCACAGTCCCCTCGAAACGGGTACCGAATCACGTTCTATGAGCAACGATACGAACCGCGAGGAGGCCCCCGAGGACGACCCGCCGGAGCCGTCGGCACCCGCCGGCACGGACGACGGGTCGGCCGAGGGTTCCGACGCCGACCGCGAGCGGGCCGACGAGGAGTCCCCCGGTCCGTCCGAGGACGCGCCGGAGCCGGTCGATCCGCTGACGGACGACCCCGTCGACGAGCGCGTCGATCCGGACCCCTCTGCGGAGACGACCGAAGACGGGAGTACCGACGCCGATGAGACCGGCGAGAACGGCGGATTCGACGGCGCCGAGGACGTCGAGACCGTCGAGGACCTGGGAAGCTCGGTCGACGTCGATCCCGGCGTCGAGATCGACGAAGAGGAAGAAGAGGGTCTGCTCGGCGGGCTCAAGATCACCTCGACGGCCGACATCGAGGTCCCCGACCGGCTGGTCGATCAGGTCATCGGCCAGGACGAGGCCCGCGACATCATCATCAAGGCCGCCAAACAGCGCCGCCACGTGATGATGATCGGCTCGCCGGGGACCGGGAAGTCGATGCTGGCGAAGGCGATGAGCCAGCTGCTCCCCCAGGAGGACCTCCAGGACGTCCTGGTCTATCACAACCCGGACGACGGCAACGAGCCGAAAGTTCGGACGGTGCCCGCCGGAAAGGGCGACCAGATCATCGACGCCCACAAGGAGGAAGCCCGGAAGCGAAACCAGATGCGCTCGATCCTGATGTGGATCATCATCGCGATCATCATCGGCTACGCGCTGATCATGCGCAACATCCTCCTGGGGATCCTCGCTGCGGGGATCATCTGGCTCATCTTCCGATACACCTCCCGGGGAACCGACGCGATGGTGCCGAACATGATCGTCGACAACGGCGACAAGCGCCAGGCCCCCTTCGAGGACGCCACCGGCGCCCACGCCGGCGCGCTGCTGGGCGACGTCCGCCACGACCCGTTCCAGTCGGGCGGAATGGAGACCCCGAGCCACGACCGCGTGGAACCCGGCTCGATCCACAAGTCCAACAAGGGCGTGTTGTTCGTCGACGAGATCAACACCTTGGACATCCGGACCCAGCAGAAGCTGATGACCGCGATCCAGGAGGGCGAGTTCTCCATTACGGGCCAGTCCGAACGGTCCTCGGGCGCGATGGTCCAGACAGAGCCCGTCCCCTGTGACTTCATCATGATCGCGGCCGGCAACTTGGACGCGATGGAGAACATGCATCCGGCGCTTCGCAACCGGATCAAGGGCTACGGCTACGAGGTGTACATGGAGGACACCATCGAGGACTCCCCCGAGATGCGCCGGAAGTACGCCCGCTTCGTCGCCCAGGAGGTCGAACGCGACGGCCGGCTCCCCCACTTCACCGACGAGGCCGTCGAGGAGCTGATCCTCGAGGCCAAGCGCCGGTCGGGCCGGAAGAATCACTTAACGCTTCACTTCCGGACGCTGGGCGGACTCGTCCGGGTCGCGGGCGACATCGCCCGCGCCGAGGACGCCGAGCTCACCACCCGCGAGCACGTCCTCCAGGCGAAGAAACGGTCGCGCTCGATCGAACAACAGCTCGCCGACGACTACATCGAGCGCCGGAAGGACTACGAACTGCAGGTCAACGAGGGCGGCGTCGAGGGCCGGGTCAACGGCCTCGCGGTCATGGGCGAGGACAGCGGCATCATGCTCCCCGTCATGGCCGAGATCGTCCCCGCCCAGGGCCAGGGCCAGGTGATCGCGACCGGCCAGCTCAAGGAGATGGCCGAGGAGTCGGTCCAGAACGTCTCGGCGATCATCAAGAAGTTCTCCGACGTCAACCTCTCGGAGAAGGACGTCCACATCCAGTTCGTCCAGGCCGGCCAGCAGGGCGTCGACGGCGATTCGGCCTCCATTACCGTGGCGACCGCCGTCATCAGCGCCTTGGAGGACATCCCGATCGACCAGACCGTCGCCATGACCGGCTCGCTCTCCGTGCGCGGCGACGTGCTTCCTGTCGGCGGGGTGACCCACAAGATCGAGGCGGCCGCGAAGGCCGGCTGCAAGACGGTCATCATCCCGGCGGCCAACGAACAGGACGTGATGATCGAGGACGAGTACGAGGAGATGATCGAGATCGTTCCGTGCTCGAACATCAGCGAGGTCCTCGAGGTCGCCCTGATGGGCGAGCCACAGAAGGACTCGCTGGTCGATCGCCTCAAACAGATCACCGGCTCCGCGCTCGAACACCAGACGGTCGGGGCCGGCGGCTCGAACCCGAGCCCCCAGTAGATGACCCAGTGGGCGACGTTCGTCGGCCTGACGGGCGTCGTCACCGTTCTTCTTCTCGCGCTCTCCCGTGCAACCGAGAGTGCCCTCATCGAGCCCACCGAGCGAGACGCCGGCTCTCGAGCCGATAGGGCCGAGGGAGCCGGCGTGGCTACGCCGCCGCTCGAGCCCGCCGTCGAGGAGCGGGGGGTCGACGACGGGCGGGCGCCGGTCGTGGGCCACGAAGAGGAGCCCAACCCGGGAGACACGCTCGCCGACTCGATGTCCACCGGCACCCTGCTCGCGAACGTCGCGCTCTCACAGGGGCTGTTCGCGGCCCTGCTGGTCGGTGCGGCTCTCTACGCCGCGATCCCGCCCGAGGCCCTGGGACTCGACCTCTCTCGAGCGTACGTCACGGAGGGAGTCCTCTACGGCACCGTCGCGGGGATGGTCCTCTACGCCGCCAACGAGGCCGGCGCGGCCGGCGCGCGGCGGGCGGGAATCGACCACGACGAGGGGCTCCGGGAGTTGCTCGCGCCCGACTCGGCGGGCGGGTGGCTCGTCCTCCTGGTCGGCGTGCTCCCGCTGATCGCGATTTTCGAGGAACTGCTCTTCCGGGCGGCGCTGATCGGGGCCGTCTCGGCGGGCTACGGGCTCTCGCCGTGGCCTCTCGCCATCGGCTCCTCGATCGCCTTCGCGCTGGGCCACGGAATCCAGGGCACCGCGGGGATCGTCGTCACCGGACTGCTGGGCTTTGCCCTCGCGGCGCTTTTCATCGCGACGGGGAGCCTGCTCGCGGTCGTCGTCGCCCACTACCTCGTCAACGCCCTCGAGTTCGTCGTCCACGAGGGGATCGGGCTCGAGCCGGGCGGGGCCGAAACCGCTTAAGCCCGCCCGGCCCCACGTTCGGGTATGTCGGCCTCGCTCGACGGATCTGACCGTGCCCGCCGGTGGCTCCTCGGCGGGGTCGTTGCCTACTTCCTCCTGCTTGGCTACGCTGTCCTCGCGAACGACCCGATCGCACGGCTGGCCGCCTACGCGCTGTTCGGGGTCATCGCGGTCGCGATCGGCGTCGCCTTGCTCGCCCAGGGGCCGACCGACCCGATCGGGGCCGCGGGGGCCTCGTTCGCAAGCGGCGGGGTCGCCCAGTTCGTCTGGATCGCGACGGGTGATCCCGCCTTCGAACTCCTCTCGACGGTCGGCGTCTTCGCGGGAATCGGGCTCTACGTCTACGCGACCCGCTACAGGAGGTGAACGTAGTCGTCGAGTTCGAGCGCGAACTCGCGGCCGGCGGTCGAGGAGAGGTCGAGCCAGGTGAAGTCGTACTCGGTGCCGCGTTCCTCGCCCTCGCCGGTGACGACGTGGGTCCACCGGTCTCTGGGCTCGTGGACGGTCGCGTGAAAGAAGTGGCGGACGTAGCGTTTCGGCGGCGAGTTCCGGCGGGTCCAGACGTCGCTCGCGAGGTGGCGGGTCTTCCCGAGCGCCGAGAGCCCGCTCTCCTCTAGGACCTCCCGGAACAGCGCGCTCCGGGGATCCTCGCCGGCCTCGATCGTTCCCTTGGGGATCTGGAGTCCGTCGTGTTCCGGGCCACGGAACACGAGGAGCTCTCCCTCCCCGCGGGTCACGTAGGCACAGGCCTTCTGGACGTGCGTGATCTGGGCGGCCATTCTCCCGCATATAACCACGGGGGTAGATAAAAAGCTTTCAGGGAAGGAATACCGCCCGTCCTTAAAGAATGAATATCAATCAGATCCCCTCTAGGGACCGCAGGCGGGCCTCGACGGCGGCCGGCGCCGCGCTCGGCCCGTCTGGGACCCGATGGTCGGGGATCAGGATCGGAAGCGGGTTCTCCCGCAGGGCCGCCCGAACCGTCTCGCCGTCCTCGTCGTCGAGATCCGGGACCGACCGCGCGATCGAGGCGACGTCGCGCTCGCGGCCGTAGGGGATCGTCCGGACCTCCTCCAACACCCCCCGATGGGGCGTCGGGACCGTGAGCGCGACGGTGACGTCCCCGAAGTCGTCCTCCTCGCCATCGAGGGCGGCGAGGAGTCGCTCGAGAACCGGATGATCCCCGGCGGCGTCGGCAGGGACCTCCTCGGGGAACGAGATCGAGATCACCCGGCCGCTCGCGGCGCCCAGTTGGACGACTCGGTCGATGGCGGGCGACTCGCGCGCGTAGATTCCGGTGATCGCCTCGTCCATACCCGACGGTCGGCCCGGACCGACTTCAAAACGCCGCCGATGGCGCAAGGCTTTTGTACATATGAGTACGTCGATGTACAACAATGGAGCAAGAAACGGAGCTCGCACCCCCGGTGCGCTCGATCCTCGAGACCGCCCGGGACAGGCCGGGCGGCGACCGCGTGGCCGTCGCGGAGCGGCGGTCGCTGCCGGCGGCACTCGCGGAGGCCGCCGCCGAGGGTCGCGTCCCGGTGATCGCGGAAGTGAAGCCGACCAGCCCGACGACCGACGGGGAGCGCCGGGAGGACCCCGTCGAACTCGCCGAGGCGATGGTCGAGGGCGGCGCGGCGGCGCTGTCGGTGCTGACCGAACCCACACACTTCGGGGGGTCGCCCGACGCGCTCGAGCGAGTCCGGGCGGCCGTTTCCGTCCCCGTGCTCCGGAAGGACTTCCTTCTCGAGGAATCGCACCTCGACGTCGTCGAGGCCGACCTCGTCCTCCTGATCGCGCGCTTTCTCGAGGACGTCGAGGGAATGGTCGAAGCCGCCCGCGACCGGGGGTTCGAGCCGCTGGTCGAGGTCCACAGCGAGGACGAACTCGAGACGGCTATCGGTGCGGGGGCCGAACTCGTCGGCGTGAACAACCGCGACCTGGCGGGACTCGACGTGGACCTGGAGACGTTCGAGACCGTGGCGCCCCACGCGCCCGAGGACGTCACCCTGATCGCCGAGAGCGGGATCTCCTCTCGCGCCGACGTCGCCCGGATGCGCGCGGCCGGCGCCGACGGCCTCCTGATCGGGAGCGCGATCATGGCCGGCGACGTCGAGGACCGCACCCGGGAGCTGACGACGCCGACTGCCAGCGAGACCGGGACCGGAGGGACCGCATGAGCGAGGCGACCTTCGGCGAGTACGGCGGCCAGTACGTCCCCGAGGCGCTGATGCCCGCGCTCGCCGAACTCGAGGATGCCTACGAGCGGTACGTCCGCAACAACGAGGAGGGGTTCATGCACGAGTTCCGCGAGCGGATGGCCGACTTCGGCGGCCGACCGACCCCCCTCCAGCGCGCGGACAGACTGAGCGAGCGCTACGACAGGGAGATCTACCTCAAACGCGAGGACCTGCTCCACGGGGGCGCCCACAAGCTGAACAACGCGCTCGGGCAGGTCCTCCTCGCGAAGTACATGGGAAAGGAGCGGATCATCGCCGAGACCGGTGCCGGCCAGCACGGCACCGCGACGGCGATGGCGGCTGCCCACCTCGACATGCCCTGTGAGATCTACATGGGCCGGACCGACGTCAACCGCCAGCGGCCCAACGTCTACCGGATGCGGATGAACGGCGCCGAGGTGACCCCCGTCGAGGCCGGTCGGGGTACCCTGAAAGAGGCGATCAACGCCACGATGCGCGACTGGGCGACGACCGTCGAGAACACCCACTACGTGATCGGGAGCGTCGTGGGACCCCACCCGTTTCCGACGATGGTCCGGGACTTTCAGTCGGTGATCGGCCGGGAGGCCAGAGACCAGATCCGGGAGAAGGCGGGCCGGCTGCCCGATAGCGTGCTCGCGTGTGCGGGCGGCGGCTCGAACACGATGGGGTCGTTCCACGCGTTCGTCCCCGACAGCGTCGAGCAACGCTCCGCGAAGGATTCGAGCGGGCAACGCCCGCGAGACGGAGTCTCCCTCTACGCGGTCGAGGCCGGCGGCTCGAGCCTCGAGATCGACGAGGAGGAGGGGCTGGCCCCGAACTCCGCGACCCTTTCGACCGGGACCGACGGCGTCCTCCACGGCGCGATGACGAAACTCCTCCAGAGTACCGACGGCCAGATCATGGAGTCCCACAGCGTCAGCGCCGGCCTCGACTACGCCGGCGTCGGTCCCGAGCTCTCCCACCTCGTCGCTGAGGGCCGGGTGACGCCCGCGAGCGTCGGCGACGACGCCGCCCTCGAGGCGTTCCATCGGCTCTCGAGACTCGAAGGGATCATCCCCGCCCTCGAGTCGGCCCACGCGCTTGGCTACCTGGAGCGAGTCGCGGGACCCGACGCGGGGGAGTACGACGTCGAGGCGGATCTCGGGGATCTCGTCGTCGTCACCGTCTCGGGACGGGGCGACAAGGACCTGGAGACCGTCCTCGAGGAGACCGAGAAACGCGACATCGAGGCCGCGCCCGACGTGGAGGTGTTCGGCCAATGAACGCCGGCACGGACTCAGAGATCGAACGGACGATCCGGGAGAACCACCCGGCGCTGATCGCCTACATCACTGCGGGCGATCCCTCGCTGGAGGAAACCCGCGAATACGTCGAGGCCCTAGATCGGGGCGGGGCGGACCTGATCGAACTCGGACTGCCGTTCTCGGAGCCAATCGCGGAGGGGCCGACGATCCAGGCCGCGATCAACCGCTCGCTGGAGGCCGGAACCACTCCTGGAGCGTTCTTCGATCTCGTGGCAGGTCTCGAGACGGAGGCACCGCTGCTGGTGATGACGTACTACAACATGATCCTCCAACACGGCCCCGATGCGGATCCGGAGCCGTTCGTTTCCCGTGCGGCGGAGGCCGGCCTCGCGGGAATCATCGTCCCCGACCTGCCCGCAGAGGAGAGCGGGCCCCTTCGAAAAGCGTGCGAGGCCCACGGGCTCGACCTGGTCTTCATCGTCGCGCCGACGACCGACGACGAGCGCCTCGACTCGATCATGGAGCGGACGGCGGGCTTCGCCTACGTCCAGGCCCGGCTTGGGACGACCGGCGCGCGTGCGGACGTCTCGGGGGCGACCCACGACAGTCTCGCGCGCCTTGACGAGTACCCGATCCCGAAGGCGGTCGGCTTCGGCGTCAGCGAGGGCGACCACGCCGCCGAGATCGTTTCGGCGGGTGCCGACGGCGTCATCGTCGGCAGCGCGCTCGTGGATCTGATCGCCGAGAGCGAAGATCCCGCGGCGGCCCTCGAGTCGAAGGCACGAGAGTTGAAGGCGGGCGCCGAACGCGGCGTGCCCGAACCAGAACAGCCATAACCGAACGTTTGCTACACACTCACAACATGACTTCCGGTATGACGGGAACCGAGGCGCGTCTCGAGCGGATCGGGACGGACGGACGCTACGTCGTCGTTCCGATGGACCACGGGATCACACTCGGTGCGGTCGAGGGCCTGGTGGACATCGAGGGGACGATCGACGCGGTCACGCGGGGGGGCGCCGACGCCGTCCTCACCCAGAAGGGGATCGCCCCGCGGGTCCACCCCAACAAGAACGGAAAAGGGTACGTCGTCCACCTGAACGCCTCGACGACGATCGGTCCCGACGAGAACGACAAGCGGCTCACGGGAACCGTCGAGGAGGCCATCCGGGCGGGGGCCGACGCCGTCTCCTTTCACATCAACGTCGGCTCGGACCACGAACCCGACCAGCTCTCCCAGCTCGCCGACCTCACTGGCGAGGCGGCCCGCTTCGGCATCCCCGTGCTCGCGATGGCCTACGCCCGGGGCCCCGGCGTCGAGGGCGACGACCCCGAGGCACTGGCCCACGCCGTCCGCCTCGCCGAGGAACTCGGCGCCGACCTCGTCAAGACGGGTTACAGCGGTGACGGCGACAGCTTCGAGCGCGTCGTCGAGGCGACCGCCAAGCCGGTCGTGATCGCCGGCGGCTCGCGGGGCACGGACCGGGAGACGGTGGAGATGGTCCGGGGAGCGATGGACGCCGGCGCCGCGGGCGTCTCGATGGGCCGGTCGGTCTTCCAGCACGAGGAGCCCGAATCGATCGCCCGCGCGGTCGCCGGCGTCGTCCACGACGACCGGACCGCCGAGGAGGCCCTGCAGAGCGCGGGACTCGCCCTCGAAGCCTGACCCGGCTCCGTGAGCGACGCCACTCCGACCGTCGAGGAGGCGATCGTCGCCCAGGCGCGGGTCCACGCCCGCGAGGTCGCAGACGAGATCGGGGTCGATCTCGCGAGCGTCGACTGGGCGGTGTCGGCGCGGGCGAAGCGGCGTGCGGGGGTCTGTCGGTACGACCACGAACGGGAGGTTGCGACCGTCGTCCTCTCGCGGCGGGCCTATCGCTCGTACGACTCCGGCGAGTTCGAGGCGATCGTCCGCCACGAACTCGTCCACGCCTGGGAGTTCCAGACCCACGGCGAGTCGGGCCACGGCCCTCGGTTCCGAGAACGGGCGGCGGCCGTCGATGCGCCCCGCCACTGCGAGCCGTTTTCGGAGCCCAGATACCGCCTCGTCTGTTCCGACTGTGGTTGGGAGGGAAAGCGCCACCGGGCGTCGAACCCCGTGAAGGCGCCCGACCAGTATCGATGCGGGGACTGCGGGGGTGGCTATCGGGTCGAACACGTCGAGAGTGGCCGGACGTGGACGACCGCGGGCGGCTACGGCGCCGCGAGGGCCGCCCTCGGCGACGACTGGTAGGCAAACCCTACCTCTGTCTCCGTTCCCCGGGCCGTATCCGCCAATAGATGCACGATCGGAAAGCTATATACGTATACACGAGCCATTCATCCACCGAGAGGAAATACAGATGTCCGAACGCACGGATTACAGTAGTTCCGAACCGGCCGACCCCGGAACCGCCCAGCTCGAGCACGCGATCGTCGTCGAGGACGATCGGTCCGAGTGTACGATCTTCCCGCGGGCGTGTCCCGAGGAGGCGATCCTCACCCGCTGGATCACCGCCGACGAGACCTCCCACGTCCCGCTGACGAACTGCCGGTAGCGAACGCTGCGGGTTTCGCCACGTTCAAGCCCGTTCCGACGGACCCTCGACCATGACCGGAGACGTCTGGATCAAGGCCGACGACACCGTCGGCGACTGGGAGGAGCGTCGCGCACGGATCACGGCCGCCCTCGAGGCCGGCGCCGACTGGGTGCTGGTCGAGAGCGAAGACGTCGAACGGGTCCGCGAACTCGGCGAGATATCCATCGCCGCCTTTCGGACCGACGGCGACGTCTCGCTGATCGACGACGCAGAGAGCGACGACCCCGTCCACCCCGACGCCTACGTCGTCGGCAAGAACGGGGAGGGCGACGGGACGATCGATCTCCCCGCGGACTTCTCGGGATCGGCCGATCTCTCGACGCTCCGCCGGGACGACGGGCTCACGACCGGCGCCTACGTCCGTATTCTGGGGTCGGAGTACGAGTCCTTCGCCGAGGCCGCCGCCGACGCGGCCGACCACACCATCGTCGTCGGCGAGGACTGGACGATCATCCCCCTCGAGAACCTGATCGCCCGGATCGGCGAGGAGACCGACCTGATCGCGGGCGTCACGAGTGCCGAGGAGGCCCGCACGGCCTTCGAGACCCTGGAGATCGGCGCCGACAGCGTCCTCCTCGACAGCTCGGACCCCGACGAGATCCGCCGGACCGTCGAGGTCCGCGATGACGCCGGCCGCGAATCCCTCGACCTCACGTGGGGGGAGGTCATCGAGATCGAGCAGATCGGCAGCGCCGACCGGGTCTGTGTCGACACCGGCTCCCTGCTCGAGGACGACGAGGGAATGCTCGTCGGCTCGATGTCGCGGGGCCTGGTCTTCGTCCACGCCGAGACCGCTCAGTCGCCCTACGTCGCCTCCCGGCCGTTCCGGGTCAACGCGGGCGCGGTCCACGCCTACGTCCGCACGCCCGACGGCGGCACGAAGTACCTCTCGGAACTGGGAAGCGGCGACGAGGTCTGTGTCGTAGACACGGAGGGCAACACCCGCGAGGCGGTCGTCGGCCGGGTCAAGATCGAGCAGCGGCCGATGTTCCGGGTCGCCATCGAGGCCGACGACGGTGACCGGATCGAGACCCTCCTCCAGAACGCCGAGACGATCAAGGTCGCCACCCGCGAGGGCCGGAAAGCCGTCACTGACCTCGCCGCTGGCGACGAACTCCGCTTCTACCACGAGGAGACCGCCCGCCATTTCGGCGAGGAGGTCGAGGAGAGCATCATCGAGAAATAGTTAGTCGGTGTTGGCGGGTTCTGGCTCCTCCCACTCGATGCGGGTCGTACACCAGTGACAGAACTCGAGGTCGGTGTCGAGTTCGCGCCCACAGCTCGGACAGGCCGGCCCGTCGGTGGTGGCCGACCGCGAGCCCGGCGGGAACCCCAGCGCGCGGAAGCCGGCGTCCGCGGCCGCGAAGACGAGCATGAACCCGAGGACGAACTGCGTCGTCCGGGGCTCGGCCAGCAGGATCGCCTCGACCTCCGAGATCGAGCCGGCCGCGGCTAGCGGATCGACGGGGAGCAAGAGCGCGACCGCGGTCGTAAACAGGCCGGCGAAAAGCAGGGCGCGGATCCAGTCCCGAAGCAGGACGTGGCCGGCGCCGGGGAACAGAAGGGAGAGCCCGGCGGCGACGATCGCGCGGATCCAGATCGTGACCATGATCTCGTTCCTCACCGATCCGGGTTAATTCTCCCGTTTTCTCTCTCCCAGAGCGCCGACGAGTTCCCGCAGCGTCGCCAGGTCGTACTGGCCCGGCGCGGTCGCCCGGGCCGGATCGACGGGCGCGTAGCCGATCCGCGAGCCGTAGACGGGCGCCACCGCCCGGGTGTGTCTGCCGACCTCGCCCATCGCCATCGTCGCGACCCGGTCGCCCTGGCGACTCAGCTGCTCGGTCGCCGACAGCAGTGTGAGTGTGTCGGCTCGTGACTCCGCCGTGACCGCCAGCTTCGCGACGTCGCCGTGTTTGCCCGCCTCGGTCAGCGTTCGGACGAGCTCCGGGCGCGAGGGCGTCCCCTCAAAGTCGTGGGCGGAGACGATCGCTCGAACGTCGTTCGCGCTGGCGGCCTCGAGAACGCCGTCGGCTTCTCCCTCGAGAACGGAGGCGAGTTCGACGTCGATCGCCTCGACGGCCTCGGTTCGAGCCGCCTCCGCGAGGTCCTCCAGACGGTTCTCGTCGTCGGCCTCGCCGCCCTCCCACGCCGCGCGGTTGGTCGCGATGAGGGGGAGGTCGCCGTCGTAGGCCGAGAGCGCGTCGAGGGAGTCCTCGGCGAGGTCCATCCGGAACTCGAGGCAGTCGGCGTCGGCGCGCGCGGCGGGCTCCTCGCTCAGATCGGCGGTCGCGGCCGCGAGAACGAACTCGTCGAACGTGGGGTCCATGCGTCGGCCACGCAGCCGTCGGGCAAAAAGGTCGTGTCCGCTCAGGCGACGCCGATCGACTCCTCGGCCTCCAGCAGTTCGTGATACCGGTTCCGGATCGTCACCTCGGAGATGTCGGCGACCTCGCTGACGGCGGCCTGGGTCGTCTTCTCGTTCGTGAGGAGGGCCGCGGCGTACACCGCGGCGGCCGCCAGCCCGACGGGCGACTTTCCGGAGTGGACGCCCTGTTCTTTCGCGTTCTGGAGCAGGGAGCGCGCGCGGTGCTCGGCCTCGTCCGAGAGGTCGAGTCCCGACGCGAAGCGGGGGACGTAGCTCTCGGGGTCTGCGGGCTGGACCTCGAGGCCGAGTTCCCGGACGACGTAGCGGTAGGTGCGGGCGATCTCGTTTTTCTCGACCCGCGAGACGTCGGCGATCTCGTCCAAGCTCCGGGGAACGCCGGCCTGGCGGGCGGCGGCGTAGACGCAGGCGGTGGAGACGCCCTCGATCGAGCGCCCGGGGAGGAGGTCCTCGTCCAGCGCGCGCCGGTAGACGACGCTCGCGGTCTCGCGGACGTTCGTCGGGAGGCCGACGGCGCTCGCCATCCGGTCGATCTCACCCAGCGCCTGTTTCAGGTTTCGCTCCTTGCTGTCGCGGGTTCGGAAGCGTTCGTTCCACTTCCGGAGGCGCTGCATCTTCTCGCGCTGGCGGCTCCCCAGAGAGTTGCCGTAGGCGTCCTTGTTGCGCCAGTCGATGTTCGTCGACAGCCCCTTGTCGTGCATCGTGTTCGTCGTCGGGGCGCCGACTCGAGATTTCTCGTTTTTCTCGCTGGCGTCGAACGCGCGCCACTCGGGGCCGCGATCGACGGAGTTCTCGTCGACGACGAGCCCGCAGTCGGCACAGACGGTCTCGCCGTGTTCGTCGTCGGTGACGAGCTGGCCGGAACACTCCGGACACCGGAGGTCGTTGTCCTCGGTTTCGGTCTCCGTCTCCTCCTCTCGTTCGGTACGCCGTACTCGGGTGGTCGATGATGCGTTAGTCATGACGAAGGGGCCGGCCGAACGCCACAGAAGTCCGGACGGGTTCAGTGTCTACCCGGTTCAGAGAGGCCACATATAGCCCTTTCGGATCACTTCACCTCGGAGGGGCGAGACAGCGGTAGCAACCGATAATTCCAACCAGTAGCGTTCCATTGATATACGACACCATGGACGCGCCCCGCGTCGCCGTCGGCAGCACCAACCCCGTCAAGGAGGCGGCCGTCCACACCGGTCTCTCGAGGCTCGAGCCCTTGACCTCGACCCACGACGTCGAGTCGGGAGTGAGCGAACAGCCCCGCTCGGTCGCGGCGACCGTCGCGGGCGCCGAAACCCGCGCCGAACGGGCGCTCGCCGCCGCACGGGCCGAGGGGATCGACGCCGACTACGGTGCCGGGCTCGAGGGCGGCGTGGCCCGCCTCGAGGGGACACCCGGCCTCCACCTGATCATGTGGGCGGCGATAGTCGACGGCGAGCGGACGAGCCGGGCGAGCGGCCCGAGCCTCCGGCTCCCCGATCCCGTCGCCGACCGTCTCGAGGCCGGCGAGGAACTCGGGCCCGTGATGGACGACCGATTGGGCCGGGAGGGCGTCGCCGAGAGCGAGGGCGCCGTCGGCGTTCTCACCGGGGGCCTCCTGACTCGGGAGGCGGCCCTCGCCGCCGCGGTGTCCTGTGCGTTCGCGCCGTTTTCCGACGGGGGTCAGTCCGAGCCGTAGCCGTCCCCGGGCGCGACGTCCCCGCTCTCCTCGACGGCGGCCGAAAGCGAGACGTCGAGAGCGACCGTCGCGCCCAGCCCGCCGACGACGGTCACCAGGTTCTTGATGGCGTGATCGACGACCGCGGCCGCGAGCGCGAGCGCGGGCGAGACCGGCGCGAGCGCGACGACCAGTACGGTGAAGGCGCCCTCGTAGAGCCCGATCCCACCCGGCGTCAGCGGCAACACCTTGGCGAGGTTGCCGACGCTGACGGCCAGCACGCAGACCGAGAGCACGGCCGGGAGCGGGAGTCCGGCCCCGAGCGCCTGGAGGACGGCCGCGGCGACGACGGCATCGACGATCCAGATGACGAGGCTCGAGGCGCCGACGACGGCGAACGCCCGCCGGTCGGTCGCCACCGTCTGGACGTCGCCGGCGAAGCCCGCCAGGAGGTCACCGATCCGGGCCGCGTAGGCGTCGTCACCCAGCCGGGCGACTCCCTCGCGAAGGATCGACCGCTCCGAGCGGGCCGTGGCGACGATCCCGACCAGTGCGGCGAGGGTGGCCGCGGCGACGACGGCCGCGACGGCGACCGCGACCCGGCCGCTGCGGGCGAGGCCGTCGCCCACGCCGGCGCCGTCGACTGCCGCCCGGAGCCCCTCCGTCGCGCCCGTCAGGAAAAAGCCCGCGAGGACGACGGCGGCGAGTGCCAGGACGGTCAGGAGGTCGAACACCCGCTCGACCGCCAGCGAGGCGAAGCCCGTCGGATACGGAACCGCCCGCCTGGCCTTCAGGACGTACGCCCGGACCGCGTCACCCGCCCGCGCCGGAGCGACGAGGTTCCCGGTCTGGCTCACGAAGATCGCGGCCATGAGGAATCCGACCCCCTCGCGGTGTCCGAGGCGCGCGAGGATATCGCGGTAGCGAACCCCCCGGACCGGCCACGAGCAGGCATAGAGGACCGTCGCGGCTCCGAGAACGGCCGGGTCGGCGCCGGCCATCGTCTCGATGACCGCGAGGTCGAAGGAAGCCGCCAGGACGGCGACCGCGAGGACGACCAACAGCGAGCCCGCGAGCAGGCGGCTCCGTCGGCCGATGCGAGGTTCGACCGCCCGCTGCCACCAGGTCCGGGCCAGTTGCCCCCCCATCCCGAAGCCGTCCCGGAGGAGGTCGACGTCGGTGTCTCCCCTGGGGGTCCACTCGACGGGAAACTCCCGGACGCGGTAGCCCGCGCCCTGGGCGGCCACCAGCACCTCGGTGTCCCAGAACCAGTGGCCGTCCTCGACCGCCGGAAGCACGTCCTCCAGGACCGCGCGGTCGAACGCCTTGAACCCACACTGGTGGTCCCGCAGCTCCGACCCGAGCGCGAGCCGGACCAGCCCGTTGTAGACGGCACTCGGCAGGCGCCGCTTCGCGGGCCGGTCGGCCCGCCGCCCCGAGAGCCGGCGCGAGCCCGTCGCGACGTCTACCTCACCCGACCGGACCGACTCGACGAGCTCCTCCAGATGCGAGAGGTCGGTCGCGAGATCGCAATCGAAGTAGACCAGCGTCTCCCCGTCGGCCGCCCGGAACGCACGTTCCAGGGCCCGCCCGCGGCCCAGGCGCTCCCCGCTGTGGACGTGACGGACCCGGTCGTCGCCGGCGGCGAGTTCGCGGGCGATCTCGGGGGTCCGGTCCGTACAGCCGTCCTCGGCGACGATCACCTCGAAGCTCCCCGCCGGCAGGAAGGAAGCGAGGGCCTCGAGAGTGGCACCGACGGTCTCTTGGAGTCGCCCTGCCTCGTCGTGGGCGGGGAGGACGACGCTCACGGAGGCCGGGCGGCTCATCGGTTCCACTGGGTGACCGACGGCCAAGAACGTTCTGCCGGAAACCGCACTGTCAGGAGATCCTGAACGTTGAGAGCCGACGTCGGTTCGCGAACGCGGCGGTTAACTGCCCGTACCAACACCCCCCTGGGGCGCCACCCCACGTCGGAATACGGAGGTTACTGACGGGAAAACCGCTATCGGGCACCGGGTTAACCTGACGTACCAAACCCCCTAAGGCCGATTCGACCGACTACCCGATATGGCCACGACGCTGGCACCCGACCTCACGAGCAAACAGCGACGGATCCTCCGATACCTCCGGGAGAACGCGGCGACCAAGACCTACTTCAAGTCCAGGCTCATCGGCAACGAACTCGACATGACCCCCAAGGAGGTCGGCTCGAACATCACCGCCCTCCAGGAGGGCAACTATGGAGTGGACGTCGAGAAGTGGGGCTACTCCTCGAGCACCACCTGGAAAGTGAGCGTCTAGCCGTCGTAACGCACCAGTCCGTCGGCCTCGGCCGCGAGCGTCCGCGCACGATCCCCGAAGGAGTCGGCGTGGGCCACGAGGAGCAGGAGGATCGTTTCGGGGCGTTCGACCGCGTAGCCGTCGGCCCGCGAGAGCAGCCCCGCCTCCTCTAGCTCGCCGGCGTACTTGCTGACCGTCGGCGCCGACACCCCCAGACTGGTCGCGAGTTCGCTCGCGGTCGCCTCCGGGCGGGCCAGTAGTTCGATCAGCATTCCCCGGGGCGTTTCCCGCCGGAGGTAGCCGAGCGCCTGCTTCTCGAAGGCGTCGAACCGACCGGCGGCGACGAAGCGCTTGTAGTCGCCGTCCCGGAACCGCTCGACGACGCCCTCCTCCTCGAGCCGGCGGAGGTGGTGTTGGGTCTCGCCGGTGCCGAGTTTGAGGTCGTCCCTGATCTTCGAGAAGTGGGCGCCGGGGGTCGTCGAGAGGTAGCCGGCGATCGCGTCGCGGGCCTCGCTGCCGCCCGTCTCGGACCCCTCGTCGGACTCCGAGAGGCGCGCCAGCGGCGAGGCCGCCCCGACGGCGGCGAACCTGCGGAGCGTCGCCCGTTTGCGTTCGTCGACGCCGTCGGTTCCCTGGCCCGCCATGCTGTCTTACCCTTCCGAACGTGCCCCGGCGTAAAACGCGTTTCGCTCGGGCCGCCCCGCGAACGCCGCGGGGATCGTGGCTACTCGTCGGGTTCGGGCTCGGGAGCCTCCTCGAACTCCTGGCCCATGTCCGCGATCACGTCGTCGGAGTTCGAGATGTCCCCCGCTCCCTTCCCCTCCTTGATCGCCTGGGCCTGTTGTTCGAGCTCCTCTAGGTCCATCTCGGCTTCCTCGTCGATCTCGCCGATGATCTCGGCGATGTCGTCGAGCCCGATCAGCTCGCGGGTCTCCTCGTCGAACTCGAGGCTCTCCAGACTTCCGTCGCCCTCGCTGACGTCGCTGCCCGTGAGGTGTTTGCCGTAGCGCCCGACCATCGAGGACAGCTCCTGGGGGAGGACGAACGTCGTCGACTCGGACTGGCCGATCTCCGAGAGCGTCTCCATCCCCTGGTCGATGATCGCGCGCTCGCCCATCGATTCGGCCGAGCGCGCACGGAGGACCGTCGAGATCGCATCCCCCTGGGCCTCTAAGATCTGGCTCTGTTTCTCACCCTGGGCGCGGATGATTTCGGACTGCTTGTCACCCTCCGCTTTCTCGACGGCACTGCGGCGTTCGCCCTGTGCCTCGAGGATCATCGCACGCCGTTTGCGCTCGGCGGACGTCTGTTGCTCCATCGCGCGCTGGACGTCCTGGGAGGGGTTCACTTCCCTCACTTCGACGCTCTCGACCCGAATGCCCCACTCGTCGGTCGGCTCGTCGAGTTCCGTGCGAATGCGGGTGTTGATCTCCTCGCGCTTCGAGAGGGTGTCGTCGAGTTCCATGTCGCCCAGCACCGCCCGCAGCGTCGTCTGTGCGAGGTTCGAGACCGCGCGTTTGTAGTCGTCGACCTCGAGGAACGCCTTCTTGGCGTCCATCACCTTGATGTAGACGACGGCGTCGGCGGTGACCGGCGAGTTGTCCCGCGTGATCGCTTCCTGACGGGGAACGTCGAGCGTCTGTGTCCGCATGTCGAACTTGTAGGTGTTCGAGACGAACGGCGGGATCACGTTGATCCCGGGCTCGAGCAGCTTTCGGTACTCCCCGAAGACGGTCAGCGCTCGCTTCTCGTAGGCGTTGACGATCTCGATCGCGCTCAGCAGGGCGGCGAGCACGACGACCAGTACGAGCGCGCCGATCGCCAGCCCGACCTCGGCCTGGAGGACGATTGGTTCGAATGCCATACGAGCGACTTGTAGCTGTAGCGTAAAAAGCGTTCCCTTGGGGGAGTGACAGGTCCGGCCTCAGCCCGACTTCTCGGTTTCGGTGGCACGGTCGGTCCCCCGCTCGCTCTCCCGGCTCGCGGCCTCGCGGGCGAGCGCCCGGTCGATCTCGTCGTCCCCGAGCCCGCCGAGGGGGGCGACGGTGAGGACGTTCCCTCCGCCCGGATCGAGGACGATCACCTCCTCGCCCTCGGGGATCGGCTCGTCGGCCGTCCGCGCGCTGTAGTGGGGGCTAAAACCGCCCTCCTCGAGTTTGACCTCGCCGCTTCGGTTCGTGACTCGCTCGGTGACGTAGCCAGTCCGTCCCGAAAGCGAGTCCGAGTCGCTGGTCTGGGCGGTGCCTTTTCCGCCGTAGAAGTCGAACTCGCGGTAGATCCAGGTCGCGGCCGCGCCGAACAGCAGGGTGAGCGCGGCCATCACGAGCGGCCCCGCGATCGGGGGGAAGAGCACGCCGATCAGGCCCGCCCCGACCAGCGCGACGCCGACCACGATCAGGTGCGCGCCGGGGGAGACCGCCTCGAGGACCATAAGGACGAGCCCCGCCCCGAGAAGGGCGAGGGGCAGGTTCTCGACGAGGAATTCGACCATGACGGCGACTAAGGTCTCGGCATGATTAAAGGTTTACCGCCCCTCGATCTCAGATCCCGAACCCGGCAGCGACGAGGCGGACGAGGACGCCGACCATCACGAGCGCGCCCAGGAGGACGAACGCGGCGTTCTCGGCCGACGGGCTCCCCCGGACGACCGACGCGGAGTTCGGTTCGGGCGCGCGCGGCCCCCCCTCGCCGTCCCCGCGGTCGTCGTCGTTTCCCGCCGCCCGCTCCTCTATGTCCGCCAGCGAGAACTCCCACTCTTCGTCCTCGTCGGACTCCTCCGGGCCGGCGTCGGAGGTGGCGGCGAACTCGCCGTCCTCGCCGCCGCCCGACTGCTCGCCTGCCGGGTCCTCGCTCATGGGGCCGCGTACGGCCTCGAGGATCAAAAGCCCGCCGACGGCCGGGGCGGCGGCGCGTTTAAGGGCGTTCCCCCGGTATCCCTCCGCATGAAGGGGTTCCGGATCGGGTCGCTGTTTGGCATTCCGATCAAGCTCGACCTGACGTTCCTGCTCGTCCTTCCGCTGTTTGCCTACCTCATCGGCGTCCAGATTGAGCCGACCGCCGAGATCTTAAACGAGCTCTGGGGCGCCGAGATCGCCGTCGAACCGCTGACCGCCGGGACGATGCCCTGGGTGTTGGGGCTCGTCGCCGCCGTCGGCCTCTTCGTCGGCGTCGTCGCACACGAACTCGGTCACTCGCTTACCGCCCAACGCTACGGGTTCCCGATCGAGTCGATCACGCTCTGGCTGTTCGGCGGGATCGCCTCGCTGTCGGAGATGCCCGAGGACTGGCGCCAGGAGTTCGCCATCGCCATCGCCGGTCCGATCGTCAGCGTCCTCGTCGGCGCCGTCTCCTACGTCGCCTTCCTCGCGACCCCCGGCGTCCTCGAGGGGACCCTCTCCTCGGGAGCCGTAGACGGCATCCGGTTCGTGCTCGGCTACCTCGCCGTCCTCAACATTGCGCTCGCGATCTTCAACATGGTGCCCGCGTTCCCGATGGACGGCGGCCGGATCCTCCGGGCGCTGCTGGCCCGGTCTCGGCCGTACGCACGCGCGACCCAGCAGGCCGCCAGCGTCGGGAAGACGTTCGCCGTCCTGATGGGGCTGTTCGGCCTGCTGGCCTGGAACGTGATCCTGATCGGCGTCGCGCTGTTCGTCTACATCGGCGCCGCAAGCGAGTCCCAGCAGGTGACGATGAAAGCCGCCTTCGAGGGCGTCACCGTCGCCGACATCATGACCCCCGCCTCCGACCTCCACACCGTCACCCCGGAGACGACCGTCGCCGAACTCGTCTCGCGGATGTTCCGCGAGCGCCACACCGGCTACCCGGTCATAGAGAACGACCGCCTGGTCGGCCTCGTCACGCTCGACGACGCCCGCGAGGTGCGGGAGGTCGAACGCGACGCCTACACCGTCGAGGAGGTGATGTCGACCGACCTGAAGACGATCACCGCCGACGCGGGCGCGATGACCGCGATCGAACGCATCCAGGGGGAAGGGATCGGCCGGCTGCTCGTCGTCGACGACGAGGCGGCCCGGGATCCCGACCTCGTCGGCTTGATCTCCCGGACCGACCTCATGACCGCGTTCAACGTCATACAGCAGAGCGGCGCGGCCGGCGCCGCCGGACGCCAGCCCGCCGACTGACACCGGGTCAGTCGCCGGCCGCGTCCTTCGGGGTATCGCCGTCGTCGGACGAGCCGACCGCGCTTGCGAGCCCGTCGACCGGCCGGTCGGGAACGAGTTCGCGGTGCTCTTCGTGCAGGCCGAGCTGGTACTCTCCTTCACCCTCCCGGACCGTCGTCCGGCCGCGGTGGACCGAGACGTCGCCGTTCAGGTGGAGCCGGACCGCCTCGAGCAGGGCATCGGCCTCGAGGGGCTGGCCGCGGCGTTTCATCTCGCCCAGGTCGGCGTCGTCAGGGACGTCGAACGCCCGCTGGGTGATGATCGGCCCCTGATCAAGATCCGTGGTGACGTAGTGGGCGGTGACCCCTGCGACCCGGACCCCCTCTTCGACGGCCTGGCGGTAGGCCTCGGCGCCGGGGAACGCCGGCAGCAAGGAGGGGTGGACGTTGATGATGCGGTCCTCGTACCGGAAGACGACGTTCGGGCTGAGGATCCGCATGTAGCGCGCCAGCACGATCAGGTCGGCGTCGTACTCGGCGAGCAGCGAGAGGAGGCGCTCCTCGTTCTGGGCGCCGCTCTCGGACCCGATGTCGTGGAAGGGGACGTCGTAGTGTTCGGCGAGGGGCCGGAGGTCGTCGTGGTTGGCGATGACGACGCCGATGTCCGCCCCGAGGTCGCCGTTGGCCCACGCCTCGAACAGCGCCTCGAGACAGTGGCTCTCCTTGGTCGCGAGGACGGCGATCTGCTGGCTCTCGCGGTCGGCCGGAAAGCGGACCTGGACGTCGAGTCCGAGGTCGTCGCCGAGTTCCTGGAGGTCGGCCCGGAGCGTGTCCTCCGTACAGACCATGTCGGAGGTGTCGACCGCGAGGTACATCCGGAAGACGCCCTCCCTGACCGCCTGATCCAGGTCCTCGATGTTGATCCCGCGCTCGAAGAGGAGGCTCGTCACTCGGGCGATCAGTCCCGTGTCGTCGTCCCCGATGACCGTGATCTCGGTCACGTCGGTCGTCATCGCTCCCACCTCCCGCGGGTCGTTCGAACCATTACCAGCGGGGAGACGACGGGCAGATAAAAGGATTCAGGTCCTCGTTCGCGACTCACTCGACGATCTCGATCGCCGGCCGACCGGGTTCGGCGTCACCGGCGTCGGGGTCGGCGTCGACGACACGGACGGGCGCGTCGAACTCGCGTTCGATCAGCCAGGCCGCCGACTCGAGGGCTGCGCGTTCCTCCTCTCGCGCGAGCGTCGGCTCTAAGGCCTCGCGTCCCGCCTGGAGGTCCTGGCCGTAGTCGGCGGCCGCGTCGCCGTGTTCGCGGATCTCCTCGACTCCCATCAGGTCGCCGATCAGGTTCGGCGACTCCGACTCGAGGGCGACCTCGAGGGCACGGTACGTCCAGTCGGGCGCGACCGCGAGTTCGATCCGTTCGGGGTCGTCGATGCCGGCGACCTCGATTATGTCGCGGACGTCCCCGCGGGTGTTCTCGACGAGGCGACGCCGGCGCTCTGCGTGCTCGCGGTCGGCGTCGCTGTCGGGCCAGTTGGCCTCGGCGACGAATCCCTCCCCGCCGAGTTCGTCGTGGAGCTCCTCGGTCAGGTGGGGGGCGACGGGCGCGAGCAGCCGGACGACGGCGGCGAGCCCGCGCTCGTAGGTCTCCGCGTGGGGTTCGGTGTAGTCGGCGTACTGGCGCAGCGTTCGAACCAGGTCCTGGGCCTTCCGGGTCGCCCGGTTGAACGTCAGTTCCTCGTACTCCTCGGTGGCGATGGCGACCGTCGCCGCTATCTCGCTTTCGACGTAGCTCGCGACCGCGTCGTCGTCCCCGTCGGGGTCGTCCTCCACGAACGACTCGACCATCCCGCGCAACCGATTCAGGAAGGCGTGCGTCGAGCGGACGCCCTCCTCGCTCCAGTCGAAGTCGCGCTCCGGCTGGGCGGCCTGCATCATGAACAGCCGGGCGGTGTCGGCGCCGTACTCCGCAACGATCTCCTGGGGAGAGACGACGTTTCCCTTCGACTTCGACATCTTCGACCCGTCGAGCAGCACCATCCCCTGGGCGAGATAGTCCGTGAAGGGCTCCCGATGTTCGAGACCCTCGTGGTCGGCGAGCACCTTCGTGAAAAAGCGCGAGTACAGCAGGTGCATCACAGCGTGTTCGATCCCGCCGACGTACTGATCGACGGGCATCCAGTCGTTGGCCCGTTCGACGTCGAAGGGGGCGCTCTCTATGTCGGGCGAGACGTACCTGAGGAAATACCACGAAGAGTCGACGAACGTGTCCATCGTGTCGGTCTCCCGTTCGGCCTCCGCCCTGCAGTCGGGACAGGTCGTTTCCTTCCACTCCTCGGCCGCGTCGAGGGGATTCCCGGTGGTGTTGACGAACTCGGGCAACTCGACGGGCAGGTCCTCGTCGGGAACCATCACGGGACCGCACGACTCGCAGTGGACGACCGGAATCGGCGTCCCCCAGTAGCGCTGGCGGGAGATCCCCCAGTCCCGGAGCCGGTACTGGGTCGCCTCCTCGGCGCCCTCGGTGTCGGCGGTGATCCGTTCGCGGGCCGCCTCGCTCTCGAGGCCGATGTACTCCTCGGAGTTCACCAGCACGCCGTCGTCGGTGAACGCGGACTCGCTCACGTCGGGCGCGTCGGGCACGGTTCCCGAATCGGGGTTCCAGTCGTCGGGTACGGGAGCCACCACGGGCTCGATGGGAACGTCCATCTTCTCGGCGAAGGCGTGGTCGCGGTCGTCGTGGCCCGGGACGCCCATCAGGGCGCCCGTCCCGACGTCCGAGAGGACGAAGTCGGCGACGAACACCGGAAGCTCCTCGCCGGTGACGGGGTTCGTCGCCGTCAGATCAGTCCGGACGCCGTTGGGTTCGTCGCCTTCGGGGTCGGCCTCCTCCTCGACGAACCGGCGAACCTCGGGGTCGTCCTCGGCGACCGTCTCGCTGATCGGGTGGTCGGGCGCCAGCGCGAAGAACGTCGCGCCGAAGACGGTGTCCGCGCGGGTCGTAAACGCCTCGACGGTGCCGTACTCCGTGCTCCCCGTATCATCCTCGTCCGAGGCGCCGGGCGCCTCGCCGATCTCGAACGGCAGGCGGGTGCCGTACTGGCGGCCGATCCAGTTTCGCTGCATCCCCCGAACCGGGTCGGGCCACCCCTCGAGGCCGTCGATGGCGTCCAGGAGTTCGTCGGCGTACCGGGTGATCTCGAGGAACCACTGGGAGAGTTCCCGCTGGGTGACGGGCGTATCACACCGCCAGCAGATCTCGACCCCGTCCTCGAGTTCGACCTGCTCGTCGGCGAGGACGGTTTCACAGCTCGGACACCAGTTGACCTCGGCGTCCCGCCGGGAGACCAGCCCCTCCTCGTGAAAGCGCGAGAACAGCCACTGGTTCCACCGGAAGTAGTCGGGTTCGCAGGTCGTGATCTCCCGCTCCCAGTCGTAGCCAAAGCCCATCGACTCCATCTGACCTTTCATGCGAGCGATGCACTCCTCGGTCCACTCCCGGGGGTTCGTGTCGCGTTCTTTCGCGGCGTTTTCGGCGGGTAATCCGAAGGCGTCCCACCCCATCGGGTGGAGCACCTCCTCGCCGGACATCCGGAGGTAGCGGGCGTAGGCGTCGGTGATGGTGTAGTTGCGGACGTGGCCCATGTGGAGTTCGCCGGAGGGGTAGGGGTACATCCCGAGGACGTAGGCGGGGTCCGTCGCGTCGTCGGGCGTCCGGTAGACGTCGGCGTCGGCCCACGCCTCCTGCCAGCGTCGCTCGACCGTCTCGTGGTCGTAGCCGTCGGCGCTCATTGCCTAGTCCTGGTCGGATGAGACCCCTATACCTTTCGAAGGGGTGAGCCCGCGACCCACGGACCGCCGTGCCCGACTACGGGCAAGTATTGCCCCGTCGTCTCCGGACGAGGGAGCCCGTTCGCGGGGATCCTGCCCGATCCGTCGCCTCTCGAAGGGCCCGGGACCGGACGGGGCGACGATACCGGCACCGATTGCCGGTGTATCCCAGTCACGTCAGTGTTCGCCCCTTTGCGCGCCCGTATAGGTCGTGGAGCGTACTACACCTCTAAGATGGATCTACCGACCGCCCAGTCGATCGATTCCGAAACGGCCATCCCCGCCGAGGGGGGAGACAATCCATGAACGCCGGAAGAGCGGGCGCTTTCGAGCCCACGCGAACGGGGTGGTTCGCGTGAACACGGTCGAGCAACACAAACAGGAGAAACATCCCCTCGACGTCATCGAGGACCTCCAGGGGTACGCCGACGAGGGCCTCTCGTTCGCCGAGATCGAGGAGGAGGCCGGCGGCGGCGAGTGGGAGCGCCTGAAGTGGGCCGGGATGTACACCCAGAAACAGGACGACTTCTTCATGGTCCGCACGAAGGTCCCCGGTGGATACCTCACGCCCGAACAGGCCGAGGTCATCGGCAAGGTCACCGACGACCTCGCTACCGCGCCCGAGGAACACGGCGGCGCCGAACAGAACGAACTCTGGGGCGACGCCTACCTCGACATCACGACCCGCCAGGACATCCAGAAACACTGGATCGAGGTCGAGGACGTCCCCGAGATGTGGGAGCGATACGAGGAGGTCGGGCTGACGACGATCCAGGGCTGTGGCGATTCGGCGAGAAACGTGCTCGGCTGTCCCGCCGCCGGCCTCGACGACCACGAGTGTTTCGACGCCCAGCCCGTCATCGACGCCGTCTCGGAGTTCTTCACCGAGAATCGGGAGTACGCCAACCTCCCCCGCAAGTTCAAGATGACGATCACGGGCTGTACCCACGACTGCGCCCAGTCCCAGATCAACGACGTCGGGCTGGTCCCCGCTCGCAAGGAGATCGACGGCCAGCAGTACTACGGCTTCCACGCCCGCCTCGGCGGCGGGCTGTCCGACGGTCCACGAATGGCCTCGAACGTCGACGTCTTCATCCCACCCGAGGACACGGTGGAGTTCTGTCGTGCGGTCGCCCAGACGTTCAAGGAACTCGGCGACCGGCACAACCGCGGCGTCTGTCGAATGCGCTACCTCGTCGAGCAGGTCGGCCCCGAGAAGTTCGAGGAGGCCGTCCGCGACCGCTGTACCGTCGATCTCCCGACCGCGGGCGAGGGGCTGACAACGGGCTACCGGGGCGACCACGTCGGCGTCCACGACCAGAAAGAGGAGGGGCTGCAGTACGTCGGCTTCAACGTGATCGCCGGCCGGATGGGCGGCGACGAGTTCGCCGAGGCCGCCCGCGCCGCAAAGAAGTACGGCACCGACGAGGCATCGGTCCGGCTCGCGACGGATCAGAACTTCCTCATCACGCACATCCCCGAGGAGAACGTCGAGGACCTCCTGGCGGAGCCGTTCGCCCGGGAGTACCAGCCCGACCCCGGCCCGTTTTCGAGAGGTGCCGTCGGCTGTACGGGCAACGAGTTCTGTAACTACGCGATCATCGAGACCAAAAAGCGGACCAAGCGCTGGGCCCGCGAACTCGACGAGCGCATCGACGTCCCCGACGAGATCGACGTCGTCCGGACCCACATGTCGGGCTGTTCGGCCTCCTGTGCCCAGCCACAGATCGCCGACATCGGCTTCCGAGGGGAGACGGTCAAGCTGGAAGACGAACACAGCCCCAATGCCGAGGGCGACAACATCGTCGAGGGAATGGACTTCGGGCTGGGCGGCGCGCTCGGCGCGGACAACGAGTTCCTCGACTGGGTCGAGACCGCCGTCCCCGCCGGTGCCGTCATCCCGGCAATCGAACAGCTCTTCGAGGCGTATGCCGACGAGCGGACCGAGGGCGAACGCTTCTACGAGTGGTGTCGGCGAGTGGACAACGACCGGCTCCGGGACGTGATGCGCCAGGCAGACGCCCCCGTTACGCGAGGTGTTGCCCATGGGGACTGATAGCGAGGGCGAACGCAGTGAGCCCTCGAAGGAAGCGAGCGGCGGAGCCGCGAGCCGCGAGGACGAGCGCAGCGAGTCCTCGGAAGAGCGAGCGTTCCCCGGCGTTCCTGACGTCGGAGAGGACGACGAGGACGTGAGCGTACCGCCGACCCAGAGTGCGCGCAGCCACGACCACCAGGGCGCCGACGCGCCGTCGAAGGCGTTCGACGCCCAGCAGGGCGGTCACGGTGGCCACGATCACGCCGACGACGAGAGCGAGAGCTGCTCGCCCCAGACCTGCACCTGTGGAGCCCAAACCGAGCAGAAGCAGGCCGTCACGGACGGCGGCGGCGTCGCCAACGTCGACGAGAACGGCTCGCTGGGCGACCTCAAATTCACCGAACCCGCCGCCGAGGGGACGAGCCAGGACATCGAGGGGACGGACCCGACGCCTCGCGTCGGCGTCCCCGAGGGCGTCTCCCTCGACACCCCCGACTACTCGATCCGGTCGCGGATGAACGACATCGAGACGCCCGACGAGAAGACCTGGTTCATGGAACTCGACGAGGCCGTCATCGACGAGGGCCGGTGTATCCAGTGTGGGACCTGCGTCGCGGCCTGTCCCTCCGACTCGATCGGGATCGGCGACGACGACCTGCCCGAGTTAGTGAAAATGTGTACCGGCTGTTCGCTCTGCTGGGACTTCTGCCCCCGTGGCGGACTCCGGTACGAGCGTCAGTGGAAGATCACCGGTGGCGACGACAACGTCAAGGGCGCGGGCGATCCGATCACGGAGTTCTCAGCGAAGGTCGAGGACGACTGGACCGACGGGGCTCAGGACGGCGGCGTCGTCACCGGCGTGCTCTCGACGCTGCTCGAGAAGGGCGAGATCGACGGCGCCCTGATCGCGACCGAGAGCGACGAGGAGGCCTGGAAGGCCGAGAGCTACCTCGCGACGAGCCACGAGGATCTGATCGAGAACGCCGGCACCATCTACAACCAGACGATGGCGCTTGGCAACCTCGACCTCTCGAAGTGGGAGCACAAGCTCCCCGACAAATCCTGGGACGAGATGAGCCTCGCGCTCGTGGGCACCCCCTGTGAGATCGAGGGGATCCGCGCGCTCCAGGACTTCGAGTGGGACTACCAGAAGCAGAACGAGGGCGTTCGCGCCGTCGATTATACGATCGCGCTGATGTGTACGAAGAACTTCAACTACCACAGCCTGATGGGCGAGATGTTAGAGGAGCAACGCGGCATCTCTCCCGACGAGATCGGCAAGATGGACGTCCTCCACGGGAAGATGATGGTCTACGGCCACGACGGCGAGATGATCGTAGAGGAGGACATCGAGAACTTCCACGACGCCGCCCTCAAGGGCTGTGACGAGTGTGCGGACTTCACGGGCTACGCCGCCGACATCACCGTCGGCTCCGTCGGCTCCTCGGACGAGTACTCGAGCGTGATCGTCCGGACCGAACAGGGGATGGACGCCTGGGAGCTCACCGAACCCAATCTGGACTACCACGACCTGGAGGACCGCGGCGCGATCGGCGGCCTCCAGAGCTGGGACAAGAAGAAGGCCTTCGAGAGCCTGCAGCGGCCGTTCGACCCCGACGCGCCACGGTTCATCGACTACACCGACCACGCCGAGAACTACGGGACCGCGCTCAATCCCCACGATACGGGGCACTGAGCGCTCGTCGATCGGAGTCCACTCACGCCGTGGCACCAGTCGGGTTCTCCCTCGTACAGGTACGGATCCATCAATCGGCTTCTCGCCCGTTGTGAGCGGCGGTGAGAAGCCAGATAGCGTGAGGCCCCAAACACTTTTCCAAAGATAATTCAAATAGTAGAACATGAACTGGACGGGCTGGCTGTCCGGGATCCCGGAGAGGCCGCCGACGTGGACGGAGGTCATTATCGGCCTTCTCATCGCTATTACAACTACCCTAGATCTTCTCTCCCCGTCGACGATGTCGATCCCTGGGGTAGGTATCGGATTTCTTACGTTCGCCGTCGCGCTCGGCCCGGCATCCACGACGGCGTTAGGCACCCGAATCGGACAGTGGTTCAGAGAGATCGGCGCTGCTGGGCGAGCAACTGCCATTATTCTGTTTGCTATCGGAGTCGCGATCACATACCGGATAGAGGCAGTCCCGAACTCTCTCCTTCATGGCATTGGAACCGGCGGACTCCTGGCTACTCTTCTGTACATGACCGCACACATCATATCGGCAGGTGAAGTATCCGGCTGGAAACCAAACCGGAAGTGGACTGAGTGAAAGCGAGGATATTGAATATCGTATCTTGTCGAAATAGGGATATCCGAGTCGATCCACCTATGGGAACAACGATGAGTTCAACGAACTCGTTATCCGAGTTTTCGTACTAAACACGAGATCCAATCAGAAAGCGACCGTACTAAAGAAATACATTGGCTCGCTTCAGGTGCCAACCTTTTGCCGAGCGACCGAGCACCGCGAGGGAGCGCAGCGCAAAAGGTTGATCAAAAGCACTCCTCCCTCCCCGTTGGGTCGGTCGTCGGCCCGCTCGCTCACTCCGTTCGTTCGCGGGTGCCGTGCTTGTCCTACAGCCTCAACTGAGCAAGCTATTCCATCGACCGCAAGCGTCGCTGTCGGGACGAAACCACGAAAAACCGGTCGAACGCGAACGTGAGCGTCAGTCCGATTTCCGGCCGAGGCCGAGCAGCGCGAGCGCCGCGCCCAGCAACGCCGTGTTCTTCAGGAACTGGATCAGCTCCTGCTGGTAGCCCTCTTCGTCCTCCTCGTTCCAGAAGTCGTGCATCACGGGGGTAACGCCGGCAAGGAAGCCGACGACGCCGGCGGCAGCAGCGGACGGGAGCCGCCAGAGGGCGATCCCGACGCTACCGGCGAGGAGTCCGCCGCTGATCGCGGGGACCGAGATATCGGGACGGGGCGCGCCTTTCGCCTCGGCATAGGCGATCCGACCCTCCAGATTGCGGAGGTTGTCGATGGCGTTGTACGCGAGGACGCCCCCGAACAGGAGCCGGCCGAGGCGGAACAGCGGCGCCGTCTCGACGGCCCCTTCGGCGGCGTCCTCTCGTGGTTCCGGTTCGACTTCGGGATCGGGCTCCGAGCCCGATCGGAACTCGTTCGCGCGTCGCTCGAGCGATTTCGATAGTCGACTCATCGCTCGGAAATCGGCCCTCGAACGGGGTATGTCTTCGGGATCCGGAGTGGGTCGAGTGGCATTCCCTCCCTCGATTTGAGCGATTCCGGAAAGAGCGGCCGGCTTCCGAAGGGCGAGGGCCGTCGGGCGTCGAGCGAGAGCGTGCGCTGGCGCTACCGGGAGACCGTTCTCGCGCTGTGTACGGCCGCGCTGTTCGTGACGATGGCCGGCCGGCTGGCGATCAGCCCGGTCGTTCCCGAGATTGCCGCCGACTTCTCGGTCTCGAACGGGGTCCTGGGTGCGGCGCTGTCCGGAATGTGGGTCGCCTACGCGCTCGCGCAGTTTCCCAGCGGCGTGCTTGCCGACCGGATCGGCGAGCGCCCCGTCATCCTCGCCTCGATCGGCGGAACGGGGATCGCGGCCGTCGTGATCGCGCTCTCGCCGGGCCTGCCCACGTTCGTCGTCGGGACGATACTGCTGGGCGGGCTCGCGGGACTGCACTACAGCGTCGCGACCTCCTTGCTGACCCGGACATACGACGGGATCGGGACCGCGATCGGGATCCACAACGGCGGGGCGCCGCTCGCGGGGGTCGTGACCCCGGTCGTCGTCGCCTGGGTCGCCGTCGCCGCCGGCTGGCGGGTCGCCGTCGGGCTCGCGGGGCTCGTCGCCGTCCCGGTCTTCGCGCTCTTCGCCTGGCGGGTGCGCCCGACCGAGCCCCGCCGGCCCGACGAGCCGATGCGCGCCCGGCTCGAGCCGGGGACGATCCGGGAGCTGCTCACCCGGCGCTCGATCGTCTTCACGGGGATCATCGCGGTCATCTGTGACTTCACCTGGCAGGCGCTCGCCTCCTTTCTCCCGACCTTCTTCGTCGCCTACCACGACTACTCGGCGACGTTCGCTGGGACGCTGTTCGCCGTCTACTTCCTCGCCCAGGGGGTGTTGCAGATCGGTGTGGGCATGCTGGCCGACCGCGTCGGACGGGACGCGACGACCGCGGGCTGTATGGTCGCCGGAATCGCCGGGCTGGGCGCGCTCGTCCTCGCGCCCGGCCTCTGGACCATCGTCGCCGGCCTCCTCTCGCTCGCGGTGGGGATGGGGTGGGCCGCCGCCGTCTTCCCCCGGTTCATGGACCTCCTCTCGGCCGACGAGCAGGGGGCGGGCTTCGGGCTGATCCGGACGGCCTACATGATCGTCGCCGCCTCGGGGTCGGTCGTCGTCGGCTCGCTGGCCGACGCCTTCGGCTGGGCCGTCGCCTTCGGCTTCCCGACCGCGCTCCTGGGCGTCGTCTGCCTGCTGTTGGTCGCGAACTGGACCGTCGGCCTCGAGTAGCGCGGTGTAGGCTCCGGTTTCGCGCGTGCAGGCCGATCCTACGCCCGTTTCATCGGGGAAACGCCGCGACGATCGGCGAAACCGACTGCACCGTATTTCCCCCGTCCCGTCCCCGCTTCACCCGCAACCATGACGACGACACGACGATCCACGCTCGCGGCGATCGGTGGTATCGGCGCTCTGGCGGCGGCCGGTCCCGTCCTCGGGATCGGCGACCACGCGGACGACGAGCGCGACGACGCCAACGAGACCGACGACACGAACGGAACGGACGACGCTGGCGAAGAGTCGGCCCCGACCGCGGCGGTCCGGGTCGCACACTTCTCGCCGGACGCGCCGAACGTCGACATCTACGTCGACGACGAGCAGGTGCTCGCGGACGTCGCCTACGACACCATCTCCCCGTACCTCGAGATCGCACCCGGCAGCTACCAGGTGAAGATTACGGCCGCTGGTGACCCCGAAACCGTCGTCTTCGACGAGGAGGTCCCCGTCAGCCGGGCGTTCTATACGATCGCTGCGGTCGGCGAACTCGGGGCCGGCACGTTCCGGGCGATGGTCCTGACTGACGCCGGCTCGGCACTGATCCGGCTGGTCCACGCCTCGCCGGACGCCCCTGCGGTCGACGTCGTCGGCAGCGACAGCCCCCTGGCGCTGTTCGAGAACGTCGCCTTCGGCGAGATGACGAACTACGTCGCGCTCCCGGCGGCGACGTACTCTCTGGACGTCCGCCCGGCCGCTGGCGACGGGGAGTCGGCGGGGATGACGACGGAGACCGACGACGCCAACGAGACCGGGTGGAACGAGACGGACAGCAACGAAACGGTCGGCAACGAGACCGACACCAACGAGACCGACGGGGCCGACGACGCGGGAGCCGACGATGCCGTTGCGAGCGTCGAGGTCACCCTCGAGACGGGAACGGCCTACACCGCGTTCGCGACGGGCTACCTCGGCGCCGAGCCCCCGTTCGCGGTCAGGCTCGCGGTCGATGGGCCGAACGGGGAACCGGCCGGCGAGATGGCAGCCGACGACGGAGAGGAGTCCGTAGAGGACGATCCCAACGACACCGACGAGGAGATGGGTGAGAACGAAACCGACGACGGCCTCAACGACACCGACGACAACGAGACGGACCTCGACGACACTGACGACGATCTCAACGACACCGACGATGACGACGGGTTCGGCGACGACGACAACGAGACGAACGGCTTCGGCGACGACAACGAAAGCGACGACGGTCTCAACGACACTGACGACGACAACGAGACGGATGGCTTCGGCGACGACAACGACTCCGAGTACGGCAACGAGACGGACGACGACTGCGGCTGCTGAGCGCCCCGGCCGGGGCGAACTCCGCTTCTACCGAAGAGCGCTCGAGTGCGAACCCCGTCCGACGAGAACGATCCGGAGCCCTCTATAGAGGAACTAGCAGCGGTTTTATCTCCGGGTGACCCTCCCCGAACCGGAGAACACGCATGAACGGGACCACGGACGGCTCCGACGGTCGCCCCGGCGCGAGGGACCGAACGACGACGGTCCCTCTCGAGGCCGTCGTCGTCCGCTACGAGCACCGGCCCGATCGACGTACGCTCTCGCCGAAGGAGAGGGCGACGCGAACGGCCTGGCTCACCGCCGACCTCGAGGCGTTCGTCGATCTGGACGATGCCCGATAGCAACTCGGACGGACCGCTGTACGCCGTTTCCGGAACCGGCCAACGGCGAGGCGATCACACCGGGAAACAGGGGGTCAGTCCGCCTCAGACCTCGACATAGCGTTCGGTCCATTCCCGGCGTTCCTCCAAGGCGCGTTCGCCCCGGTCGGTGAGCGCGTAGTAGTTCGTCCGTCGGTCGCGTTCGCCCTTTTCGACGAGGCCGCACTCGACCAAGGCATCGAGGTTCGGATAGAGCCGGCCGTGGGTGACCTCCTCGACGTAGTCGTCGATGTCCGCCATGATCTCCCGACCGGACGGCTCGTCCGTGCCCGCGATGACGTACAGCAGGTCGCGCTGGAAGCCGGTGAGTTCGTCCATGGTCTCGAAAACGGGGAGTCGTCCGCCCCGACCTTCGTTACACGGCTGGTACACCGAATCAGGAACCGCGTAGCGACGGTGGCTCGCCTTTTTGTGGCGGCCGCCCGACCTCCGCCCATGGACTCCGAACTGGCGTGGGAGACAGTCGCGCGGCGGACCGCGTATAGCTGTGACGGCTTCGAGATCCGCAACGAGCGGGTGGCCCTCCCCGACGGGACCGAGACCGAGTTCGACTACCTTTCGGAGCCCGAAAGCGTCTGTATCCTCCCCCTTACGCCCGACGACCGGGTCGTCTGCATCGAGGAGTGGCGCCAGGCCGTCTCCCGGGTCAACCGGGGCCTCCCCGTCGGCAGCACCGAACCCGACGACGACTCCCTCGAGGCCGCGGCCCGCCGGGAACTCCGCGAGGAGACCGGCCACGAGGCCGAGGACCTCGAGCACCTGCTCACCGCCGAGCCTGCAAACGGCATCGCGGACAGCGTGATCCACTTCTTCGTCGCCTCCGGCTGTCGGCCGACCGCCGCCCAGCAGTTGGACGACGACGAAACCATCCGCGTCGCCGAGACGTCCCTCGAGGACCTGCTCTCGGAGATCGAATCGGGCGACCTCCGGGACGGGCGAGCGATACTCGCGGTGACGTACTACCGGCTGTTCGGGGAGTGATCCGGGCCGCCGTACCCGTCCGCCGGGGAACCGCGATCCGTCTGCGGTTCTCCCGGAGTGATCGAGGGCGGCCCGGATGAAAGAACGGAACGGTTTACCGCCCCGCGGGCGAACGGCCACCAGATGCGCGATCGTTTCGAACTCCGAGAGACCGACGCCGGCGGGCGGATCGGCGAACTCCGCGTGCCGCGTGCAGGGGTCACCGTCGAGACCCCCGCCCTGCTGCCGGTCATCAACCCCAACATCGACACGATCGCACCGCGCCGGCTCGCCGAGGAGTTCGGCGCCGAGGCCCTCATCACGAACGCCTACATCATCCACGACACTCCGGACCTCCGCGAGCAGGCGCTTTCGGAGGGCCTGCACGGAATGCTCGACTTTCCGGGTGCGATCATGACCGACTCCGGCTCGTTCCAGCTGGCCGAGTACGGCGAGATCTCCGTGACCACCGAGGAGATCCTCTCCTTCCAGGCCGGGATCGGTTCGGACATCGCGACCCCCGTCGATCTCCCGACGCCGCCCGACGCCCCCCGCGAACGTGCCGCGGCGGACCTCGAGACCACCCAGGAACGCCTCACGATCGCAGAAGGGGTTGACGTCGGCGACACCCTCGTGAGCGCGCCGGTTCAGGGCTCGACCCACCTCGACCTCCGGGAGGACGCCGCTCGCCACGCCGACGGCACTGACCTCGACGTCTTCCCGATCGGCGCGGTCGTCCCCCTCCTCAACGACTACCGCTACGCCGAGACGGTCGACGTCGTCGCGGCCGCCAAACGGGGCCTCGGAGCCGACGCGCCGGTCCACCTCTTCGGCGCCGGCCACCCGATGATGTTCGCCCTCGCCGCGGCCGCGGGCTGTGATCTCTTCGATTCGGCGGCCTACGCCATCTACGCCCGCGACGACCGCTACCTCACCGTCCGGGGCACCCGCCACCTGGCGGACATCGACTACCTCCCCTGTTCGTGTCCGGTCTGTCTCGAACACACCCCCGACGAACTCCGCGCGCTCCCGGACAAGCCCCGCGAGAAGGCACTCGCCGCCCACAATCTTCACGTGAGCTTCGCCGAGATCCGCCGGATCAGGGAGGCGATCCGGGAGGGGAATCTCTTGGAACTCGTCGAGGCCCGCGCGCGCTCGCACCCGGCGATGCTCTCGGGCTACCGCGCACTTCTGGAGCACGCCGACCAGTACGAACGGTCGGACCCGGTCTCGAAAGGGACCTTCTTCTACGTCTCCGCGGAGAGCGCCGCCCGGCCCGAAGTCCTGCGGCACCACCGCCGGCTCGAACGCCTTTCCGTACCGGACTCCCTGCTGCTCGCTGAGGGCGACGTCTCCGGCGGGGAGTACGACGAGGTCTGGACGCTCCGCCCGCCGTTCGGCCCGGTCCCGCCCGCGCTGGTCCAGAGCTATCCCCTGAATACCGACCCGCCCGAACGGCCCGACCGGGCGATTCGCGTCGCGGCCCTCCGGGGGGTCGCCCGGCTCGCCGAGGCGAACCCCGACAGCGAGCTAGCGGTCGCCCACGAGGGGTGGCCCCCCGGCATCCTCGCGGCGCTGCCCGATCGGGTCGAGACGATCGACACGAAGTAATGGAGACCGACAGCCTCTTTCGCCCGCTCGCGTCCATAGAGGTATGACCGACTACTTCGAGGTCCACGCCCGGGACGGGCCCGCCCGCCTCGGCGAACTCCGCCTCGATCCCCCGCTTGCGACCCCCGCTACCGTCGGCGACCGCCTCGCCGACGCCGGCTCGCTGTGGGCCGACGAACGCGAGGTACCCGAGGGCAGCGAGGGGGAGCTGACGGTGCTCCCCCACCGCGGACTCCCCGGCGGGACCCCCGAGGAGGTCCGCGAGTCGTTTTCCGTCGAGTATCCCGACGTCGAGTATCCCAGCGCCGCGGTGATCTCGAGTGCGTCGCCGGAGGCCCACGCGGTCGACGCCTACCTCCTCTCGGATGGCCAGTCGATCGTCGGCCACGGCGCCTCCTTCGTCTCCGGGATCGTCTCCGTCCGGGAGGCGATCCAGCCCGACACCCTCCTGGTCCTCTCGGGAGTCGCCACGCCCAGAAACGTCGCGACGCTCGTCTACGCCGGCGTGGACGCGGTGGACGCCGCCCGCGCGACCGCCGAGGGCACTCGAGGCCGATACCTCACGACCGAGGGCGACCGCCGACTGTCCGATCTCGAGGAACTGCCGTGTGCGTGTCCAGCCTGCCGGACGCCCGTCGAGGAGTTCACCCGCGCCGACTGCGCCGAACACAACGAGAACGCCCTCCGTGCGGAACTGGCCGTCGTCCGCCAGCGGATCCGCGAGGGACGGCTCCGGGACTACGTCGAGGGCCAGGCCCGCCACGACCAGTGGCTCACGGCGACCATGAGAGAGCTCGACGACCGGTGGGGGTATATCGAGGAGCGCGCGCCGATCCTCCGGGAGGCCGAGATGACCGCCGCGACGGGCGACACCATCCGGCGACCAGAGATCCGCCGGTACGCCGACCGGGTGACGACGCGCTATCGCAATCGGTTCGAGAATCCGCTCGTGCTCGTCCCCTGTTCGGCCCGGAAACCCTACAGCGAGTCCAAGAGCCACGGCCGCTTTCACGACGCGATCGGTTGGCGGGCCCACCTCGTCTCGATGACCTCGCCCATCGGTGTGGTTCCCCAGGAACTCGAGACGACCTACCCCGCCCAACAGTACGACACGGTCGTGACGGGCCGGTGGACCGAAGAGGAGACGGCGTTCGTCGCCCGCGTGCTCCGGCGCTATCTCGAGCGAAACGAGTATCCCGAAATCGTCGCCCACGTGCCGACCGAGGGATATCGGGAGATCGTTGAGCGCGTCGAGAGCGATCTCGCCCTCGACGTCACGTACACCGTCCCGGAGGGCGCCCACCCCACGGACGAGAGTTCGTTGGAGAACCTCGCCGAGGCCCTCGCGGGCGAACTGAAGTACTCGAAACGCGAGCGCGAGCACAACACCGTCCGTGCGATCGCCGACTACCTCCTCGGGGACGGCGCGGGCGACGACCTCTTTCCCGACCTCCGGACCACGGGACGCTATCCGAAACTGCAGGTCCGCGACGGCGACGACACGCAACTCGCGACGATGGTGCCCCGCTACGGCACCCTCTCGTTTACCCTGGAGGGCGCCCGGCGGTGGGTCGAGAGTTCGGTCCCGACCAAACGCGTCGAGATCGACTCGTTTACGCCCCACGGAAGCGTGCTCGCGCCGGGAGTCGTCAGCGCCGACGAGGGAATCCGCGTCGGCGACGAGGTCGTCATCGAGGGACCGCGGGCGTTCGCGGTCGGGCGCGCGGAGATGTTCGGCCGGGAGATGGAAGGGAGCACGCGGGGCGTGGCCTGTGAGGTCCGCCACGTCGAGGAGCAGTGAGTTCGGAACGCGGACCGGTCGCCCGCCCGGAGTTACTGTCAAATCGTGTATCGGTATTATCGTCGTCGCCGGCGTACTGGTAGCCGGTGACACCCATGGCAGAATACACCGACGAGCAGTACGTATCGGAGGAACGAACCGAATCGATGCCCGCCCGGCGCCCGCTCGCGATCGCGGGGATCGTCCTCGGGGCGATCGGCGTCCTGGCGATCATCGCACCCTTTCTCGCCGGGATCTCGATCGCCTACGCGATCGGCGCGCTCCTGGTCGTCAGTGGGGTCGTCAACGCGGCCCACGCGGTTACCGCCGGAAGCTGGCGGGGGCGGCTCTGGCAGGTCGCGCTCTCGGCCGTCTCCCTGATTGCGGGGCTGCTCGTCCTCGCGAACCCGGTCGTGGGGGTCGCGTCGCTGACGCTGTTGTTGATCGCGTACCTGGTGGTCGACGGCGTCGCCGAACTGGTTGTCGCCGCCCGGATGGCCGGAGCGGGTCGGGGCTGGATCGCCGCAAGCGGCGCGCTCTCGCTGATCCTCGGGCTGGCGCTGTGGGCCGGCTTCCCCGCGGACGCGGGCTGGGTGCTCGGCGTCTTCGTCGGCGCGAGCCTGCTCGCGACCGGGATCTCGATGCTGCTGGTCGCCTACGGCGGACGGACCGCCGGGTCGACGGCCGCGACGCCGATGTAACTCCCTTCTTTACTCCCGATCGAACGTCGCCTCGAACAGCTTTCGTTCCGCCGCCCGGAGGTGCTGAGCGAACGTCGCGGGGGCGATCCCCAGGCGTTCGGCGACCTCCTCGCCGGTCGTCGCCCGCGGCCACTCGAAGTAGCCCGCGTACGTTGCCGTCTCCAGCACTTCGCGCTGTCGCTCGGTGAGCCGGCGATCGAGGAGGGCGGTGCCCGGAAACGCGGGCGCCTCCCGGCTCGTCGTCCGTTTCGCGACGTAGCTCGTCTCGTAGCCCGACTCGAGGGCGTCGATGAGTCGGCGGGTGTCGGCCCCCTCGGGGAGTTCGACGACGAACCGGCAGTCGCCGTCGGCGATCGTCGCCGAGGACAGGCGGCCGCCGTAGCCCGCCAGCGTCTCGACAAGCGGGACCGCTCCGTCGGCCTCGAGTTCGAACCCGTAGCTCCCCTCCTCGCGCTCTATGACCCGAACGGAGACGAGGTCTTCCTCGCGCTCGACGGCCCCACACAGGCGCTCCTCGGGGACTCCGGTCGCGGTCCCGTAGGCGATCAGGCGGTCGTCGTGCCGGGAGAGGTGCTCGAACCGCAGGATCCCCCCCGACTCCCGCGAGCAGGCGACGAGCGCCTCGGGAAAGCCCTCGGCGCGGAACTCGAGTTCGACGACGGTGTCGCCCGCGAGCGCGGCCTTGCGCTCGATGGCCGCGATCGCGTGGCCGATGACTTCGCCCAGCCGCGAGAGGACCCGGGTCTCGTCGCCGGAGAAGGCGTCCGGGCAGGCCGCATAGACGTTGAGGAGCCCGTAGAGCAGGCCGTCGTGGGCGATGGGCACCGCGATGCTGGCCCGGTAGCCCCGCGCGACGGCCGCCTCGCGCCAGGGCTCGAAGTCCGGATCGGTGGTGATGTCGGTGACGACCTGGACTTCCTGAGTTTCGACCGCCCGCCCCGTCGGGCCGGCGGCGGTCTCGGCCTCGTCGGCCGTGATCCGGACCGCATCCAGATATCCCTCCTCGACGCCCGCCCAGACCCGCGAGATCACCCGCGTCCCGCCGGGCGCGAGTCCGCCGATCCAGACGAACCGGTAGGGCTCCGCGAGCCGGTCACAGACCCGCTGCTCGAGGGTCTGGCGGTCCGGCGTCGTGATCACGAGGTGGGTGATCTCCTGGCAGAGCCGGTTGAGTCGGTTGGCCCGCTCGAGACGGCGCCGGCGCTCGCGGCGCTCCGTGACGTCCTCCGCGATGCCGACGACCCGGCGGACCTCCCCGCCCTCGCGGATCGGGTACGCCCGATCCCTGACCCACCGGATCGAGTCGTCGGGACGGACGACCCGGTAGACCTCCTCGTACTCGTCGCGGGCGCGCTGGGGGATGGTCTCCCGGATCCGGTCGCGGTCCTCCGAATGGATCCCCTCCAGAAACGACATCGGTTCCTCGTAGAGGCTCTCGCGGCTACGCCCCCAGACCTCCTCGTAGGCCGGGTTGACGTAGTGTATCTCGTCGATTTCGACGGAGCTCATCCAGACGACCTCCTCCAGCCGTTCGGCGAACTGCCGGAACTTCCCGCCGGCCCAGGCCCGCTCCAGAACCGTCACGACGTCCTCGAGGAAGCCGATATCCGCCTCCGAGAGCTCCCGACTCCCGACACAGAGGACGCCCCGGGGGTCGCCAGCGGGACCGACGACCGCGCCGACCCCGGCCTCGCTCGCGACGACCCTTCCCTCGCCGGTCAGCGCCCGCTCGGCAAGCGAAGAGTCGTCGAACTCCCCCGCGAGGCGTTCGGGCCCGTCCGGACCGGGCTCGAACAGCGCCGCAGGCGCCGCCAACACGTCGCCGACGGCCGCGACCGCGTCGACCGCCAGCCGACGGCCGTCGCCCTCGAGCGCCCCCATCGCGATCCCCGCGACGGCCTTCCGGCGGTCGCGTTCGTCTGCGTCCACCCCCATTCGTTCTCTCGATGGACGCGGCCGAACGGCGTAAACGTAGCGCTCGTGCCGACGAAACCGGACGATCTAAACCGGCCGGTGCCCTCCCTCCGGCGATGAGAGGCCCCGGACTCCTCGGGATGATCGAGATCGCCGCCGGGCTCTCGATCGCCGGTCCGATGTTCATCGTCGGCGTCGAGTTCGCCCGGAGCGGCCAGTTCGCCCTCGGCGGGGCGATGGTGGGCCTCGGGTTCGTCGCGATGTTCTTTCCCTCCTATCTCCTCCGCCGGATCGGCGGCTGGCTCCGCCATCCGCTCGGCGGAAACGAGGACGAGGACGACGATCCCGGGCGTTCGAGCCTGCTGGACCGTTTTCGTGGCGAGTGAGGACCGATCGATCCGGTCGCGTGAGCCTCCGATACGGACACGATCGGCGAGCGACCTCGAATTAGATATCGCGATATGAAGTTTATCACCCCGTTCTCGGCGGAGAGACGCGTCTCCGTCGAACCCCGCCGCAAGCGCCCGCACGGATGCTGAATCGGCCGAATCAGGCCATCGTGGCCGCGGCGCCGTCCCCGAGCTCGGAGCTGGCCAGCGTGCGGTAGGCCCGCCGGAACCGCTCGGAGAGCGCCTGGTGGGAGATCCCGAGTTCGTCGGCGAGCTCCGCGAGCGAGACCCGGCGAGGGATCTCGAAGTATCCGCCCTCGATCCCGGCGGCGAGGGCCTCGTACTGCTCGGCGGTCAACCCCGAGGGCACGCCCGCCGCGGTCGGCTCCGAGAGCCGGAGGACCTCGACCTCGAGGCCGGCCTCCACCAGCCCCGCGTAGATCTCGCGGGCGTCCTCCCGGCGGAGGAGCCGGAGACTGACGGTCCAGGCGCCGCTCCTGCCCGCGGCCTCGAGGACCGTCCCCCGGCGGTCGGCGACGGCCTCGAACAGCGTCGCGAACGCGCCCGCGAACCCGACCTCGTAGAGCGCCCACCCCTCGCCCGCCGCGATCCACTCGAGGTCCGGGACGGTCGGGTCCGCGCCGAGGGCCGCCTCGATTGTGCTACGGTCGCCAGCCGTAACCAGAAGCCCGATGCCGCCAGCGACGACGGGCTCCAGCTCGCACTCGAGGTCTGGCCACTGCTCGAACGCCCCGCCACAGGCGATCCCGTCGCCGGACAGCCGGAGTTCGGTCGTCGTCGTCATGAATTCACCCCTCGGAGGGTAGCGGGATTCAACTTGCCTCCTAAAGGGTTTGGTCCCGCCGTCGCAGTCGCCCGTTTTCCGCCGTTTCGGACGGCCGAGCGCCATCGCGACTGCGGCCGGAAGCCGACGGCATCCGAGCGCCGGTAAATCGTATGGCGCGATATAGAATCGTGCCCGCCGGCCGAAACGGCGGGCGGAGAGCGACCGAGGTCCGTGCGCTCACGGGTCGTTCCTCTCCGTTCGCAACAGCGCGGTTCTCGCTCACTTCGTTCGCTCCGAACCGCGCCGACTACATCCAGAGGAGCTGGGCGTGACGGGTTCGGCCGACCTCAAGGACGTTTGCCTCGTCGATGAACCCCTCCTCGACGGCCAGTGCGACGGCGGCCTCGCCGACGATGTTCGCGATCGAGGCCCGCGCCAGCGAGTCGGCGGCCGACTCCTCGTCTACCGTGGATCCGCCGTAGAACTCCTCGGTGACCGTAAGCGAGATCTCCCCCGAGTCGAACGTCTCTCCCAACACGTCGTCGTCACAGATCGTGACCAGGAGCCCCTTCTCGGTCTCGCGTTCGCTGACGATCATCACTCGACCAGCCGGTCGTCGCCCTCCTCGCGTTCGTCCATCATCCGTTCCTCGGCGCGCTCGCGGAGTTCGTTCGCCTCGTCGGCGATCTCTTCGGCCTCGTCGTACTCGCCCAAGTCCTCCAGGATGTGGGCTTTCGTCTCGAGCACGCGGGCGTCGCGGTTGCCTAGCCGGATCGCGTTGTCGATGCAGTGAAGCGCCTCCTCGGAGAGCCCCCGCTCGGAGAGGAAGAAGGCACGATTGTACCACGCCTGGGGGAACCGCTCGTCGATCTCGACGGCGCGTTCTGCGTGCTCTAGGGCCTGGGCGGTCTCGCCGAACTCCCAGAGGGCGTAGGCGAGGTTCGTCTCGGCGCTCGCGGCGTGTTCGCTCGAGTCGTCGATCGAGAGCGCTTCCCGGTGAGCGCCGATCGCCTCGTCGAACTCCTCTAACTCGGCGTGGGCGACGCCCTTGTTCACCCAGGCCTCCTGTTCGAGCAGGTCGTCGTCGGCGAAGTTCGCGGCACGCTCGAACGCCTCGGTGGCCTGCTCGAAGCGGTTGATCCGCATGTAGTTCAGGCCGACCTCGAGCAGTTCCCCCGCGTCTACCTCCTCGCTGCCGACGTTCCGGCGGTCGAGCAGGTCGGTAACGACCCGCGAGTCCACGGGATCGACCTTCGTCGGGTCGACGTCGAGTTCCGGCGGATCGAGGTCGAACTCCTCGTAGCTGCTCTCGACGTCGTCCTCCGAGAAGGGGTTTCTGTCGTCCGTTCGGTCGGTCATTACCCGGATTTGGGTCGGCGGACTGTTAAGGTCTGCGACCCCGGCGGCCGTAGGTTCAAGACCGTTCGAGGCGACTCCTCTCCCATGCGGCTGTTCGTCAGCGTCGATCTGCCCGACGGCCTCGCGAGCGCCGTCGCGGACCTCCAGGCGGAGTTCGAGGACGCCTCCGGGCTGAGCTTCACCGACCCCAAACAGGCCCATCTCACGCTGAAGTTCCTCGGCGACGTCGAGGCAGCGTGCCTGCCCGAACTCGAGGCGGAACTCGCGGCCGCCGTCGACGAATCCGAAATCGCCCCCTTCGACGCGTGCTTCGAGGGGCTCGGCGTCTTCCCCGAGATGGAGTACATTACCGTCGTCTGGCTCGGCGTGAGTGCGGGCGGCGACGAGCTACAGCGGCTCCACGAGACGATCGAGGATCGGACGACGGCGATGGGGTTCGAACCCGAACCCCACGAGTTTACTCCCCACGTCACGCTCGCGCGGATGGACCACGCCGGCGGGAAGGAACTGGTCCAGGAGGTCGTCCGCGAGCGCGATCCCACCGTCGGGGAGAGCCGCGTCGAGGCGGTCAGGCTCACCGAGAGCCGGCTCGAACGCGAGGGACCGGTCTACGAGACGGTCGCGTCGTTCGCCCTCGGTTAGCGGGCGGCGTTCCCCTCGCCGCGAGGGGAGACGACAACGCGGCCGTCGCCCTCGCGGGCCGCGACGGTCACGCGCCACTCGCCGACCGGAAACGAGACCGTCCCCGAGCGGGTGGTCCCCGCCGACCGCGTCGCGAAGACGGCGTCGAGCGCGCTCGTATCGACCGCGTCGTACAGCGAGTCGAGTTCGGTCGAGTCGCGTCCGGTGGCCGCAGCGAGCGCCTCGGCGACGGCGACGGTCACCGAACCCTCGCCGATCTCGTGGCTCACGGTCGGCCGCTCGTCGCGACGGACCCCGTCGGCTCCCCCCATCAGCGTCCCCTCTCTCGTCCGGCCGGCCGGAGCCGGCAGAGGATCGTCGTCATCAACGATGGAGACGTCGGCCCCGGGAGTGATTCTGGCGGGTCTATGTAGAACCCCTACTTCGCAATCGTGTTCGCGACCAGCCGGGAGAGCCCCCGGCGGAGCCGCCGGGAGATCGCGCGCTGGCTGACGCCGAACGCCGTCGCCAGCTCGCTCTGGGTCACGCCGCGGGGCTCCTCGAAGTAGCCCCGATCGTAGGCGAGACGAACCGTCTCGAGCTGGGCGTCGGTGAGCTGGTAGCCCGAGCCGGCGGCCCGCTCCCGGATTGTCGACACCCGGCGCACCTCGATCGGAAGCTCCCGCTCCCGGCAGTACCGCTGGAACGCCCGTACCCGCTCGCGCTCGGGAAACCGGAGCTCGAATCGCCACCCCTCCTCGCCGCCGACCGCCTCGACGATCGTCGCGCCCGTCTCGACCAACCCCGTGACGATCCCCTCGACCCGGTCGTCCCACCGGGCCCGATAGAGCCGGTCGCCCTCGACCCGCGAGACGACCTCGACGCCCCGGACCGCGGGGGTCGCGAGCACCGCCCGCTCGAAGCGCTCGAACGACGAACAGTTCCGGACCCAGAAGAAGGGGAGCACCCCCTCGGTGGTCGGCACGATCCGCTCGAGGTCGATTCCGAGCCCCGGATCCTCCGGGATCGCCATTCCGAGGGGAAACCCCTCGACGGGCAGCCGGACGTCGACGATCGTCGCCATGGGGGGCCTACGTCCGGCGCGAAGAAGTATCCGGGGCCCTCACTCGAGGTCGGCGAGCGTCGGGCGCTCGTGGTCGCCGGGGAACCCCTCGACGGGAACCTGGAGCTGATCCCCCGATTCCATCTCCTTTACCGTGACCTCGTCGTTGGCGAGGTCCTGCTCGCCGACGATGACGACCGTCTCGGCGTTGATCGAGTCGGCGTACTCGAGTTGGGCACCGAACGAGCGCCCGGCGACGTCGCCCTCGACGACGTGGCCCCGCTCTCGCAGCTCGCGGGCGATCCGGGCGGCGGTGGGTCGGGTATCCCCGACCTGCAGGACGTAGTAGTCGGTCTCGACTGCCTCCTCGGGCCAGACGCCCGCGCGCTGACAGAGCAGGGACAGCGTCGCGTGGCCGGGCGCGACGCCGACCGCGGGGGTGGGCTGGCCGCCGTAGGACTCGATCAGGTCGTCGTAGCGCCCGCCGCCGAAGATCGATCGGGAGACCTCGCCCGCCGAATCGAAACACTCGAAGACGACGCCGGTGTAGTAGTCCAGGCCGCGGGCGGTCTCGAGCGAGATCGTACAGTACTCGCGGGCGCCGAAGTCCTCGGCCGCCGCGAGGACGTTCCGAAGGTTCTCGACCGCGGCATCGACGCGCTCGGCGTCGGCGAACTCGGCGACCTCCTCTAGATCGCCGCCCGCGATCAGGTCGGCGAACTCGGCGGCCTGGTCGTAGGTGAGGCCGGCCTCGACCAGCAGGTCGTGGTACTCGGCCTCCGCGAGCGCGTCGCTCTTGTCGACCGCGCGGATCGCGTCCTCGACGTCGACGTCCGCCTCGTAGGCCTCGAGAACTCCGCCCAGGACGTCGCGGTGGGAGACCCGGAACTCGAAGTCCTCGCCCGTCAGGCCGAGCCCGGTGAGGGCGTCGGCCGCCCAGGCGAGGATCTCGGCGTCGGCCTCGGGTTCCGCGGAGCCGAAGACGTCGACGTTAGTCTGGTAGAACTCGCGCTGGCGGCCCTGCTGGACCTGCTCGTAGCGCCAGAACGGCCGGGTCGAATACCACTTGATCGGCTTCGAGAGCTCCTGCTGTTTGGCGACGACCATCCGGGCGACCGTCGGCGTCAGCTCGGGGGTCAAAGCGACGTGGCGGCCACCCTGGTCCTCGAAGGAGTACAGCTCCTCGACGATCTCGTCGCCGCTCTTGTCGGTCCATAGCTCGGCGCGTTCGAGGGCGGGCGTGGCGATCTCCCGGAACCCGTAACGTCCGGCCGTCCCTTCCAGGACCTCGATCGCCTCCCGGCGGGCGGCCATCTCGCCGGGGTAGACGTCCCGAAAGCCCTTGATCCGGTCGTACATGCCCGCCCGTTCGGTCACGGGTCACTTCTGGCTTCCGTTCGCCCCCTCGGCGGGTTCGTCCCCGACGCCATCGCCCCACGGTCGCGCGATCCTCGCCCGATCAATCAGATACTCAGCTATCTACGATTTCGAATATGAACGGGCGAAAATCGGCGTGCCGAGCGCGTTGATCCAGTATCTTTAACGTGCTCATTGTCGTAGATGGTCCCATGTACGACCTGACCGGATTCCAGCGCGACCTGTTGTACGTGGCCGCCGGACTCACCGAGCCCCACGGGCTCGCGATCAAGGACGAACTCGAGGACTACTACGAAAAGGAGATCCATCACGGGCGGCTCTATCCCAACCTCGACACCCTGGTCGACAAGGGGCTTCTCGAAAAGGGGGAGGCGGACCGCCGGACGAACGTCTACTCGGTGACCCGCCGGGGTCGCCGCGAGATCGAGGCCCGCCGGGAGTGGGAGGCCCAGTACGTCAGCGACCTGCTCGGAGAGGACGACCTCGAAGCCGAAAGCGAGAGTGCGGACGGAAGCAGCGAGGAGGGGGAGGCGACGAGCGACGCCGGCGAGGAGTAGCTACCGGACGCCGGTGACGTGGGTCTGTTCGTGGTCGGGGAAGTACTCCCCGATCGCTCCGCCATCGTCGGCGACCAGCGCCCGGAGCTCCGCCTCGTAATCCGCGCGCGTGATTTCCGCACTCGGGCCGACGGTGACGTCCAGGTGGGCGTCGACGAGGTCGTCGACGGCGCTCCGGCCGAAGCCCGACAGCGGCGCGATGTAGTCGACGTCGTGGTGGTCCTCCAAGCTCTGGGCCTGGGCCCGCGAGACCGTCGGCACGCGGTCGTCCCGGCGGGTTCCGTCAGCGACGGCGTCGAACCCCTCCCGCGCCACGGCTTCCAGGGCGTGGCGGTGGACGTGCTCGATGCCGTGTCTGGGGAAGCCGTCCTCGCGGATCCGGTCTGCGGCCTCGCGGGCGACGTCGCGGTCGAGTTCGATCCGCTCGAAGGGGAAGTCGAGCTCGCGGGCGGTCGCCCGCGCGTGTTTCCAGTCGTCGGTCACCCCGAAGTGGGCGGTCGCGAGCGTGACGTCGTAGAACTCCGCGAGGAGCAACGCCGCCAGCGTCGAGTCCTTGCCGCCGCTGTAGAGCAGGCCCAGCCGCATCCTACCGCCGGCGGATGTCGAAGCTCTTCTCCTCGGGTTTCAGTTCGTTCAGGATCTGGCGCATCTTCTCGTCGTCGATCTTGCCCTGGATCCGCCCGCTCTGGGCTAAGGCGACGACCTGCTGTTCGACCTTCTCGCCGAAGTCGGGCTTGCTCATCTTGACCGTGTTGAGCCGCTTTCTGGCGTCGTCGGAGAGATACTGGCGCAACAGGGCCTTCTTCTGGGCCTCGGCTTGCTGCTGGGCGGCCTCGCGCTGAGCTGCGGCCTCCTCGCCGCCCTCGCCGCCGGCCTGGTCCTGGAGCTCTTCGAGTCGTTCCTCGCGGAGTTGCTCGAGTTCGTCGTCGGAGTTCTCGCTCATACGTCGGGGTTGCGCCGCCGGAGAGAAAATGATTACGGCTACCGGCGACCGGCCTACGCGTAGCGCTCGAGTTCCGGACGGTCGAGTTCCTCCAGGACCTCGCCCGCGGTGTCGTCGAGGAGGCTGCGGCCCTCGGCGGTGACCCGCCGGCCCTCGCCCTCGCCGATCTCGACCAAGCCCTCCTCCTCTAGCTGCTGGAGGATCGTCCGGATCAGGCTCCGGGAGCCGTCGGCCCGTTTGGCGGGCGCGACCTGGTAGCGGTTCGAGCCGCGTTTGGCGTTGCCGTACTCCGTCGAGAGCCGTTCGACGCCGATCGGCTCGCGGTCGGCGACCTTCCGGAGCAGGCTCGCCGCCCGGGTCGCCCAGAAGTCGGGCTGTTCGGGGGGGAGCTCGCGGCCGGCGCCGGTCTTTGCGAACTGCGCCCAGTCGGGTTCCTCGAGTCGGTCCGCAAAGTCCTCGGCGAGGGCCTCGATGAGGTCCTCGGCCGGGACGTCGTACATCGTAGCCATTGGGGTTTTCTTTCCCGTCGCGGCATTTAAGGACGTCGTTGTCGCCTCGTCTGCGGTTCCACACCGCTTTTCGCCTCCGGCCCGAAACGCCCGCCATGGACGAACGCGCCGCACTCGCGATGCTCGCGGGCGAACTCGATCCCGCGGGCGACGACGCCGCGGTCGTCGACGGGCTGGTCGTGACGACCGACATGCTCCACGAGACGACCGACTTCCCCGACGCGACCACCAGATACACCGCGGGCTGGCGGGCCGTCGGCGCTTCGCTGTCCGATATCGGCGCGATGGGAGCGGAGGCCGTCGCCGCGGTGGCGGTCTACGCCGATCGCGAGTTCGAGGAGGGGGAGCTCCGGGCGTTCGTCGGCGGCGCGAGCGACGTCTGCGAGGCGGTCGGCGCGGAGTACGTCGGCGGCGACCTCGATTCACACACCGAGTTCACGACCGCGACGACCGCCATCGGCCGCGTCCCCGAGACTGGATCGGTCCGCCGTGCGGGCGCCCGCCCCGGCGACGCCGTCTGTGTCACCGGCGAACTCGGACGGAGCGCCGCCGCCCTCGAGCTGTTCGGCCGAGGGGAGACCGAGAGAGCGAACGAGCTCTTCCGCTTCACGCCTCGAGTGGCGGCCGGCCGGGCGCTCGCCCCCCACGCGACCGCGATGATGGACGTAAGCGACGGGCTCGCCCGGTCGCTCCACCAGCTCGCCGAGGCCGGCGACTGCGGCTTCGCGGTCGACTCCGGGGCGATCCCGGTCGCCGGGGCGCTGGCGGAGGTCGCCGGGGGTCGAAAGGAGGCGCTCGAGCCGGCGACGACGTTCGGCGAGGACTTCGAGCTCGTCTTCGCGGTTCCCGAGGACCGTCTCCGGGAGCTCGAGGCGGCCACCGAGGTCGCGATCGCGAGGATCGGGACGGTCCGCGAGGAGGGAGTGGTGATGGACGGCGAGACCCTCGCCGACGAGGGGTACACCCATTAGCCGACGATCTCGACGGGTACCGGCATGAAACAGAGCGCCCCGAGGGCGAACGTGAGGAGCCCGAGGGCGATCCGGCCGGGGCCCAGCCGCTGGTCGTCGACCGGGTGGGCCGGTCCGACGCGGGCGAGCACGAGCGCGAACAGTCCCCAGAACACCCAGACGAACACCGAGTTGCCGCTGTAGTTCTCGACGTAGTAGAGGTAGCCCGCGAGGCCGAACAGCGCCAGGGGGACTAGCCCCGCGATCGTCTCCTGGTACTCGCCGGCGACCGCCCGCAGGATGTGGCCGCCGTCTAACTGGCCGACCGGAATCAGGTTGAGGAAGGTGACGAGCATCCCGACCCAGCCGCCGACGACGACGGGGTTGACGCCCGTCGCGGGATCGCCGCCGTACAGGGGCCGGTCGACCGCGGCCGCGAGCAGCTCGAGCAGCGGCGGGTAGCCCAGCTGGATCGCGATCGCGTTCGGGTCGCTTGCCAATCCCGGGGGGGCGGTCACCGGATCGAGGTGAAGCCCGATCACCGTCACGATCACGGTGGCGACCAGGCCGGCGAGCGGGCCGGCGACGCCGATGTCGAACAGCGCCTTCCGGTCGGGCATCCGGCTCTTGATCCGGATCACCGCGCCCATCGTCCCGATCAGCGTCGGCACCGGGAGGAAGTAGGGCAAGGAGGCGTCCACATCGTGATAGCGGCTCATCACGTAGTGACCCATCTCGTGGACCCCCAGGACGCCCATGATCGCGACGGTGAACGGCCAGGCCGTTAGCGCCGCTTCGGCGGGGTTCGCGATCGGATCGACGTAGTACCACTGTGATCCCACGAGCAGCGTCGAAACCACCGTCGCGAGGAAGAGGACGACGTTCGTCCACGGGATCCCCTCGATCCCCGAACTCGCCGGCTCGGCGACGATGACGTACTCGCCGTGGCGGGTCGTCAACCGCGCCTCGTAGCCCGCCTCGCGGAACTGGGGCCAGAGCCGGCGCATCAGCGGCTCAGGGGGAACCTGGGGGTCGCCGTAGTAGACCAAGGTGTCGCCCTCGGCCCGGGTCTCGTAGACCGCAAACAGCGGGTCGATCGTCTCGGGAGGGAGGCCAGCGTCGGGGACGTCCGCATCGGCCATCGTGGGCGATTGGCGCTTGCCACGTATAAATCGACTGTCCGATGGCGTCGACCGGGACCCTCGGAACTCCGGGGCTACTCGAACGCCTCGATCAGCGCGGGGACGACCTCGAACAGGTCGTCGTGGATCGCGTAGTCGGCGATGTCCATGATCGGCGCCGACGGATCGGTGTTGATCGCGACGATCGTCTCGGAGCCTTTCATTCCGGCGACGTGCTGGACGGCCCCCGAGATGCCGACGGCGATGTAGACGTCGGGGGTCACGACCTTGCCGGACTGGCCGACCTGGCGCCCCTTCTCGAGCCAGCCGGCGTCGACGATCGGCCGGGAGGCCGAGACAGTCGCACCGAGCGCGTCGGCCAGATCGTGGATCAGCTCCAGGTTCTCCTCGTCGTCGATCCCCCGACCCACGCTGACCAGCACGTCGGCTTCGGTGATGTCGACGTCGCCACCTCCGACCTCCTCGAAGCCGTTGACCGAGGAGCCGACCCGCGACTCGTCGATCTCGAGTTCGAACGGTTCGACGCTCGCGTCGCCGGTGTCGGTCGTGGCGGGCCACTCGCCGGCCCGGATCGTCAGGACGGCCCGGTCGTCCGCGACCTCGATTTCGGTTTCGACTTTCCCGCCGTACATCTCGCGGGTCGCCACCAGCTGCTCGGCCTTGATATCGACGACGTCCGTGACGAGCGGGAGGGCCAGCCGCCGGGCGACCGCGGGGACGTAGTCGAGTCCGTTGACGCTGTTGGGCGCGAGCAGGTATCGCGGGTCGACTTCCTCGACGAGGGCCTCGACGGCCTGGACGTAGACGTCGTGGTTGAACTCCTCGCCGTCGGCGACGGTGTGGACGACGTCGACGCCCTCGCGGTTTGCCTTCCGGCCGAACTCCTCGACGTCGCCGCTGACGACGGCGACGTGGAGGTCGCCGCCGGTCGCCCCCGCGAGTTCGCTACCGGCGGTCACCAGCTGGTCGCTTACGTCCCGCAGGTCCCCGCGGCGGTGTTCGGCGATCGCCAGGACGTCCGGGCTCGGGGCGCTCATCCCTCCACCCCCACGCCCCGCTCGCGGAGGACGGCGGCGAGTTCGGCGGCGCTCTCCTCGGCGCTCCCCTCGAGAACCGTCGCCTCGGACTCGACGTCGGGCTCGGCCATCCCGATCAGCCGGAGCGCCCCCTCGATCGTCGCCGGCTCGATCCCGAGTTCGCCGGGGGTCACGTGCTCTAGCTCCTTGCTCTGGGCCGAGCGGATCCCCCGAAGGCTCGCGTATCGAGGCTCGTTGATCCCGGTCTGGATCGTGAGCACGGCCGGCAGCTCCACCGTCGTGAGTTCCTCGACGCCGCCTTCCAGTTCGCGGCGGACGTCGGCCGTTCCCTCTTCGGGAGAGAGCTCGAGGTCGTTGACGACGGCGGCCCACTGGAAGCCGACGTCGGCGGCCAGCGAGACGCCGGTGGCCATGAAGCCGGCGTCGCCCGACTGGACCCCCGTGAGGACGAGGTCGGGCTCCTCGCGGGCGACGACGCCCGCGAGGAGGGCGGTCTTCGCGCCGACGTCGAGCAGGTCGGCCGCCGCGCAGTCGTCGTTCCAGACCCGTATCGCACGGTCGGCGCCTTTCGCCAGCGCCTGCCGGATCGTCTCCTCTGCCTCCTCGGGACCGACCGTCGCCGTCACGACCTCGTCGGCGACGCCGTCCTCTGCGAGCTGGACCGCCTCCTCGACGGCGTACTCGTCCCACTCGTTCATGTCGGCGCCGAGATAGCGGTCGTCGATCGCGAGCCCGTCGATCTCGAACTCGTCGTCGACGGTCGTCACCTCCGTCACCGCAACGAGAACCTTCATCATCGAACGTTCCCCTCGCCGTGCCGTAAACGTTTTCGAAAGCGTGCGCCCAGGGGTCGAGTCGGGGGTTTTCCGGCGCCTGCGAGCACAGCGATTCCGACGCCTATCCGAGTCGCAAGCTGTTTAACGCTACTCTGGCTACTGAACCCCATGGCGGACTGTCCACTCGCCGACGACTGCCCGAGCTTCGACGAGCAGATACACGGGATGGGGTGTCGCCACTACGGCGACCGGGGCGGCAAGGAGTGGTGTAACCACTACAGCCAGCCGATTCAGGACCTGAAAACCCAGCCCGTCAAGCCCGGCGAGGAGGTCGTCATCGACGTCGAGGACATGCACGAGAGCGGCGCCGGCGTCGGCCGGACCGACGACGGCTTCATCGTGATGGTCGACGGCCTCCTCCCGGAGGTTCGCGCTCGAGTCGAGATCACCCGGGTCCACAGCAACCACGCCCGCGCCGAGGAAGTAGAGCGCCTCCCGATGGAGGGCGACCTGGAGGACGCCGGCGAGGAGGGCGAGGACGCCGAGGGGAGCGAGGAAACCGAATCGGACGACGGGGGCAGGAGCGGACCGGATCGCGAGCGGCTGGGCAGCCGCGAGAACTTCTGGGGCTCGTAGAGCCCCGCCGAGTGGACTCCGCGGGCGACGACAAACTGTAAGTAGCGACTGACAGTATACCCTGGCAATGCCGAGAGACTCCCGTGCCGGGAGCCGGCTGCTCCCGGCCGTCGCCCTCCTGGTCGCCATCGGCGGACTCGCCCTCGCGGCGACGGCCCTGCCGATGCTGACGGGCGAGGCGCCGGCCGGCGGCAGCTTAGAGGACAGCGCCGACGCCGGCGGAGCCGGCGAGGAGGCGATCGAACGGACCGATCCCGAAACCGCGGGCGCGGCCGGCGGCGCCGCCGCCAGTGCCGTGGCCGACGACCCCGGCGCCGCGCCCGCGGGCGCCGACCCCGACGAGGAGAGCGTCGAGGCGATCCGCGAGGGGATCGGCGACAGCGAGGCCGGCACGGCGCTGCTGGGCGTCGCCGCGGTGTTCGCGACCGTCGGCGGCGCCGGCGAGGAGCTTCCCGCCGACGCCATCCGCGAGGAGGACGTCGAGGGCGTCGAGGACCTTGAGGGCTACGGCCAGGGCCAGCGGCGAGCCGGGGAACGCGAGGGCGACCTCGGCGTCCCGCCCGGATTGGGCTCGCTGGGCGGCGAGCTCGGCGATCTCGCGTCCGAATCCGCACCGGAGGGCGAGGGGAGCTCGGGGACCGCCCCCGACGCGGAGGATCTCGAGGGGATCGACGGCGAACTCGACGAGGGGGCGACCGAGCCAGGCGAGGACCCCGACGTCGGGGACGAGTCAGAGAGCGAGGCCGGCGACGCCGCCAGCGGGGCGGGCGCGGGCAGTTCGGGGTCCGAATCGGGCCTCTTCGAGGCGATCCCCGGTGGAGGGACGACCGTCGCCGCGGCGTTCGCCGCGCTCCTCGCGCTCGCCGTCGGGGCCGCCCTCCAGGGGGGAGCCGACGCCCGGTCGCTCCCCGGGCTGGTCGTCTCCGCCCTGCTGGGCGCGGTGGTCGCGGCCTCGCGGCGGCTCGAGGCACTGGTGGCGACCGTCGGCGACCTCCCGCTTAGGGAGCTTCCCGCCGCCCTCGCAGGGGCGGTCGCCGGGGCGCTCGCCGCGATCCGGACCCGGCTTGGCGGGCCGGGCGACTCCGGAGGCGAGTCCCCCGGAGCCCCAGCCGGGGACACCCCTGCCGGCGACGAGGCGCCCTCGGCCGCCCGCGGGCGGATCCGGGAGGCTTTCGCGGCCGTCGTCGCGGCCTCGTCGCTGTCCCGGACGCGGATCGCGACGCCGGGCGACGTCGCCCGGCGGGCGGTCGAGTCGGGGGCCCCCCGCGAGCCGGTCGCGACGATCACCGACGCCTTCCGGGACGTCGAGTACGGCGGCGGGGACGCCGAGGAGCGCGTCGAGCGGGTGAGCGAGGCGAGCGAGGAACTCGAGGGGCGAGGCGAGGAGTGACCCGGACCACGATACGTCTCGGGGCGGTGACGGTCGCGGGCCTCCTCTTGCTCGCGGCCGGGATCTTCGTCGCGACCCGCCCGGACACGGTGACCGACGAGTTCCCGGCGCTGGTCGCCGTGGGAAAGCGGGTCGATCCCGGACGGGCGCTGCTCGCCCTGATCGGGACGCTCACCGTCCTTGTTCCCCTGCTCGTCGCCGTCGGCCGGTATCGCGCGGAGAGCGCGGCGCCCCTCGGCCGGTCGGCCGTCCCGGCGGACGAGGCCGACGGCGAACACCCGGGCGACCGGGAAGGAGAGCGTCCGGTCGTCGGGGGCGGCCTCGAGGTCGCGGTCCGGCGGGCGACCGACTACGAGGCGAGGGGGGGCGCGGCGCGGTCGGCCGCCCGGGAGACGGTCGTCGAGCGCCTCCGGCCGGTCGCGGCCGACGCCTACGCCCGCCGGGAGGGCATCGGCGAGGCGGGCGCCCGGGAGGCCGTCGAACGGGGCGAGTGGACCGACGAGCCGCGGGCCGCGGCCTTCCTCGGGGAGCCCTCGCTCCCGCTTTCGGTCTGGCTCTACGACCTGTTCACCGCCGAGGACCCCTACCGGCGGAGCCTCCGGGCGACGGTGGAGGCGATCGAGGCGGTCCAGACCGAGCCGGCGGCGTTCGGGGTCCCCGAACCCGAGCCCAGTTCCCGGCCCGACCGGGAGGACGCCGACGGTGAGGGGGTATCGGCGTGGTAGTCGAGCGCGTCGGCAGACACCGGATCGGGCTCGTCGCCGCGCTGGTCGCCTGCGGGCTCGCCGTCGCCTTCGGGCGTCCCGGCTTCTTCGCGCTCGCGACGGTTTCGCTCGGGGTCGTCCTCCTGTCCTCGCTGGGTGGCGAACCCGCCGGAGAGATAGAACTCGAACGGACGCTCTCGACCGACCGGCCCAGGCCAGGCAAGCCCGTGGAGGTCACCCTCGAGATCCGGAACGCGGGCGAGCGGACCCACCCCGACGTCAGGATCGCCGACGAGCCGCCCGCTGGCGCGGCGGTCGTCTCCGGGACCCCCGCGCTCGCGACGGCGATCCGCCCCGACGAGGAGGCCGTCCACAGCTACGAGATCGCGCCCCCGCGGGGTCGTCACGCCTTCGGCGAGGCGACGGTCCGGACGCGAAACGCCGTCGCGAGCGTTCGGACGACCGAAACCGTCGAGACCGCGGGCGACGACGCCGTCACCTGCGAGACGCTGCTGGACTCGTTTCCGTTCCGCGAGCGAACCGTCCGCTTCGTCGGCCGGACGCCGACCGACGGCGGGGGCAGCGGCGTCGAGTTCTACACGACCAGGGAGTACCGCCCGGGCGACCCGATCAACCGGATCGACTGGCATCGCTTGGCCCGCACCGGCGAGCTCGCGACCGTCGAGTACCGCGAGGAGCGGGGGGTGACGACCGTCTTCGTCGTGGACGACCGGCCGGGCGTCCACCGGCGGGGGCCACGGGGCGGCCCCGACTCCTTCGATCTCTGCCTCTACGCCGCCTCTCGGGGGATCGTCGCCTCCCTCGAGGAGGGCAACCGGACCGGGTTCGCCGCCCTCGCGGGCGACCTCGCGGTCGAGCCGGGGACCGGCGGCGGGCTCCGGGAACGGACGGACGAGGCCATGGCGGACCTGGATCGGCCGGCTGCCGTCGCCGACGGCGCCGGGGAGGGAGCCAGTGCCGGCGGCAGCGACACGGACGGCCGGGACGATGGCGACGGGGACGACGACCCATCGGTGGCCGCCCTCGTCTCCGATCTCGCCGCCCGGCTCCCGGCCGACGCCCAGGTCGTCCTCTGTACCCCGCTTTCCGACGCGGGGAGCGTCGAGGTCGTCCGCCGGCTCCGCTCGCACGGGCGGGTCGTCACCGTCGTCGCGCCCGACATGACGACCGCGGTGGCCGGAATCGGCTCCGCAAGCCGAAAGGGGCTGGGCGCGAGAGTCGCCGGGCTCGAGCGCGAAAACCGGATGGCGGCCTGTCGCGCCCGCGGGGCGACCGTCGTGGACTGGGATCTCGCGGATCCCCTCGCGGTCGATCTGGCGCGGGCGCTCCGCGGGGGTGGGCGATGAGCTCCGAGCACCCGGCGGGAGGCGACGACGGCGGCCGGTCAGCGGAGGTCACGGAGCGCGTCGAGAGCGGGGCACGGGCGGGCGCGGCCGCCGGGCGACGGGCGCTCGACCGAGTGCTCGAAACGACGACGGCGAGCGAGCGCGCCGCCGCGATCCTCGCGCTCGCGGTCGCGGTCGCCGCCGGGAGCGCGCTCGTCGGCCCCCGGCTGGGCGTCGTCGCGGCCCTCTCGGGGGTCGCCTGCGTCGTCGCGGCGGTGCCCCTCGCGAGCCGGCGGCCGGTCGTCAGGGCCGTGGGCGGGGTGCTCGCGGTTCCCGCGGCGACCCTCGTCGGGATCCCGGCGACGGTCGCGCTCGCGTTCGGCGTCGGGCTCGCGGGATCCGGACTGTTCGCGGCGGTCGCGCTCTGGGCGCTGGTCTACGCGGGGTTCGGGGCGGCGGCCGTCGCCTGGCCGGCGGCGGGGAACGGCGGCGTCCGCCGGGCGGCGGTCGGTTCCGTGCTGGTGGGCGTCGGAGTTGCAGGCATCGTCGCCCTCCGGATCCTCCCGGACCCGGCGGTCCGCGAGCAGGGCTGGGTGGCCGCCCGTGCGATGCTCTCGGCGCTCTACGGCGTCCTCGTCGCGCCGACGGGGTCGTGGGCGACGCTTACCTTCCTCGCCCTCGCCGTCGTCACTGCGGTCGTCGTCGGCCGGGCGCTCGCCGCGTTCCCTCCCGAACGCGTTCTCCCGCCCGACCGCCGTGGCGCCCTCTCGGCGACCGGGGGCTCCCTCCGGACGCTCCTGCGCGCCGGCGCCTGGCTCGCGGCGCTGGCCGCGCTCGCGACCCTGCTGGTTCCCTCCGCCCTCGCCGGCGGGTTCGCCTCCCCGACTCGGCTCCAGGCCTACCTCCCGCCGGGGGTCGCCGCCGCGATCGTCGCCCTCGTCAGGGCACCCGCGCTCCGGGCGCTCCTGCTCGCGACGATCGTCCTGGGGCTGGCCGCCCTCGCGATCGCCCGGCTTCGGTCGGCGTTTCGACGGGGGCCGGCGGTCTCGCTGGCGGGGGCACTCGCCCCCGTCGCCGGCGGCGCGGCCGTGACGCTGGCGCTGGCCCGGGCGCTCGCGGACCCGGGGACCGTCGCCCGGCTCCGCGAGGCCGGAAGCGATCTGTTCCCCGCCTGGATCGTGGATGTCCTGCTCGCGATGGCGCCGTTCGCGCTCGTCTCCTTCGCCCTCGGGGTCGCATTGGTCACGCTCGTCGCGACCCTCGCGCTCGCGAGCGGGCTCCGGGCGGCCCGGGTGCTCCCCCCGCGGGCGATCGGCGCCGCCCTCGCCGCGGGTTCGGTCTTCGCGCTCGCGGCCGCCCTTATCGTCGTCTCCCGGCTCGAGGCGGCGGTGCTGACCGCCACAGCGGCGTTCGTCGTCTGGGACGCCGGGGAGTACGGGAGCGAACTCCGGACCGAACTCGGTGCGGGCGCCGCGACGCTCCGGGCGGAGCTCGTCCACGGCGGGGCGACGCTGCTGGGCGCGGGCGCGGTCGCCGGGGCGGCGATCGCGCTCCACCGGTACGCCGTCGTCGAGGCGACGCTGGGCGGCCCCCGCTTCGCGGCGGTCGCCGTCGGGATCGGCGTCGGCGCGGTCGTCCTCGTCGCCGTCGCGCTCCGCGGGTGAGAGGCCCTGACGGAGAACGGCTGCCCTTAAGTTCCGGCTGCGAGAACCGTGGGGTATGCAGGACAGAACCCATACTGCAGAGGCCGAGCCGGGCGACGAGGTCACCGTCGCCGGCTGGGTCCACGAGGTCCGCGACCTGGGCGGGATCGCCTTCCTGATCCTCCGGGACGCCACCGGGCGGATCCAGATCAAGTTCGAGAAAGACGAGATGGACGACGAGCTCGTCGAGACCGGCCTCGAGGCCGCCCGCGAGAGCGTCATCAGCGTCTCGGGAGCCGTCGAGGAGGAACCGCGCGCGCCGACGGGCGTCGAGATCACCCCCGACTCGGTCGAAGTCATCGCGCCCGCAGACCCCGAACTCCCCCTCGACCCCTCGGGGAAGGTGGACGCCGAACTCCCGACCCGGCTGGACAACCGCACGCTCGACCTCCGGAAGGCGGAGGTCCAGGCGATCTTCGAGATCCGCTCAACGATGCTTCGAGCCGTGCGCGAGGAGTTCCACGAGGTCGGCTGTACGGAGATCAACACGCCGAAGATCGTCGCCACCGGGACCGAAGGTGGGACCGAGCTGTTCCCGATCACCTACTTCGGCCGCGAGGCCTTCATGAACCAGAGCCCCCAGCTGTTCAAACAGCTGACCGCGGGCTCGAACCTGGAGCGGGTGTTCGAGATCGGCCCGATCTTCCGGGCCGAGGAGCACAACACGCCCCGCCATCTCAACGAGGCGACCTCGATCGACTTCGAGGGTGCCTTCTGTGACCACCACGACGCGATGGACGTCGTCGAGGGCGTCGTGAAGGCCGCCTACGAGGCCGTGAGCGAGGAGTCGGCCGACGAACTCGAGACGCTCGGGCTCGGCGAGGAGGGCGACAGCGAGTTTTCGGTTCCCGACGGCGAGTTCCCCCGCCTCTCCTACGAGGAGGCGATCGAGCGGGTCAACGCGACGGGCGAACTCGACGACCAGCTGGTGTGGGGCGACGACCTCTCGACGGAGGCCGAGAAGGCGCTAGGGAGCGACGTCGGCGGCCACTACTTCGTCACCGACTGGCCCAGCGAGATCAAGCCCTTCTACATCATGGACCAGGACGACGACCTCTCGACGGGGTTCGACCTGATGCACCCCCGGATGGAGCTCGTTTCCGGTGGACAGCGCGAACACCGCTACGAGAACTTAGTGGAGGGGTTCGAACAGCAGGGCCTCGACCCCGCCCAGTTCGAGTACTACACGAAGATGTTCAAGTACGGGATGCCCCCCCACGCCGGCTGGGGCCTCGGTGGCGAGCGCCTGCTGATGACGATGCTCGACCTCGACAACATCCGGGAGGCCGTTCTCTTCCCGCGAGACCGGCAGAGACTGAGTCCGTAGGACGAGGTCTCTGAGAGCCAGCGAGGCGAGTGAAACGAGTCTCGCCGGACCGGCAGCGTTTGTCGCCGTAGGCGAGGACGCGACCGGTTGGAGCGTCCTCAAAACTGCGAGCGGGAGCGAAGCGACACGCGAGCGGCGACGACTCGTCCGTCGAGTGGGAGCCAGAGACCCTTTCAAGAGTCGTCGGCCCGCGAGAGAAAGCGGCTCCCGTCCTCGATCGAGAGTCGGAGCAGGACCGGGGCGGCGATGACCGCGATGGCAACCTCTAAGCCGCCGACGACGAGGAAAGCCAGCCCGTAGCCGTAGGCCTCGGCGACGGTCCCCCCGATCAGGAAGCCCGCGAGGAAGCCGAGGCTGCCGGCGACGTTGAAGCCGGCCATCGCGATCCCCCGTTCGTCGTTGGCCGCGAGATCGGTGACCAGCGCCATCGTCGCGGGAGAGACCATCGCGCCGAGGACGCCGACGACGACCATCGCCGCGGCTGCGAGCCCGACCGTGGGCGCGGCGCCGACCGCGAGGATGCCGACGCCGTAGCAGACCGAGCCGACGACGATCGGGGGCACCCGTCCGATCCGATCGGAGAGGGCTCCCATCGGGTACTGGAGCAGGGCGAAGGGGGCGAAAAAACAGGCGAGCAAGAGCCCCGTCGTCGCGGGGCCGACGTCGAACGTGGCCTGGAAGTAGAGGGTGCCGACGAGCGCGAAAAAGCCCGCGGTGAGTCGGTCGATCAGACCGAAGGCGTAGGGAAGGAGGAGCTGAGGGGTTCGCCGGACCCCCGCGACGACCGCCTGCGGGGTGCGCCGGGAACCGGGTGATCGGTCGGGGACGCGGGTGACGAGCCCGCCCACGCAGACGAGCAGGGCGGCGGCGACCGCGAGCGGGGCGATCGGATCGACCTCCGTGAGCGCGCCGCCCATCGGCGCGCCGAGGGCGGCGCCCAGTCCGATGGCGATCCCCGCCGCACCCATGTTCCGGCCGTGACCGCCCTCTAGGTCCATCAGCATCGTCATCGTCAGCGAGAACGGGCCGATGGTCATCGCACCCTGGCAGATTCGCAGGAGGAGGACGGCCTCGAAGGGGAGAGATCCGACCGCGGGGACGGCTGCGAGCGCGGCGTAGCCGGCCGCGCCCGCGAGCGCCCCGGCGACGATGAAGGGGGTCCGGCGGCCGGCGGCGTCGCTCGCGACGCCCCAGACGCCGACGAACGCGACGTAGCCGACGAACTCCGCGACGACGAACCACATGCTCGCCTCGAGGGCCGTCCCCATCAAGGCCGAGGCGCCGGGATCCGCGCCGAGGGCCTCGACGAGCGTCGAGACGCCGGGATACAACAGGAGCTGGGAGAAGAGGACGGCGAAGACGACCGCCGCCAGCAGGGCACGGTCGCGGTCGTTTCGTTCCCTCGAGTACACGTCCGTCGGTTGGGCTCGGAGCGACATGAAGGCGTCCGTTCATCTTCGGCGCGGCCGTGGTCCGCGTCGGTCCGAGGACACACCGGGCGGCGTGAAGGATCGACCCGCGGCCGGTCAACGTTGCCGTTACTGGCAGTCATATGAGTGTCCGGGAGTATGCGTCCAAAACATGAGCGACGACCCGGAGGACGACGGCGATTCCGATCGGTTCGGTACTCGAAGCGTCCACGCCGGCCAACGGCCGGATCCGGCGACCGGCGCGGTGGCGCCGCCGATCCACCAGACGACCTCCTACCGCTTCGAGGACGCCGCGAGCGCCGCGGAACTCTACGCCCTCGAGGGCGAGGGCCACATCTACTCGCGGATCTCGAACCCGACCGTCGAAGTCCTGGAGGACCGACTGGCCTCCCTCGAGGGTGCTCCGGGGGCGGTCGCGACCGCCTCGGGGATGGCCGCCCTCGACTCGGCGACGCTGATCCTCGCCGCCGGCGGCGACAACGTCGTCTGCTCGACGGACACCTACGGCGGAACGACCGCCTACTTCGCGAAGACCGCCACCCGCCGGGAGATCGAGACGCGGTTCGTCCCGACCCTCGAGTACGACGCCTACGAGGCGGCGATCGATGCGGATACGGCGTTCGTCCACGTCGAAACGGTGGGAAACCCCTCGCTCGTGACGCCGGACTTCGAACGGGTCGCCGAGATCGCCCACAGCCACGGGGTTCCCCTCGTCGTGGACAACACGTTCGCGACGCCCGCGCTCTGTCGCCCCCTAGAGCACGGTGCGGACGTCGTCTGGGAATCGACGACGAAGTGGATCCACGGTTCCGGCACGACGGTCGGCGGCATCCTCGTCGACGGCGGCTCCTTTCCCTGGGGCGATCACGGCTACGGGGAGATCGCGGGCCAGAACCCCGCCTACCACGACGTCGACTTCTCGCGGGACTTCGCGGAGGCACCCTTCGCCGCCGCGGTCCGTTTCCGGTCGCTCCGCAGTCTCGGCAACCAGCAGTCGCCGTTCGACGCCTGGCAGACCCTCCAGGGGCTGGAAACCCTCCCGCTCAGAATGCGCCAGCACTGCGAGAACGCCGCAGTCGTCGCCGACTACCTCGCCGACCACGACGAGGTGGCGTGGGTGACCTATCCCGGACTCGAGGGTCACCCGACCCACGACAATGCCACGGAGTACCTCGCCGACTACGGCGGGATGATCGCGTTCGGTCTCGACGGCGGGTACGATGCCGGCAAGCGGTTCTGCGAGGAGGTCGAGGTCGCCCAGTTCCTCGCGAACATCGGCGACGCGAAAACGCTCGTGATCCACCCCGCGAGCACGACCCACGGCCAGCTCACCCCCGAGGAACAGGAGGAAGCGGGGGTCACACCCGACCTCGTCAGACTCTCGGTCGGGATCGAGGACCCGGCGGATATTCTGGCCGACTTGGAGCGGGCGATCTCGGCGGCGACGGAGTGACGGTCGGAGCAGAACTTACCGTAACTACGGGTTATATTGTCACCGAGTTCTATGCACATCACGTATGAGTGTGCGGGACCAGCGACGCGCGGGGCGGTCCGGGGAGCGGGGGGAACCGTGACGACGCGGGACGCCGTCTCCCTCGGCGCGTTCACCTTCGAGTGTGGGGAGTCGATCCCCGAACTCGAGGTCGCCTACGAGAGCTACGGCGAGTTCGACGGCGAGAACGCGGTGCTTGCCTGTCACGCCCTCACGGGGAGTGCCCACGTCGCGCGCCGTCCCGACGCGGGCGACGAAACCGCGGGCCAGGCCCGCGCCTGGTGGGGCGACGTCGTCGGCCCCGGGAAGGCCATCGACACGACCGAGTACTACGTCGTCTGTGCGAACGTTCCCGGCTCCTGTTACGGCACGACGGGGCCCGCAAGCGAGAACCCCGAGACGGGCGAACCGTACGGCACCGACTTCCCGCCCGTCACCGTCGGCGACTGGACCCGCGCCCAGCGAAAGCTGCTCGACGAGCTCGGCGTCGGCCGGCTCCACGCCGTCGTCGGCGGGAGCGTCGGCGCGATGAACGTCTTAGACTGGCTCCGGCGGTATCCCGACGACGTCGAGCGAGCGGCGTCGGTGGCGGGGGCCGCCCGACTCGACGCCCAGTGTCTCGGTCTCGACGCCATCGCCCGGCGGGCGATCACGAGCGACCCCGACTGGAACGGCGGCCACTATTATGGGGGCCCGGAACCCGAGGCGGGACTGGCGCGGGCCCGCCAGATCGGCCACCTGATGTACCTCTCGAAGGCCTCGATGGACCGGAAGTTCGGCCGCCGGTCGGCGGGCAGGGACGCCACGCGCGAGGACCCCCCCGACCCCGCGGCGGCCTTCTTTCCCTACCGTGAGGTCGAGTCCTATCTCGACTATCAGGCCGAGAGCTTCACGGATCGGTTCGACGCCAACAGCTACCTCTACCTGACGCGGGCGATGGACGACTTCGACCTCTCGGCGGGCTACGAGTCGGATGCCGACGCGCTGGCGGCGTTCGACGGCGAACTGCTCTGTCTGTCCTTTACCGGCGACTGGCACTTTACGGTCGCCCAATCGGACGCCCTGGCCGACGCCTGTCGCGAGGCCGGCGTCTCGGTCGCCCACCACGTGGTCGACTCCGACCACGGTCACGACGCCTTCCTCGTCGAACCCGAGAAGGTCGGCCCGCCGCTTTCGGCGTTGCTCGCCGAGGGACTGGCCGGCCGGGCGATCACGGACGTCCGCGACCCCGACGACGAGTTCGCGCCCGTCCACACGAGTCTCTTTTCGGACTGATAGGGTCGGAGACCAGTCAGTGCGCCGTCCGTCGCGACACGGTACCACGACCGAACGATAAATCGTCGTCTCCGACCCTATGATAGAAGACGGCACTGTCGCGAGCCGAGGGCTCGCGAGCCGGGCACCGCACCCGACCGACGACGGGACGGGCTACTCCTCTAGGTGTTCGATTCCCTTCTTCGAGACGTTGGCCTCGGTGATGTCCTCGGGCATCCAGTCGGGTTTGTCGTCGGGAGCCGTCTCCTCCCAGGCCCAGCCGTCGTAGATGTGGACCTTGTCGGTGCCTTTCTCCCGGAGCCGCAGTTCGGTCCGGTCGGCGGCGTCCTCGCTCGAGCCGGGCTCGAGCCGCCGGGCCGCCTTGAGGGCGGCCTGTCGGGGCGTGTTCCCGGAGAACACGCTCGATTCGTCGTCGGACTCGCGCAGCGCGAAGTTTCGCTTGCCGTCTTCTCGTACCATGGTTTTGCCTCCGTGCCAATTCAGCACACGATATGACATAAAGATATCCCCGGAAACCGGCCGCCGGCGCCGGTATCTTTAAGTATATCGTGCCGCCGGTCCTTGCCGGAGACGCGCCGGTCGAACCGCGACACCCGTCGGTGATCGGACCGGTACGTGATCGAGTCAGTCGCCAGTGGGTAGAAAACACTTAAGTGTATCCTACGGCGAGGGTCGGGATAGAACACCGCGATGGTACGGAAAAAGAAGTTGAGCCCGAGCGGGGCGAAAGACGAGGACGGCGACTACCACAACGTCCACCTCAACCTCCACGAGGACGAACTTGCCGTCGCGGGGATGGACATCGGCGACGAGGTCTTCGTTCGCGTCCGGGAGGACAAGATCATCATCCAGAAAGCCGACAAGGACCAGGTCGAACACGAGTTCTAGGCGTTCTCCCGATTCCTACGCCGATGGCTCGCCGCTCTCGACGGCTACGTTTCGACGGGCGAGCGCGGCGAGTGTCCGCTCTCGGTCGCACGTCCTGACGACGTCAAACGCGGTGAGCTCCGGTCGGAACGGGGGGTTTCGATCAGTCGCCATCTCAGCGAAGCTCGGGCCCATGTCTCGAAGGGCGACCCGGTCTACGTCCCGGGCAGCGGCCGCAGCGTACAGCGCGTGGGTCGCGCCGGTCCCCTCGCCGACGAAGGAGACGCGGTCGCCGCCGGTTTCTTGGCAGAGGAACTCTGCGGCCCGGATGACGTCGTAGACCCGCATCCCGAGCAGGGAGGTCCCGAGCAGCAAGGCGTCGTAGGCGAGTTTGAACTCGGTGCCGTAGATCCCGTAGTAGTCCTCGACCCAGGTCGGGATCGGAATCTCTCGGTTCCGAACCGCGCCGACCCCACGAGGATCGAAGACCAGAACCGCCCCGTACTCCGCCGCGAGAGCCGCGACGTCGTCGCTCCGGGCGGGGAGTTCCTCCGTCCCACCCTCGTAGAGGACCACTGCGGGACCGTCGGCCGCCGATCGCGGATCGGAGACGAGGACACCCGCCACGACGGCGTCTGGATCACGCTCGGTCTTGAACCAGAGCCGTTCGACGTCCAGCCCCTTGACGGTGGTTCGCTCGACGACCCGCGGCGAGAGTTCACAGCCCTCGCGGTCGAGGTCGAACGTCTCGATCACGGCGTCTCGCATCCCCGAGGGATCCGATTCGACGCCGTCGTCCGATCCCGTTCCACCCGGCGTCGTTTCCGCGACGTACTCCCGGATCAGGTCGTCGATCATCCGCTCGTCGGGGTAGGCCTCGCGGACGCTTCCCGCAGGCGTACACCGCAGTTCGGTCCGGTCGGCGATAGGGACGTCCTCGTGGGGGGTGTACTCGTCGTCGCCCAGACGTTCACAGAGCCACTCGAGGACGCCGTCGCCGAGTTCGTACACCGAGCAGTGGGGACGGTCGGCGACGACGAAGTTCACCCGTTCCCCGGCGCCGTACAGGTCGTAGATCCGGCGGGTGCGATCGACCGCTTCCCGGCTGCCCTCGATCGGAAAATACTCGTCCGAGGCGGCGGCGCCAACGCAGACCGGCCGTGGTGCCATCCTCGTGAGCAGGTCGTCGTAGTCGATTCCTCGGGGGATCGCGGCGGGGATCGACTGTTCGGCGTCGATCCGCTTGCCCGTCTTCAGCCACTCCCTGCGCGTGGTGACCGAACAACACGGCGCAGCAGCGGCGACCCGGTCGTCGAGGGCGGCGAGGTACAGCGTCTGGATCCCGCCGCCGGAGGAACCGGTGGCGCCGATCCGGTCGCCGTCGACGTCGGCTCGCGCCTCGAGGTAGTCGAGCCCGCACCGGGCATCATGGATCATGTACCGGGCGAGGTTTGCCCCGGCGTAGAAACACTTCTGGCCCACATAGCAGTGGGCGAACACCCCGCCGCCGCCCGCGACAATAGCCTCGCCGGTCTCTGGATCGCGGTACTGGAGGCGCTCGCCCTGAGCGATTGGGTCGACGATGAGAACGACGAACCCGTTGCGCGCCAGTTCGATGCAGGCCCGCTGGTTGTACGGATCCGCCTTCGGGTCGTCGACGTGGCCACAGAGAAAGAGAACTGCGGGATGTGGCCCCCGGCCGTCGGGAACGTAACAGTTTGCAGTCACGTGAAAGTCCGGCCGACTCTCGAAGACGACCGATTCGATCGCGTACCCTGTCCGGTCGAGCCGGCCCGTCGTCTCGATCGACGGGTCCGCCATCCGGTCGGGGAGCCCGCCGATGCTTGAGCGAAAGGCCGCTCGGACGTCCTCGCGGCGCCGTTCGAACTCCTCGCGGCTATCGATCGAGCGCTTTTCGGCCCGCGCGTCCGCGAACTGCTCTTCCGCCCGGGCCAGGACGTATCGCGCCATTCCGTCCTCAACGTCGACGTAGCCGTCGATGGCGTCGCCGAACCCCTCCATACCCCCGGAAGAGTCGACAGCGATCCATAAGTACTGTGGACGCCGGAGTCCGTGATCGGGTCTCTGCGACCGTTCAGGCGCCCTCGACGCGCCGCCCCCCCTCCGAGAGCCGGGACTCGGCGACGGCGAAGGCGAGCGTGCTCACGATTCCGAGTACGGTGCCCGCCGTGAGCGCCGTCGCCAGGTACGACGTCGAGGCCAGATCGAGGAAGTACGCGCTCACCGCGTGGAGGACGACCGCGATCGCGATCACGTAGAAGGGCGCGTTGAGGTAGCGCCACTCGAGGCGGTCGGCGATGTACTCGTCGGTGATCTGGCCCAGGCTGGTCGTGACGCCGGCGGCGGCGACCCACTGGACGGCGCCGTAGACGAACGCCGCGAGCGCCACCGGGGCGTCGGCGGCGCCTGCCGACGCCCCCACGTCCGAGACCGCGTTCATCCCGTTTACGCCCCCCAGAATCAGCAGGGCGACGGCGACGACGTAGGCGATCAGGGTCATCCGACCGGCGTACAGCGACCGGCGGGCGCCCTCGGCGGCCTCGTCGATCCGGTCGCCGAGCGCGAGGCCCCGCGAGATGAGGTACAGTCCCAGGAGGGCGGCCGTCGATCCGATCACGAGCCCCGGGAGGCTGAAGACGGCGCCGACGAGCGCGAGCGGGTAGATCAAGAGGAGGATGCCCATCGGGATCAGGATCGTCCCCCGGGTCTCGGGGTCCGCGAGGACCTGCTTCATCGTGTAGTAGATCGACTCCAGGTTCTGGGCCTGGCGGACGACGACGCGGCGGACGCCGTCGATGGGCACCCGAGAACGGATCACCGGCAGGACGGACTCGTCCTGGGCGCCGTCGGTGATGACGAGCGCGGTGACGTCCTCCCCGGTTTGGAGGCTCGCGAGGACGGTGTCTACCTCGTCGCCGACCTCGCGGTTGGCGGCGACGTCGCCCTCCTCGTTGCCGGTGACGGCGGCGACCTCGACGCTCTCGCCCTCGCTCGCGAGGTCGTCGTAGACGTGGACCCCCTGGAAGAGGACGTTGACGTCGCTGTCCTCGGGGTCCTCGGTCGCGAGCGCGACCGCGGCCTCCTCGACTGCCTCGCGGCCGATGACCGGCGTCGAGAAGCCGGTCTTGCGGCCGAGGTCGTCGTCGAGGTCGACACAGAGGATCAGCAGCATCGGTCGGGGGTAGACGACGGACGGATAAGGACCTTCGGGCGCGTCGGGCGGGTGTCAGTTCCGGTCGGGCGCGGCCTGAGCGAGTGCTCGGGTTACGACGCCGATCGGCTCTCGACGGCCGAGAGGACGAGCAGGTAACCCACGAGCAACGGGAGAGCCACGAACCCGCCGACCGTACCCCCCGAAAGGAGTGACGCCCCGATCGGAGTCCCCGAGAGGGCCATCCCGCCGGTACCGAGGAGAACGGGGCCAAAAAACAGCACTCGAAGAGTCCAGAGCTCCGATTGGGAGAGCGGGAACAACGCCATACGTCAGCGTATAATGCGTATCAACTTATGTTTTTAGGCGGTATCGGTTCGTGCGGAGGCACGACGCCGACCCCTCGATCCGCGCCGGCGGGCGCTCCGGGGATCGACCGGGATCGGTCGGCTTTTGTGGACGGGGACGGTATAACCCGTGAATGATCTCGGAGGGCTGTGAGCAGTGCGCCAAAGGTGGGAAGATGGTCATGTTCGTCTACGGCTACTGCGACCAGCGCGACTGCTTTTACTGTCCCCTCGGCGAGAACCGAAAGAACGTCACCGACGTCTACGCCAACGAGCGCCTCGTCGAGGACGACGAGGACGTGCTCACGGAGGCCCACCGGATGGACGCGCTGGGAACCTCCATTACGGGCGGGGAGCCCCAGGAGGCCCTCGATCGGACCTGTCACTATCTCTCTCTCCTCAAAGACGAGTTCGGGGAGGACCACCACACCCACCTCTACACCGGAATCACGGGCGGCCGCGAGAACATGCGCCGGCTCTCCGAAGCAGGGTTGGACGAGATCCGCTTTCACCCGCCCCTCGAGCTCTGGGGGGAGATGCACGGCACCGAGTGGGAGGAAATTCTGTACATCGCCCGCGAGGAGGGGCTGACGCCGGCCTTCGAGATCCCCGGCATCCGCCCCGAGGAGGAGTTCCTCGACTTTCTGGACGAGGGCGCCGCCGACTTCTGTAACGTCAACGAGTTCGAGATGAGCGACGGAAACTATCGGAGGATGCAGGAGGCGGGCTTCGAACTTCAGGAGGGCCACATGAGCGCCGTCGAGGGCTCCCGCGAGGGGATCCTCGAGGTCATGGGCGACCACGAGAAGGTCTACTTCTGCACCTCGGTGTTCAAGGACGCCGCCCAGCACCGCCGCCGCCTGAAGCGGATGGCCCGCAACGTCCGCCGGGAGTTCGACGACGTCACCGACGACGGCACCCTCGTCTACGGAAAGACCTGGATCGATCCCGACCGGCTCGAGTACCTGGGGGTTCCCGAGGAGTTCTACACCGTCAAGTCCGACCACGTCGAGGTCGCCTGGTGGCTCCTAGAGGAGATGGTAGCGGAAGGCGACCTCGCCGAGGGCGAGATCGTCGAGCAGTATCCGACCTACGACGGCCAGGTCGTCGAGCGGACGCCGCTGGCCTGAACGTGGCGCCGGTCAGTCGCGCGGGTCGGCGTCGGGAAGTTCCGGCGCGATCCGCGAGAGGCGCATCGCGTTGCCGGTGACGCCGACGGTCATCCCGGCGTCGCCCGCGAGGACTGCCAGCCAGATGGGGACGTAGCCGAAGGGGACGGCGAGCGAGAGGCCGGCCTTGACGGCGAGGCTTGCCCAGACGTTCTGGCGGATGACCCCGTTTGCGTCGGCCGCGAGTTCGTACAGGTACGGGAGCTTCGCGAGGTCGTCGCCCATCAAGGCGATGTCGGCCGTCTCCAGTGCGGTGTCGGTTCCGGCCGCGCCCATCGCCACGCCGACGGTCGCCGTGGCGAGGGCGGGCGCGTCGTTGATCCCGTCGCCGACCATCGCGACGCCGTCGGAGGTAGCGACGAGGCCGTCGATGGCGTCGACTTTCTCCTCGGGGAGCAGTTCCGCCCGGAACTCGTCGACCCCGACGCGGTCGGCGATTGCGCGTGCGGTCCGCTCGTTGTCGCCCGTGAGCATCACCGTCCGCTCGACGCCGAGATCCTTCAGGCGCTTGACGGCCCGCTTCGCCTCGGGTCTGACCTCGTCGGCGACGGCGATGACCCCCTCGAGTGCGTCGTCGGTCCCGACGAGGACGACGGTCTTGCCCTCCGACTGGAGGGCGGGCACCGTCTCCTCGAGCAGGTCGAGACAGTCGTTTCGCTCACAGAGGTCCCGTGCGGTAGAGGTGACGGCCCCGCCATCGGTCGTCGCGTGGACGTGCGAGAGGTCGAAGCCGAGTTCCTCGAAGAACGCGGGCTTGCCCGCGAAGTGGGGGGTCCCGTCGAGCTCCGCCCGGACGCCCTTGCCGGTGATGGCCTCGAAGCCGTCGATCTCGCGGCCGGCGACGCCCGCGGCGCTGGCCTCCGCGACGATCGCCTCCCCGATGGGGTGTTCGCTGCGCGTCTCGAGCCCGCGGGCACACCGGAGGACGTCGTCCTCGCTGTTCCCGTTCACCGCGACGACGTCGGTAACGACGAGTTCGCCCCCCGTGAGTGTGCCCGTCTTGTCGAAGGCGACGACGTCGACCGCGCCCATCGCCTCGAGATGGGTGCCGCCCTTGACGAGGACCCCGTTTCTCGCAGCGCTCGTGATCCCCGAGACGACCGAGACGGGCGTCGAGATGACGAACGCACAGGGACAGGCGAGCACGAGCAGCGTCAGGCCGTAGACGACGGCCGTGGGCCACGTCGTCCCGAGAACCGAGGGGCTAGCGATCGTGACGAGGACGGCGAAGGCGACGACGACCGGGGTGTAGTAGGCCGCGAAACGGTCGACGAACTGCTCGCGTTCGGTCCTGTCGGCCCGGGCGTCCTCGACCATCCCGACGATCCGCGAGAGGGTGTCGTCGCCCGCCGCCGAGGTGACCTCCACCTCGAGGTAGCCCTCCTCGTTGATCGTGCCGGCGTACACTTCGTCCCCGGTCGTTTTGTCGACGGGCACGCTCTCGCCGGTGATCGGGGCCTGGTTCACCGCGCTCTCGCCGTCGACGACCGTCCCATCGGTCGGGACCTTCTCGCCGGGCCGGACGACGACGACGTCGCCGACAGCGACCTCCTCGACCGAAACCGTCTCCTCGCCGTCCTCTCGCTTGACGGTGGCCTCCTCGGGCGAGAGTTCCATCAGCTCTCGGAGCGAGTTGCGGGCGCGATCCATCGAGTAGCGCTCGAGGAGTTCGGCGACGCTGAAGAGGACGGCGAGGGTGGCGGCCTCGAAGTAGAGGGCCTCGCCGAAGGCGAGACTCGCCGTCAGCGCGCCGAGGATCGCCGTCGACATCAGGAAGTCGATGTCGAGAGAGCGGTTTCGCGCCGAGTAGTAGCCGTTCCGGAGGATCTCCTGGCCGCCGACGGCGACGGCGACGACGAACAGGACGTCCGCGACGAACAGCTCGCTCCCGACGACGGTCGCCGCCCGGACGTTCCAGCCCCCGAGGACGAACTCGAGGAGGAGCCCGAGCGAGACGACCCCGCCGCCGAGCCACGTCTTGATCGCCCGCGGGCTCGTCCAGATGTCGTCCTGGCCGTCGACACCACCGCCGCTGTTCCCGTCGGTGGCGCCCGTGACCTCGTAGCCCGCGCGCTCGATGGCGCCGACGAGTGCGCCCTCGGAAACGGCCGACGGGTCGTATCCGACGGAGACGGTCCCGGTCGTCGGCCGGGGATTGACCGTCGAGACGCCGTTGACGCCGCCGACGGCGGTCTCGACCTTGCCGGCACACGAGGGACAGTCCATGTCGGGGACCGAGAACCGCACGACGTTGCCGGCGTCGTGCTCGGACCGATCGCCGTGGCCGTGGCTGTGACCGAGATCGGCACGGTCGTTGGCGTGCGTGCCGGACCCATCGGCCGATGGGTCGGTGGAAGTCATCGAGGGACGCTACGCCCCCCCGGATTATTAAACTAGCTGCTATATATCGGGGTTTAAGCGGTTATCATTGATAAAATTCTCTGCTTTGTCTAGTAACTTCGGCTCGAGGCGGGCGCGCCATCCTTCGCTCGGCGATCGCCCCCCGGAACGGAAATCGCCGCCGGCGGCTACTCCTTTTCGAGGAGGGCGACGTACGTGTTCCCCCCGGCATAGACGTCGGCCACCGTCCACGGCGTGCCGCCGGCGGCGTCGGCCAGCCTGTCGGGGCCAAAGAGGAGGAACTGGAGCGTCCGGCCCACTACTCGGCCCCCCGATCCGGGCGGCTCGTACTCGAAGTGAAACGAGCGGTGGGCGATTCCCTTCCTGGGGTCCGAGCGGTAGCCGAGCAGGTCGCCCTCCAGGGTATCGGGATCGTAGTTGTGGATAGCGGCCAGCCCGTTCTCGTCGGTGACCCGGGCGAACTCGGCGAGGAGTTCGCCGACGCCCGCGAGCGACCGGCCGAGCCCGATCTGGGTCCCTAGGGCGTAGAGGGTCCGGAACCGATCGGGATGGAAGGCGAGATCGAACATGTCCATCGTGGAGGCGTCCGCGACGCCGCGCGCACTGGCGGCCCGGACGGCCCCGGGACTGACGTCGACCGCAGTGACCGCCAGGCCCCGGTGCTGAAACCACAGCGCGTGCTGGCCCGCGCCACAGCCGACGTCCAGAAACGGGCCGCCGTGGGCGGCGAGGCGCTCGAGTAGCCCCACGGTACCGTCGTCCCACTCCGAGCGGGGCTCGAAGTAGTAGTCGGCGACGTGGCCCTCGCGCGTTCGCTCGCCGTCGCGGTAGACGAGCGAGCCCGGCTCGCCGCGCTGGTGGTCGAACATCGCCCGCCCGAGCGGGTCCGGTCGCCCGCCGATTTCTCGTGGCTCATCGGCCATATCGGCTCCGACGCGCTCCGGGGTAATTACTGTGTGTTGAGATATGATCTCGAGTAACGTGTGACACGGCAACAAGAGTTAGAAGACCAGTCCCGACGCGCGCGGTAGACCCACACGGCGGGGAAACGGCTTTCTCCGAACCCGCCCTCCGAGAGGTATGCAGGCCGTCTACGTCGATCTCGACGGGACGCTGATCGAGTACGCCGAACCCTTCCCGCGGATCTACGCCGATGCCCTCTGCTCTCTCGGCGTCGAACCTCGGGAACTGGAGGCCTATAGCGAGGCGTTCTTCGACCTCCTGGGCGAGGCCGACGACCCGTTTTCGGCCGCGATCGCGAAAACCGACGTTCCAGTCGATCCCGACGCGTTCAGCGATGCGATGGTCGACCGGGAGGTCGAGGCCGTCCGGGCGGTCCCCGGCGCGGACGACCTTCTCGAGACGCTCGCTGGCGATCATCAACTGGGGGTGCTCACCAACGGCGTCGGTTCCCTCCAGCGCGCCAAACTCGAGGCGGTCGGGCTCGCCGACCGCGTCGAGACCGTCGTCGTCTCGAGGGAGGTCGGGGTCGAAAAGCCCGATCCCGAAATCTACCGGATCGCCGAGGAGCGCCTGCCCGCCGACTCGTACGCGTTCGTCGCCGACGACGTCGAGCGGGACCTCCGGCCGGCGGTCGAACGGGACTGGCATGGGGTGTACGTCGGCGAGGACGACCCCGGTGGCGAGGGCGTGGCGGTCGCCCGCTCGCTCGCCGCGGTGCCAGACCTGCTGTGAGGGGGCGGGTTTCCGAGCAGGGGGAGCAGGCGAGGGCACCGCTACCGATTTAGGGCGCCCCGGTCAATCTCCGCCCATGCGCGTCGAGTTCGACGAGGACACCTGTATCGGGATGTACCAGTGCGTCGCGGAGTGGGACGCCTTCAGCGAGGACAAGTCCGCAGGGAAAGCGGTTCTGGAGGGCGGCGAGGAGGTCGAAGACGGGATCTTCGCCCGCGAGGTGCCCGCCGAGGCCGAACTCGATGCGAAGTTCGCCGCCCGGACCTGTCCCGTCGACGCCATCGCGATCTACGACGACGACGGCGAGCAGTTGATTCCCTAAAGGCGTTTCCAGTAGACGAACAGCTCGAACGCTTCCGAGAATTCCTCGATATCGGCCCGTTCCACGGGATCGTATCCGCGTTTCTCGTAGAACCGGCGGGCGGCGGTCTGACGCCCGGTCGTGTGGAGTATGATCCCCTCTGAGTCCGCGTTCCGAGCGCACGCCTCGAGTTCGTCGTAGATCCGACCCCCGTAGCCCCGCCGCTGGTACTCGGGGGCCACGTTGAACCGTTTCAGCTGGACCGCCTTCTCGGAGACGTCGGCGACCGACCGGATCATCTCGCCGGGGTCGCGGTAGGCGATCGAGGCAACGATTCGACCTCCTCTCTCCCCGACCAGGAACTCTCCGTCGGGGAAATACTCGTCATCGAGTCCGTCGAAATCGTCGCCGACGTCCTCGAAATAGGCTCCCGCGTCGCGGTGGGCCGCCTCCATCAGCTCGCGCAATCGTGGGACGTCGTCCTCTCGAGCCCGTCGGATCGACAGATCGTCCACCATACACGATGGACCGATCCCCTCAGTCTTCAATGGGCCGGCAGCGTTGAAGCTCGTGACTGGCTGCGTGGACCCATTTCACTTCGATCGTTGAGATCATCCTTCCCGGCGGTAGGTCATCCGCACCAGTTCCTCGCTCTCGCCCTCGGGCACCTCGATCTCGGGATCGAAGCACTCGAAGCCGACCGACTCGTAGTAAGGAACCAGTCCGCGCCGACAGAGCAAGGAGAGTCCCACGACCTCCGCGAGGTCGGGGTGGTCGACTAGCGTTTCGAGGAGTGTCCGGCCGAACCCTTCGCCGCGGCGCTCGGACGCAACGATCACGTCGAAGACGTTCGCGTAATAAACCCCGTCGGTCAGCACCCGCGCGGCGGCGACGAGTTCGTCACCCTCCTCGATCCCGACGGCGACCTCGGTTCCCGAGAGGGCGCGGCGAACCTCCTCTACGTCGCGGTCGGCCCACCACTCGTAGTCGCCGTAGAGATCGGTCAACGCCGGTGCGTCGGCGGGCGTGAGGTCCCTGGCCATCGGTCGCTCCGTCGCTCGCCGAGAGAAAACGGTTTGGGGTGGTCTGGGACTGCGGGACGAGCGCGACCCCGTCGTCTCACTGGCCGAATACGGTGCGTCGAAGATGACGAAGGACCCTGACGAACAGACTCAGGCGATCTCGTCGTACTGCTCGGCGAGCTTCTCGGCGGCCTCGCCCAGCTGATTTCGCTCGAACTCCGTCAGGTCCCATTCGACGATCTCCTCGACTCCGTCGGAGCCGAGCCGGACGGGGACGCCGAAGGCGGTGTCCTCGTGGCCGTACTCGCCTTCCAGGGCGACGCTCGCGGGGAGGATCTCGCCCGTGTCGCGGAGGACGGCCTCGACCATGTGGCCGACGCCGGTCGCCGGGCCCCACTCGGTGGCACCCTTCTTCTCGATGACCTCCATCGCGGAGGTCTGGAGCTCCTCGAGGATCTCCTCGCGTTCCTCGTCAGTAAACTCGAGGTCGCGGCCGTCGACGCGGACCTTCGAGAACGCGGGGACCTGGGCGTCGCCGTGCTCGCCGAGGATGGTGGCCTCGACGTTGCCGACGGGGACGTCGTAACGCTGGGCGAGCACGTACCGAAAGCGCGCGGAGTCCAGACGGCCGCCGAAGCCGATCACCTGCTCGCGGGCGCGGTCACCGCTCTCGTAGAGGTGACGGTTCAGGAGGTCGACGGGGTTCGAGGTCGTGATCGAGACGTAGTCGTCGTTGTGCTCGTCGAGCGAGGACTGGATGTCGGCCATGATCGGGGCGTTGTCGCCCGCGAGGTCGATCCTGGTCTGGCCCGGCTGGCGGGGGATCCCCGCCGTGATGACGACGACGTCCGAGCCCGCGGTCTCGGCGTAGTCGCCCTGCCTGACGGTGGTGTTCGAGTCGTAGGCCACGCCGTGGTTGGCGTCGGCGGCCTGGCCGACCGTGTCTTCTTCCTTGTCGGGGATGTCCACGAAGACGAGTTCGTCACAGACGTCCCGGAGCGCGATGTTGTAGCCCGCGGCGGCTCCGACCGTGCCGGCCGCGCCGACCACGCTAACTTTCGTCATACCACGTACTCCTGGGCCAGTGATCGCGTTAAATCCGTCGAAACCCCCCGGTTCGCGTGATATGACGTCGGAACTGACGTCGATCGTCGAACACCCGCGCGGACGGCGGCGCGTTCCGCGCTCGGGCGACCGGCATCCCTTTTTCACCGGCCTGCCACCGATCGTCATGGCCGAGCGAGACGCGAGCGAGGCGTACACGATCCGCGAGGAACTCCCCGATCCGGAGACGTTCGCCGGGCTCCGGGCGGCCGCCGATCTTCCGGCTCGATCGCCGGAGGGTCTCGAGCGCGGGCTCCCGAACTCGCTGTACGGGGTCGTCGCCCTCTACGAACCGACCGGCGAGGTCGTCGGCATGGGCCGAATCGTCGGCGACGACGGCACCGTCTACCATATCTGTGATATGGCCGTCCACCCCGATCACCAGCGCCAGGGGCTCGGGACGCAGGTCATGGAGGCCCTCGAGGGCTACATCGAGGAGACGGCACCCCCGGATGCGTACGTCAACCTCATCGCCGACGTCGAGGGCTTTTACGAGGACTTCGGCTACGAGGAGGTCGGGCCCGCCTCGCAGGGGATGTACCGTCGGACGGAGTGAGCGGGGTGGTCTTCCGGCAGACGGTTCGCCGGTGCGCTCGAACCGCCCGAGGCCCATCCGAGAGGGCGCGGTTCGAGGCCGTCCGCCCGGTCGCCGAACCCCGTGCTCGGCGCCGTCGTCGATCAGCCGGCGAACTCGTAGAGGTCGTCGCCGACGTGGTGCAGCGAGTCGACGACCTTTCCCTCGTCGCCGACCATCTCGGAGCCCTCAACGCGGGCCCGCCCGACCCCCAGGACCTTGCCGTGGGACTCCTCGGCGATGATCACCAGATCGCCCTCACTCACGTCGCCTCTGACCTCGGTAATCCCCGGACGCATCACGTCGGCGCCGTCGCTGACGAACGACACCGCGCCAGCATCGACGACGACCACCCGGTCCTCTGGCTCGTAGGCGTTTGCCCCCCGGACGGTGAGGAAGTCCTCGCCGTCGAAGGCCGCTACCTGTGGCTTTCCGTCCACCAGGACGACCTCCCAGTCGCTGTCCTCGAACTCGACGTGTTCGTAGGCGTCGCCCGCGAGGGAGACGCCGAGTTTCGTCCGAACGGCGTCCTCGAGTTCCGAGACGGCGTCGCTGCGGAGGTGGTGGCGGGATTTGACCTGCATACCCGCGCTACCTTCCGGACGCATTTAACAGATGAGGTTCCCCGGGCGAGCGGATCGGTTCGACGCCGCGACCGGACGGCGAGCCCGTCCGAGCGCGGGTACCGGACGACACCGGTGAAACTTATCGCTTCTCGTCGTTCGGACCGGTATGTGACTTTGGATCCTGGTCGCGTTCGACGGCTCGACTCAGGCGAACTTCGCGCTACGGTATGCGTTGGCCACGTACGCCGGCGAGGAGATAGGCGTTCTCTACGTAGATACTTCCAGGAACGGGCGTAGGACGGCAGCGATGAAGGCGATTCGGCGTCCAACGGGCGCACGACCGTGGCCGCCGATGACGTACTCCAGAGAGCCGGAGTCGCGGCCCTGGACGAGACGACCGCGGGAACCGGCCGACCGACGAGGAACAGGGAGACCGAGGCCGGCGCCCAGACGATCGAGGCACCGACGAGCGGAACCATCGCCGCGATGAACGTCGTGACGATCCAGAACACGACGTTCCCGAGGCCGAGAACGAGAAACACGGCGCCGAGCAAGACGGCTTGTGCGCCGGCGACGGCGACGGTGCCGACCAGCGAGTTGTGGAGCAACAGATGGGTCCCCTCGAACAGTTCGTCCTGGACCGCCGGTTCGAGGGGCAACACCGTCCGAACCCACTCGAGGGTCCGGTCGCCGCTTCGGAGCAACTGAAACAGGACGAAAAAGAGCACCGTGAACCCGATGAAGAGTTCGGGAAGGCCACCGATGATGCTGAAGAGGTTGCCGGCAAGACCCCGTACGCCCGTTTTGACGGCGCTGCTGAACGCATCCTGGAGGGCCGCGAGATCAACCCGCGTTCCGAGTCGCGCCGCGGTCAGCTCGTCGAGCTGGGAGACGTCTCCGGGCTGAAGGTCCGCGAAGAGTCGGCTGGCCTAGTTCGCCGCGACGACCAGGATGGCCACGACCGGAAGGACGATCATAAAGAGTCCGACGAGTATCGACAGGCCGGCGGCCAGCTCCGGTCCGACCCGCGTCCCGAGCCGGTCGTTGACTGGGCCGAGAGCGTACGCGAGGATCACGGCGACGACGATCCAGATGAGAAAGGGCAGGACGATCAGGACCGAGAGCACGCCGACGAGAAGGCCGATGAGGAGGAGAAATCGGTTCGAACGCATCGGTTCTTCGCTCATACGGTCGGGAACGGTTCCACCTCGAACGTCTTAATGGACGGTTCGCGATATCGATGACACTCACCGGTCGATGCCGGTCGACTCTAATCGAGGGAGAAGGTGGGTTCGGGTACTTTCTCAGGTCCGCGCGCCCACCTGCTCGGGTGCGGCCCGGCGGTGTTTCGCCCACGAGCCGAGCGCCCCGCCGACGGCACCGGGGATGGCGTAGAACGCCAGCATCAGGATGCCCAGGACGAGCACGCTGAACGAGGCGACGAGCCCCCCGAACAGGAGGGTCGTGAACGTCGCGATGGCTAACAACACCAGCGACCCGAAGACGGTCGCGACCGCGCCGTGGACCGCTCCGGTGCTCACCCGTCCGCCGACGATGTACCCGGCAGTGAGCCCGCCGAGGAGTCCGATTCCGCCCCAGTACAGGAGCACGACCGAGGCCTCAGATCCCACGTAGACGAGGCCGCTGATGAACCCCAGCACGAGGGTCATGACGAATCCGGTTACCACAGCTGTCCAGTTCATGTTCATGATCACATATTAGTACGCTGTCAACGATCATAAAGCCCGTTCCAGGGGAGACGGACAGTGCAACCGGCAGACCGGATGGCTCGTCGACTCGTTGCCTCGGAGTCCCCTGGGACCGACAGAGAGGACGAGCGCCGGCGTGACGATCGAGACGCCACGGACGGCCACGTTCCCTCGCTGCCCGACCGACCGTGACAACCGCTAAGTAGCCACGCGTCGAACTCCGGATATGGTCTCGTGGCCCCCCTGGCGGGCCGACCGCGTGACGTGTATCGCCTGTGGCACGTCCCTTCCGCGTGCGGACGCCCGCGAGTACGACAAACACGGCGACCGGTGGGATCGCGGCGAGAAGGAGTTCGAACACCTGTGTAAACCCTGCGACCGGGAACTCTCCCGGTGTCCACGGGACGGGGTCGAGGACCTCCTCTGTGAACTCGGCGACGGCCTCGACCAGGCGGAGTTCTGTGCGCGATACATGGCGGCCGTCGGGGACCGGCGGCGCGAACTCGAGGGCCACGGGCGCCGCGAGTAGCGACGACACGCCTTTGACCCTCTCGCCCGAACGCAACCCATGAGCGATCAGCAGGGAGACGCCCAGGCCGAGGCTGGAACGGCCGAGGGCCAGGGACCCGTCGAGATAAGCGAGGAGCTCGCGCGCCACATCGAGAACAAACGCGAGGAGCTCTTCGAGAAGTTCGAGATCCGCGACGAGTTCCCCGAGACCGTCATCGAGGAGGCCGAGGTCCGCACCGAGGACGTCGGCTCGGAGATCGAATCGGAGGTCGACGAGCGCCGGGACCTCCGGGAACTGACGACCTGGACGACCGACCCCGTAGACGCCCAGGACTTCGACGACGCCATCTCGATCGAAGAACGCGAGGAGGAGTACGTCCTCTGGGTCCACATCGCCGACGTCACCCACTACGTCAACCCCGAGACTGCGATGTGGGACGAGGCCGTCGAGCGCGGAAACACGGTCTACCTCCCCGGTTATACGATCCATATGCTGCCGCCGGTCCTCGCCGAGACGGTCTGCTCGCTGGTGCCCGAGGAGGACCGGCTGGCCCACACCGTCGAGATGCATCTGGACAAGGAGACCCTGGGCTACGAGGAGATCGAGATCTACAAGTCCGTCATCCGGTCGGACGAACGGCTCACCTACAGCCAGGCCGAAACCCGGCTCGAGGACCCCGACCTCCCGCTCCACGAGGAGAACGTCCTGGTTCACGACCTCGCGGATCGGATGCACGAGCAGCGAAAGGAGGACGGCTCCCTGGTTCTGAACCCGAGTCGCGACCGCGCCCACACCATCATCGAGGAGTGCATGCTGAAGGCGAACAAGGCGGTGACCCACACCCTGATGTGGGATCGGGGCGTCGAGGCGATGTACCGCGTCCACCCCCAACCGAGCCCCGACGAGTGGTCGGAAGCCCTCCGGGAGATCCAGGATCTCGACGGCGTGTCGATCCCCGGCGACAAATGGGACGACCCCCGGAAGGCCGTCAACGCGACCCTAGAGGAGGCACCCGGTCGCCAACTCGACAAGATCCAGTGGGCCGTGATGAAGGTGATGCCCCGCGCTCGCTACATGAACGACCCCTTCGGGGGCCACCACGCGCTGAACTTCGAGATCTACGGCCACTTCACGAGCCCCATTCGCCGGCTCTCGGACCTCATCAATCACTGGATCGTCCACGAGAACGACGTTCCCGTGAACCTCGTGGAACTCTGTGATCGGGCCAGCGACAAACAGAAGGCCGCAGAACAGTGCGAACGCGAGTACAAGAACTTCCTCCAGGAGGTCGGACTCGACCCGATGGCGGTCAACAATCGCGGGATCGAGGTCGTCGAGGACTGATAGGGTCGGAGACCCGATGAGCCGGGGACGTCAATACAGGCGAAAAGAGCCGGGTATCGAGAGACGAGCCGCTCGCCCCGACAGGGCGCCACGACTCCACAGCGACCGGCCGGCCGATCCACAACCCTCCCGGAACCGGGTCCGAGCGCGATCGGCTTACTCGATCTCGATGTGGTGGCCGCTCTCCCGGCCGTCCTCGACGGGAAGGCGGACCTCGAGGACGCCGTTGCGGTAGGAGGCGCTGATCCCCTCCTCGCCGACGCGTCCGGGGATCGAGACCGAGCGCGCGATCCGTCGCGAGCGCATCGCGTGGTGGCCCTCCGCGTCCTCCTCGACGTCGTGGCTGGCGTCGATGGAGAGGGTGCCGTCCTCGAAGGTGAGATCGATCTCCTCGCGCTCGAAGCCGGGGAGGTCCATCACGAAGACGTACTCGCCGTCCTCCTCGTGGAGGACGGACCCGTCGGCCTCCGTCCCCCAGGCACCGGTATCGGCGCCCGGCTCGAGGGCGGGCATCCCGTGTCGCCGTCCCGTCCGGAACTCCTCGAAGGTGCGGTTCATCTCGTCGAACAGCCTGTCCATGTCGTCGAAGGATCTCATCGGTGATCGAATATACATACGTTATCGAGTATAATAACTATTATGAGAAGTGAGCTATCACGCGTTCGGAAGCCGACGTCCGGCGAGTCGGTCGGCCCCACGCAGTGCTAGCGGTCGCCGAGTTCAGTACGGGCCTCCCGGAACAGTCCGTCGAGGATCTCGGGCGTCGTCGGGTGGTAGGCCCGCTTTGGAACTTCGCGGACGTCCAGGCCCATCTCGACGGCCACCTGCATCGTCTTGGCCATCACGTCGGCCTGGTAGTGAAGACCCTGGTAGCCGAGCACGGTTCCGTCCTCGCCGACGACGAGCGTCGCCCGCCCCTCCGGATGTCCCTTCACGGCGAACACGCCGTCCGAGGAAGCTTCCCGCGAGACGACGACCGCGTCCATCCCCAGCTCCGCGACCGTCTCCGGCGTGTGGCCGATCCGGGCAAAGGGGTAGACCCCGAGCCCCGAGAAGATCACGTGGTGAGGGACGTTCGCGTAGGGCTCGAGCTCCGCCCCGCGAGCGTGTCGAACGATGTTTTCTCCGGTCGCGAACCCCTGTTCTTTCGCGACGTGGAGAATCGGCTCGCGGCCGTTGGCGTCGCCGACGACGAACACGCGGTCGTCGCCCGTCGCCTGCATCGTCGATTCCACCCAGTTCTCGCCGGGTTCGAGGGACGTGTTCTCGAGTCCCAGCCCCTCCAGGTTCGGCTCCCGGCCCGTGAAGGCACAGAGCCGGTCGGCCTCGATCGCCTCCTCGTCGCCCTCCCGCTCGACGTGGAGCCGAACGCCGCCCTCGGTGGCCTCCACGCGTCGCTCGTCGGTCTCGACCAGAATGTCGATTCCGAACTGCTCGCGGTAGAGCTCGAGGAGCGTGTCGCCGAACTCGTCTTCCATATCGTCGAGAGGTCTCTCTTCGTGTTCGATGACAGTTATATCGACGCCGCCGACCTCGGCGAGGTAGGGTGCGAGCTCGAGACCGACGTAGCCAAAGCCCATCACGACCGCGCTGTCGGGGAACCGGGTCGCGTCGAGGACGTCGCTACTGGTCAGCGGTTCGACCGCCTCCATGCCGGGAAGGTCGGGGATCGAGGGGCGGGAGCCGGTCGCGACGACGACGTAGTCGGGTTTGAGTTCGCGAGAGCCGACGGCAAGGGTGCGGTCGGCGACGAACCGCGCGCGCTCGTGGAGGAACTCGACGTCCTCTCGTTCGGCGAGGTCGTGAACGTGCTCGCGGCGGTGTTCGGCGAAGTTCGAGACGTGGTCGTCCTTGCGGGCGACGACGGCCTCGGGATCGACCGTCGGCGTCCCCGAGAGCCGGTCGTCGTGGCGAACGCGATACCGGTCCTCGGCCGCCGAGAGGACGTCCTTGGATGGCATACAGCCCCTGAGGATGCAGAGCCCGCCGCCGGGATCGCCGTCGTCGATCAGCGTCAGCTCGAGGTCGTCGATCCCGCCGTCGTCCGCGCGGTCTACCAGCTCGTCGGCGGCGGCGACCCCGGCGCTGCCGTAGGCGCCGACGATCGCGACGTGGAGAGACATGGGCGGCGGTACGGCGGACTGCCGGATAGCGTTTCGGGGTCCGTGTGCCGTCCTCGAGCGACCCCCCTATCGGGATATCTCCCCGCTCTCGTCGGCGATGACCGCCTCGACCTCCTCGCGGGTGACCAGGGCGATATCCCCCGGAATCGTCCGCTTGAGCGCGGCGGTCGCGGCGCCGTACTCGAGAGCGGTCGGAACGTCGTCGCCGGCGAGCCGGCGGGCGAGGAAGGCGCCGGTGAAGGCGTCGCCGGTGCCGATCGGGTCCACGGTATCGGTCTCGTAGGCGTCGTGGTCGTGGACGACGCTGTCGTGCCAGGCCAGCGCGCCCCGCGCGCCGCGAGTGACGACGACCGTGTCGAACTCGTAGGCCGAGCCCAACTTGTGGGCGATCTGGCGGGGGTCACCCTCGTAGCCGAGCACCTCCCGGGCGTCCCGGGCGGCGATCACGAGGAGGTCGATCCCGCCGAACAGCGCGGTCAGCGTCTCCTCGGCCTCCGCCTCCGACCAGAGCTTCCCCCGGTAGTTGAAGTCGAAGGCCGTCGCCGTCCCCGCGCGCTTTGCGGCCTGGAGCAGTTTGCCGGTCGTCTCCCGGAGCGTCGGCGAGAGCGCGGGCGTGATCCCCGTCGTGAAGAAACAGTCCGCCTCGCCGATCAGGTCGTGGTCGAACTCCTCGGCACGGGCGGTCGTCACCGCCGCGTCCGCCCGGTCGTAGACGACGTTCGTCCCGCGGGGCTTGCCGGCGTGCTCGAGGTAGTAGGTGCCCTGGCGGCCCTCCCCGAGGATCACGTCGGTCCCGATCCCGTACTGATTGAGTTCGCCGACGACCCGCCGTCCCAGCGGCGAGTCGGGCAGTTTCGAGGTCCAGGTCGCCTCGGCGCCCAGCCGGGAGGCGGCGACGGCGACGTTGCTCTCGGCGCCCGCCGCACGCACCTCGAACTCGTCGGTGGACTCGATGCGCTCGTTGTCCGGCGGCGAGAGCCGGAGCATCGTCTCGCCGAAGGTGACGAGGTCGGTCATCGGTCCCGCCTCGTGGCCTCCCGTCCGATCCCGTCGGCCCGCCGGATCGGGTCGCGGTCGTTCATACGGGATCGGACGACCGGGCGTGCTATAAGTCGTCCCCTCGCGGTCGGTCCCCAGGCTTATCGTCCGCCCCCGAGACCACCGCGCCGCCGGCGTCGATCGAGACCGAGACATCGTACCCGAGATCCGCGAGCAGTCCGGCGGCCGATTCGAGGTGGTCGGTGACCGCCGGCGTCCGGTAGCGCCCGCCGGCGAGCGCGAGGGTGGGGAGGAGCTGATCGGCCAGGCGGGGGTCGACCGCCGGCGGTCCGTCCTCGGCGTCGCGCTCGAGAAAGCGGTTCGCCCCGTCGGCGGCCGCCTCGCCGACGCGCTCGGCGAGCTTCCCGGGTTCGCCCAGCGCGGTAAAGCCCGCCCGCGGGAGCCCGCCGTCGGCGAGCACGACCACGATCGCCGACCCCGGTCCCGGGCTCTCCGCGGTCGTCTCGACGCGCTCGTCGATCGCCCGGTCCAGCCGTTCCGTCGCTGCTCCGGCCTGGCGTTTCGCGACGTCGCTGTCGGCGAGGGCGGCGGCCTCCGTCGAGTGGATCCGAACCGAGTCGATGCCTCCCGGGTTCGCGCCGTCGGTCGCGCTCCCGTCGAGGGCGATCGGCTCGAGCGCCGAGGGAAACAGGTGGAGGGTCACCCGGCCGCCTCCTGCAGGGTAGAACCCCCGGCGATCGACCTCGACGGTCGCCGCGAGCCCGAACGCCCGGAGCAGCGGCAGTTTCACGTGCCGCTGGTAGTCCATCGGCGGCGACCACGCGACGTCGGTGCCGCCGGTCGCGGTCACGGAGAGGGGTTCTTCGAGAGCGACCGCCAGCGGGAGGAGGGCGTCGAACAGCAGTGTCAGGCTCCCGGCGGTCCCGATCTCGACCGCATACTCCCCGCCCGAGACGGGGCCGGGATCGAACGCGACCGTCCCCGCGCCGAGTTCCGCCCCCTCGCGGTCGGCGCCCGTGATCGCCGACAGCGTCTCGAGGACGGCGAGGTGTTGGGCCTTCAGTCCGGGGTCGTCGCGTCCGCCCCGGACCTGTTCGATCCGAACGGGCTCGCCCTCGAGGGCGGCGACGGCGAGGGCAGTCCGGAGGAACTGGCCGCCGCCGCCCGATCCGTCGAGTTCCCGCACGGTCAGGCGTGGCCCGGGTAGTCCCGTTCGAATCGCTCACCGATCTCGTCGCCGTCGATCGAGATGATCACCGGCCGGCCGTGCGGGCAGGCGTAGGGGTTGGTGCAGTCGTCGAGCGCCGAGAGGAGATCAACGACGGAGCCCTCCCGCAGCGAGGTGTTGCCTTTGATCGCGGGATGGCAGGCGAGATCCGCGAGGAAGTCGTCCGCGAGGGCGTCTACGGTTTCGGCGCCCGCCTCACGGTCGCCGGCGACGACCGAGTCGAGGACGTTCCGGAGCCCCTCGGGCGCCATGACCTCCCCGACGACGGCGGGGACGGTCGTCACCGACACGGTGTGGTCGCCGGTTCGGTCCGCGTGAAAACCCAGCCGCGAGAGCGCCTCCCGGTAGCCCGAAAACGCTTCGGCTTCGGCGGCGGTCACCTCGAGTTCCACGGGCGAGGCGAGGGTCTGTGCGGCCGGGTCGTCCGCGAACTCCTCCCGGAGGCGCTCGTAGTGGACCCGCTCGTCTGCGGCGTGCTGGTCGATCAGGACGAGCCCGTCCTCGCCCTCACAGACGAGATAGGTGTCCTCGAGCTGGCCGAGCACCCGCAGCGAGGGCAGGGAATCGAACTCCCGGTCCGTGCTCGCGGCCTCTCCGCCGAGAGTCCGCTGTTCGCCGGCTTCGAACGCTCGCGCCGGCGAGGGGCCCGGGTCGCTCGAAGCGTCGGCGGGTTCGCTTCCGGACGGCGCCGGCGGGGCGTCTTCGTCGGGCGGCGCCGACGTTCGGTCCGGCGGTGATCGAGTGCTGACAGGGTCCTGGGGGGCTTCGCCAGCGTCGGTTTCGTCCGCGCTGGCGGCATCAGTCGCGGCGGCGGTCGCGGCGTCGCCTGCCGAATCCGTCCCGGAATCGCGCGCTCGGTGGCCCTTGCGGGCTGTACCGGCGCGGGCGGACTCGGCGACCTCGGCATCATCCGCCCCCTCCGTCTGCGCCGATCCGGGTTCCCGGTCGGAATCCGGCCGACTGCTCGATGGGGAGACGCTCGTTTGCTCGGGAGCGGACCGACCACGGGGGGCGGTCGAGCGCAGCAAGCCGTGGTCGAGCAGCGCCGCCTCGACGGCCGAGTCGACGCTCCGGCGGACGGCGTCGTCGTCGTCGAAGCGGACCTCGCGCTTGCGGGGGTGGACGTTGACGTCCACCGCGTCGCCGGGCACCGATAGAAAGAGGACGACGAATGGGTAGCGATCGCCGAGTTGACCCTCGTAGGCGCCCATGATCCCCTCGCGGATCGCAGGGGAGGTGACCGCGCGGCCGTTGACGTACGTCGCGAGGTACTCCCGCGAGGAGCGGTTGGTCTCGGGGTGAGAGACGAGTCCGGAAACCGACTCGAGGGGGCCTGCGGGAAGCTCTTCTCCCTCGCTCTCGACGGGGATCATCGCGCTCGCGACCTCGCGACCGTACACCGACAGCACCGCCGCCTGGAGGTCGCCCTGGCCGGTCGTCGAAAAGACTTCGCGGCCGTCGTGGGTCAGAGAGACGGCGACGTCGGGGTTCGCGAGCGCGTAGCGGGTGACCACGCGGTTGACGTGGGCGAACTCCGTCGCGGTCGCCTTCAGGAACTTCCGGCGGGCTGGCGTGTTAAAAAAGAGGTCCTCGACGGTCACCGCAGTGCCCTCGGGACAGCCCGTCGGCTCGACGGAGCGGACCTCGCCGCCCTCGGAGACGAGTTCGGTGCCCGCACCCTCCGTGCCCCGCGCTTTCGTCTCGATCCGGAGCCGGGAGACGGAGCCGATCGTGTGTAAGGCCTCGCCCCGAAACCCGAGTGTCGAAACCCCCGAATCGAGGTCGGTGACGTCGCCGATCTTGCTGGTCGTGTGCTCGCGGACGGCCGCGCGGACGTCGGCTTCGGTCATCCCGCGGCCGTCGTCGGAGACCCGGATCGACTCGGTCCCCCCTTCCGAGACCGCGACCGAGAGACGCGAGGCGCCGGCGTCGAGAGCGTTCTCGACGAGCTCTTTCACCGCGCTCGCGGGCCGCTCGACGACCTCGCCGGCGGCGATCCGGGCGACGGTGTCGTCGTCGAGCCGGCGGATCTCGGTCCCCGCCTCGTCCGCCGTCCCCTCTCCGGACTCCGCCTCCCCTCCGGGCTCCGTCTCGTCGCTCATCTGATCGGCGGGGCTACGACCTCCCGCCACAAGTGTCCCCCGGTGGCGCGGGCCGGTGATCTCCCGGGACCGGCGTTGCCCTCCGCTCCCGACGGACGATCGGAACCGGGCGGGGTCGGTTCCCCCTACCCGACCGTCACCGCGACCTCGTTTCGACGCATGAACGGCGGCGTCCACGGGTCGTTGTACTGCAACAGGGCCGGCTCCCCCCGAACCTCGAGACCGCGCTCGGCGACGGCCGCGACCAGCGCCCGGCGCCGCGCCTCGACGCGCCGGTCGGTCGCGAGCCAGGAGAACCGACGGACGGCGACCGTCCGCGGCGGCTCGACGACGAGCCGAACGTCCGGATCCGTCGGAACCGGGGCCGACGTCTTCGAGTACGACGGCGGAAGGTAGAACGCCATCGTGACCGGCCCGTCGCCCCGGTCGGCGGTTCGGACGGGTGCCGTCATCGCCACCGACTCGCCCTCTCCCCTGCCCGTTCGCACCGGCGCGGTCATCGCAACTTCATCGCTCGCGGCGTTCTCGCCGTCGATGTACCGGAACAGACGCCGAAACGCGTCGGTTCCGTCGTCGTCCGTCGTCTCGACCAGTACGGTTTCGGGGTAACGCCGGAGTTCGAATCCGTCGCCCGACTCGAGGACGTCGTAGGGAACGCGTTCGGTCGTCTTGGCGCTGTAGACGCCCCAGCCGATCCAGCCGGCGAGGAGGGTCCCGGTGGTGGCGGCGACGACGGTGGCGAGACGAGATCGCATGGCCCGGCTACGCCGCCGGCGACCAAAAACCCATAACCCCCACTCGGGAGTAGTGTCGGTACCACGCCATCCCGACCATCCATCGGCTGCACGCGAGGAGTACGGCCAGCAGGAGTCGGAGCATACACGCCCAACAGCAGTCCTCCATCCGGCCGTAATAACAGCCCACCCGATACCGCGGGACGTGCAGCCGGCCCCGGTCGTCCCTCTCTAACATGAGTATGGTTCACACTGGCCGGCAATAAGGGATTCTGTGGACCGACCTCCGCGAGACGCACTCGGAGCGGTTCCCCGATTCCAGAGACGGGTGGGGCGGATCCGGCCGCCACGCCACACGCCGTCGCTGCCTACCGGTCCTCGAGGGTCCGCTGCCACTCGCTGACCTTCGAGAGCAGTTCGATCGGCGCCGTCTCCGCTACGTCGATCCCCTCGAGGTCCTCGAGCACCCGTTTCGCGTCGGGATCGAGACCCTCCGTGGACTCGCCGCCGTCGGACGACTCCGGCGAGGATCGCGACTCAGCGGGTCGCTCGCCGCCGTCGGCGTTCGCGGGGCCACGAAAGCTCCCGCTGCCGACGTCGAAGACGGTCTGGACCGGCTCGTCGTCTCCCCCGCCCCTGGCCTCGATCGCCTTCTCATCGCGCAGGCGGTCGAGGACCTCCCGGGAGCGCGAGACGACCGGACCGGGCACCCCCGCGAGGTCGGCGACATGGATGCCGTAGGATCGGTCCGTGGGACCCTCGCGGATCGTCCGGAGGAAGGTGACCTCGCCCTCTCGCTCCTCGGCGGCGACGTGGACGTTGCCGACCCGCGGGAGGTGGTCGGCCAGCCCCGTCAGTTCGTGGTAGTGGGTCGCAAAGAGCGTCTTCGCGCCGACCTCGTTGTGCAGATACTCGGTCGCGGCCCACGCGATCGAGATCCCGTCGTAGGTCGCCGTCCCGCGGCCGACCTCGTCCAGGATCACCAGCGAGTCCTCGGTCGCCGAATGGAGGATGTTCGAGAGTTCGCTCATCTCGACCATGAACGTCGAGCGCCCGCCCGCGAGTTCGTCGAGCGCCCCGACCCGGGTGAAGATGCCGTCGACGAGCCCGATTTCGGCCTCGCGGGCGGGGACGAAGCTGCCGATCTGGGCCAGGAGGACGATGCAGGCGACCTGGCGCATGTACGTCGACTTCCCGGACATGTTCGGCCCGGTGACGATCAGGAAGCGCCGGTCGTCGTCTAAGGCGACGTCGTTGGGCACGAACTCGGTGGTGCCCTCGACGACCGGATGCCTACCTGCCTGGATCGACAGGCCCTCGCCGGCGTGCAGGTCGGGCCGGATCCAGCGGTTCTCGGCGGCGTGGGTCGCGAGCCCGGCGAGAACGTCCACCTCCGCCAGGGTTCGGCCGACGTCCTGGAGGAGTTCGGCGCGTTCGCCCACCCGGTCGCGCAGTTCGGCGAAGAGGTCGTACTCGAGCTCCCCCCGCTGCTCTTCCAATCCGAGCAGTTCCCGCTCTTTCTCCTCTAGCTCGTCGGTCGTGAACCGCTTCGAGTTCTTCAGCGTCTTGATCTCGTCGTACTCCTCGGGAACGCCGTCGGCCGCCGACTTCCCGACCTGGACGTAGTAGCCGTCGGTCGTGTTGCGGTCGACGGTCACGTGCGAAAGGCCGTGGCGGCGCTTCTCGCGGTCGGCTAACCCGTCGAACCACGCCTGGACCGCCTCGTGTCGCTCGATCACCTCGTCCAGGTCGGGGTCGTATCCCCGCCGGAGGAGTTCGCCCTGGGTCACCGTCGAGGGCGGGTCCTCGGCGATGGCTTCCTCGAGTTCCCGGCACAACGCGCCGGCGGCCTCTCGATCGGGTTCCTCGAGGCGGTCTGTGAGGGGCGAGTCGGCGAGATCGGGGGTCGACGAAACGACGTCGGCGACCGCGGGGAGGACGGCGAGGGTCTCCTGAACGGCCACCAGATCCCGGGCGTCGGCGCTACCGTGGGTCGCCCGCGAGGCCAGCCGCTCCAGGTCGTAGGCCTCGCCCAGTCGGTCGCGGAGCTCCTCGCGGGCCATCGCCGCCGTCGAGAGCCCCTCGACGCAGGCGAGACGCTCCTCCAACAGCGCAGGCGACCGGCGGGGACGACAGAGCCACTCCTTTAACAACCGGCCGCCCGCACTCGTCTCGGTGTGGTCGATCGTCGAAAACAGCGAGCCCTCGCTCTCTCCGTGCATCGTCTCGGTGAGTTCGAGGTTTCGCTGGGTGGTCGCGTCGAGGGTGACGTGGTCGTCGCCGTGGTGGGCACCGATCCGGGTCATCGACGCCAGCACGCCCGCGCCGGTTTCCTCGACGTACGCGAGGACCGCGCCGGCAGCCGCGATCGCTTCCCGGGAGACGTCGAGGCGATCGACCGTCTCCCGGCCGAACTGCTCACCGACGGCGTGGGCGGCGCGTTTGGGCGCGAATGCCTCCGTTTCGTGGAGGGTGAGCGTCCCGTCCAGCTCCGAGAGGAGGTCGTCGTCGGTCCTGACCTCGGGGCCGGGGAGGGTCTCGACCGGCGAGAACCGGTAGAGTTCGGTGAGGGCTTCTCCCCGATCCTCGGCGTCGGCGACGAGAAACCGGCCGGTGGTGACGTCGGCGAAGGCGAGGCCGTACCCCTCGCCGGCGACGACCGCCGCGAGGTACTGGGCGTCGGCGTCGCTCGTCTCGAGGAGGGTCCCCGGCGTCACCACGCGGACGACCTCGCGGGCGTGGCCGCCGTCGTCGGTGTCGTACTGGTCCGCGACCGCGACGCGGTAGCCGCGTTCGACCAGCGCCTTCAGATACGGCGTGAGGTCGTCGACGGGGACGCCCGCCATCGGGTACGACGAGCCATGGGAGGACTTCTGGGAGACCTTCAAGTCGAGTTCCTCGGCGACGAGTTCGGCGTCCTCGGCGAAGAACTCGTAGAAGTCCCCACACTGCATCGCGAGCAGGTCGGCGTCGGCCTCCTCCCGGAGAGAGAGGAACTCCCCGACGATCCCCGTCGCCTCTGGCATACCCGAAGGCACTCGGCCCACCGCTAAAGACCTGCGGGTTCAGTAGAGCGATCCCCCGAGCGGGACGTCCTCGTCGGGCGTCACGAGCACCGGGTGGCCCTCCTCGTCGGGGACGCCAAGGGTCAGTGCCTCCGAGTCGAATCCCGCGATCGGAACGGTGCCCAGGTCGGTCGCACAGATCACCTGCCGACCCGGCAGTGCTTCGGGATCGTGACGGTACCCCAACTGGGCGGCCGACTGGACGGTTTCCTCGCCCAGATCGATCCACAGCTTCACCATCTCCGGCTTGTCGGTCTCGGGGAACGCCTCCGCGCGCTCGACCCGACCGACGCGAACCGTCGTCTCGAACGGACTCTCGACCATGGCGCCACCAGACCGCGGCGAGTCAAAAAGCCCTTGGCCACGGCCTCCCCCCGGAACTTCCGCCCACAACTAACCATTTTGGATTTCATAAATCTTTTTCTATAATTCGATGGTCCCCGATCCGCCCGTCAGCCCCTTTCGATTCGATCAGAACACGAGCGGATCGCGTCGTGTGCGTCAAAATCCCGTTCTTCGCTCTCTTTCCCAGCTTCCCAGCGTCGATCCAGAAGCATCGTCACGACCGGTCGAGAGGGACGGTCTCGAGTATCAGTTCAAAACTACGATTTCGAACGTCACACTTCTCGAACAGTCTCCCCCGTCTCGATCGTGGACTCCTCGTCGAGGACCGGCTGGCGGTCCAGCCAGTCGTCGGCGTTGGTCCCCGACAGCGAGCGCTCGAGGACGAGCAGGTCGACCGACTCCGAGCGGACCTGGGCGCGGACGTGGTGGTCGCCCGAAGAAAGGAGGGGTCGTCAGTGACTCGGCTGGACGTACTGGTCGTAGTCGACGTCGGTCTCCCCGGTTTTCGTCTTTACCGCCTCGGTCGTCTCCGCGTCGAAGAGGTAGAGGTCCTCCTCGGCGAACCCGAACGTGACCGTCTTGCCCGCCTCGGGATGGATCACGCTCTCGATCCGGGCGGTGATGTCGATATCGCCCATCACCCCGTAGAGGAAGTTCTCGTTACCCATCTCCTCGACAACCGTGACCTCGCTTGGCATGCCCCCGTCGGGGTCGAGTTCCAGGTCCTCCGGGCGGATCCCGACGCGGACCCGATCGCGGCCCTCGACCAGCGAGGTATCCTCCAACTCGTAGGTGAATCCGCCCGGTCCGCGGAGGGTTCCGCCGTCGACGTCTGCCGTAAGGAGATTGATGCTCGGGCTGCCGATGAAACCCGCGACGAACTCGTTTTCTGGCGCCCGATAGACCTCGCTTGCGGTGCCGACCTGCTGGAGCTCCCCGTCGTTCATCACCGCGATCCGGTCGCCCATCGCCATCGCTTCGGTCTGGTCGTGAGTGACGTAGGCGGTCGTTACGCCGAGTTCGCTCTGGAGCTCCTGGAGTTCGGTGCGCATCGTCGACCGGAGTTTCGCGTCCAGGTTCGACAGCGGCTCGTCCATCAGGAACAGCTGGGGATCCCGGATGATCGCCCGGCCGAGGGCGACCCGCTGTTGTTGGCCCCCCGAGAGCTCCCGCGGTTTCTGGTCGAGCAGCGTCTCGATACCGAGCATGGAGGCGATCGCCTCGACCTCGTCGTCGATCTCGTCGGTCGACTTCTTCGTCGAGAGCCGCAGCGGGAACCCGATGTTCTTTCGCACGGTCATGTGGGGGTACAGCGCGTAGTTCTGGAACACCATCGCCACGTCCCGATCCCTGGCGCGCCGGTCGGTCACGTCCTCGCCGTCGAACGTGATCGTTCCCTCCGTGACGTCTTCGAGCCCCGCGATACATCGCAGGGTCGTCGTCTTCCCACAGCCCGACGGGCCGACGAAGACGAGGAACTCGCCGTCCTTGATCGTCAGGTCGAAGTCCTCGACCGCGACGATCCGCTCGTTTCCGTCACCGAACTCCTTTCGCAGATTCGTGATGTCGATTGTTGCCATGGTGAGTATCTTACTGTTTGACGGATCCCGAGAGGATCCCCTTGATGAAGTACTGTTGCATCGTGAGGAACACGATGAAGATGGGCGTCACCGCCAGCGACGTCGCGACCATGATCTGGTCGAAGTAGACCCGCTGTTGGCCGACGAGGTCGGCCAGCGCGAGCGGAATCGTGTACATCTGTGGGTCCTGGAGGATCACCAGCGGGTAGAGAAACGCCTGCCACTGATTGAGAAAGAGGATGATCGCCAGCGCCGCCAGCGACGGCAGCATCGTCGGCAGCGCGATCTTATAATACAACTGGAACTCCGTCGCGCCGTCCATGCGAGCGGACTCGAGCAGCGAGTCGGGGATCGCCTTCATGTTCTGGCGCATTAGGAAGATCCCCAGCGGGTTCGCCGCCCACGGCAGGATCACCGCGAGATACGAGTTCGTCCACCCGATCTGGACCATGAGCAAGAACAGCGGGATGATCAGCAACTGGATCGGTAAGACGAGCGTCGCGAGGATGAAGTAAAACAGCGGCTCCTTGAACCGGAACTCGTACTTGGCGAACGCAAAGCCCGCCATCGAACAGAGCACGAGCGACAGCGCGGTGTAGGACACGGCGATGATGACGCTGTTGCCCATGCTCCTGAGGAAGTTGACGTTCTCCTGGAGCGCCTCGAAGTTCGCGAGCCACTGCGTGCCGGGGATCAGCCGCGGGGGCCACGTGAAGAACTCCGACTGGGGGATCGTCGCCGCGACGATCATCCAGTAGAGGGGAATCATCACGAGGACGGTGATCGTCAACAGGAAGATGTAGGCACCGAACTTCCAGAGGCCCTCTTTTTTGGTATCCGATCGCATTACGAGTCACCACCGCCGTACTGGATCTGAATGATTGACATGATGCTCACGATTACGACGAGGAGAACCGACACCGCGCTGGCGTAGCCGAGGTTGAGTTGGAGGAACGCCTGGTTGTAGATGTACTGGACGACGGTGATCGTCGCGTTCGAGGGGCCGCCGCCGGTGATGACGTACGGCTCGGCGAAGATCTGGAAGGTGCCGATCGTCGAGGAGACGACGACGAACAGCAGGACGGGACGGATCTGTGGGAGCGTGACGAACCGGAACTTCTCCCACCGGGAGGCGCCGTCGATCTCGGCGGCCTCGTACAGCTGCTGGGGCACGGTCTGGAGGCCCGCCAGCAGGATGATCATGTTGTAGCCGAGCCAGCGCCACGTGACGGCGATCACGAGCGTGATCCGCGCCCAGAAACCGTCGCCGAGCCACGGGATCGCCGTCAGCCCGACGCTCTCGAGGACGTAGTTGATCAGCCCGACCTCGCCGTTGAACAACAACAGGAAGATCGTCGAGTACGCGACCAGTCCCGTCGCAACCGGCAGCGCGATCAGCGTCCGGAACAGACCCTTCGCTCGGATGAACTTCGCGTCGAGGACGAGCGCGGTCGCCAGTCCCAGGATCACCATCAACGGCACCTGGACGACGAAGATGAACGTCGTATTGAGCAGCGACCGGTGGAACAGCGAGTCCCTGAAGATCAGGCGTTCGTAGTGCGAAAGACCGACGAACTCGAGGTTCGCGATCCGCGGGAGCGACACTTCCATTGGCCCCATCGTCACCGTCAACAGGACCTCGTTGGAGACGCCGACGTAGTCGAAAAAGGAGAGATACAGCGTGTACGCCGTCGGGAACAGCAGGAAGACCCCGAAGAGGATGAAAAACGGCGAGATGTAGGCGTAGGGAAGGCCGGGAATCTCCGGGACGATCCGAGAGACGTCCTGGCGGGTGTAGCGGACGCCGTCGGACACCTGCTTGTAGGCAGCCGACGACCGGATACGAGACTGGATGGCAGCGAGGACCATCGGGCTATGGCCCCCAATCTGCTCGGTCGTCCGACGCCTTCCCGGGGGTCGCTCGCGGCCGGACTGGGGGGGCGTCGGGGTCGGTTCCGTCCGGGCGGCGGTTCCGGACGCTCGCTCGAACGCCCGCTGCGCCCGGTCGAATCGACGGGCGTGGCAGACGTCCATGTGCGGACGTGGGTCGTTCGCTCATGCGCTGTGGGATCATGAAACTCGACGGTACGTGAAAGCCTCGATTACTCCGAGGCCAGATCGCGATCGGTCCGGTCTGCGACGGTCTCGGCGGCGTCGGTGACGGCTTCCTCGGGCGATTTGTTCCCGTCGAGCATGTTCCCGAGTTCGGTCTCGATGGCGTCCTGGACCTCCGGGGTGTCGGTAGTGTAGCGGTAGGGTTCGATCTCCTCGGCGACGTCCGCGAACAGCCGGAACACCGGCTGGCCGCCGTAGAAGTCGAGTTCCTCGTCGTAGATGTCGGCGTCGTACGCCGACGTCAGCGACGGGAAGAGCCCGTAGTCCTCGAGCATCGTGTTCTGGACCTCGGGGGTCGACATCGCCCACATGCAGTAGTCGGCCGCGCGGTTGATCGCCGCCTCCTCCTCGATCTGGGACGGGATCGCCATGTTCGAGCCACCGCGGTTCGACGCGCGGGTGCCTCCCTCCTCGAACGCGGGGAGTTTGTAGACGCCCCAGTTGCCCTCCGTATCCGGCAGTTCGGCCCGGAGGGTTCCGTCCATCCACGCCGCGGTCGCGACCGAGGCGAGCGTCCCCTCGGAAAACGCGGTGAACCAGCCGCCCGACCACGTCTCGATCCGCGTCGTGATCCCGGCGTCGCTCATGTCCTGGATGAGCTGTGCCACCTGGACGCTCTCCTCGCTGTTGACGCTGACGGCGCCCTCTTCGGTGAACGCCTGGCCGCCCAGTTGACGGAGCAGCATGCGCCACAGGCTCGACATGTCCTGGGGCGGGAGGTTGATCATCGAGACATCGTCGGGAAGCTGCCCTCCGGCCTCGATGAAGTCGTCCCAGGTCTCGATCGAGTCGACATCAATGCCGGCCTCCTCGTACCGGTCGCGCTTGTAGAAGACGCCGGTCGGGCCGATGTCCCACGGGATCGCGTAGTCGGCACCGTCGTAGTTGACCGTCTGCCACTTGCCCTCGACGATGTCCTCTCGGATCCCCGCCTCGTCGATCCGGTCGGTGAGGTCCATGAGGCCGTCGATGCTCGCGTAGTTGGTCACGTCGTAGTTCTGGACGACCGAGAAGTCGGGCGCGCCCTCGCCGCTCGTGATCGCGGTCTGGAAACGCTGTTCCCACGCGTCGCCCCCGAGTTCCTCGACCTCGACGGAGGTGCCGTTCTCCTCGTTGTAGGTCTCGGCGGCGTCCTGGAGCGACTGGGCCGCGATGTTCCAGCCCCACCCCTGGGAGGAGTCCGCCATCTCTCCGCCGGAGCCGCCGCTCGTGCTTTCGTTTCCGCTCTCGTTGCCGTTTCCGCTGCTGTTGCCGTTGCCGTTTCCGCCAGTTCCGTTTCCGCCATTACCGTTACCACCATTTCCGTTCCCGTTACCCCCGTTTCCGTTTCCACCGTTGCCGTTTCCGCCGTCGCCCCCGAAGCTGACACAGCCGGCGAGGCCGGCGGCGCCGGCGATACCGAGCGACCGCAGTAGCTGTCGACGGCGCGCACTAGGACCAGTAGACCCTGACATGGATGTTCACTCCCACATTGGATCTTGGGTATATTAACATTTGGATTCGTGCGTTCACACCACACGGACGGGAAAGCCCACGGAGCCCTTCCGTTCCTCCGGAGGCGCTCGTGGAGGAGACCGGTCGAGTTCGCAGGGCCGCCGCGGGAGGTCGTCGCCCCGGGTTGCAGGCGTCCGAAAGAGTAAACATCGCGGGCTCGTCCCATCCGGCATGGACGACTGGATCGATCCGGAGACGGTCGGCCGAAACCGACTCGAACCGCACGCCGACGTCCTCCCTTACCCTGACTGCGGGACGGCCCTGGCCGGCGAGCGGGCCGACTCGCTCTGGATCACCTCCCTGAACGGGACCTGGAAGTTCGATCTCGCGCCCACGCCATCCGAGGCGCCCGAGGGAGCTGCCGACCCCGACTTCGATACGGAGGGCTGGGACGACATCGAGGTACCCCTGAACTGGCAACTCGCCGGCTACGGCACGCCCCACTACACGAACGTCGTCTACCCGTTCCCGGTCGATCCGCCGCGGGTCCCGACCGAGAACCCGACGGCCACCTACCGGCGGACGTTCCGGGTCGACGGAGAGTGGGACGGTCGGCAGGTCCGGCTTCGCTTTGCGGGCGTCGACTCGGCGTTTCACCTCTCGGTCAACGGGCAGCGGGTCGGCTACAGCGAGGGCGCGCGCCTCCCCGCGGAGTTCGACGTCACCGACCACGTCGAACCGGGCGAGAACACGGTCGCCGTCCGGGTCTACAAGTGGTCGAACGGGAGCTACCTCGAGGACCAGGACATGTGGTGGCTCAGCGGGATCTTCCGGGACGTCTACGCCTACGCCCTCCCCGAGAGCCACGTCTCGGACGTCGACGTCCGCGCGGAACTCGACGACGAGTACGAGGACGGTCGGTTCCGGGCGACCGTCGACGTGACCAACGCGGGCGGCGCCGCGACCGAGACGGCCGTGGAGGCGATGCTGCTGGACCCGGAGGGGGAAACGGTGGCGGAGTTCGAGCGGAGCGTGGACGTCGCTCCAGGGGAGACCGCGTCGGCGACGGTCGAGACGACCGTCGAGGAGCCGGAGCAGTGGACCGCCGAGACCCCGGCGCTGTACGCGCTCGTCCTCTCGGTTCCCGGCGGGACGGTCGTCGCCGAGACCCTCGGTTTCCGTGAGGTCGAGATCGCGGACGGCCACCTGCTTGTCAACGGCGAGGCCGTCACGATCCGGGGGGTGAACCGCCACGACTTCGACCCCGACCGCGGGCGCCACGTCCCCCTCGAACGGATGCGCGAGGACGTCGAGATGATGAAGCGTCACAACGTCAACGCCGTCCGGACCGCCCACTACCCCAACGACACCCGGTTTTACGACCTCTGTGACGAGTACGGCCTCTACGTCGTCGACGAGACCGACCTCGAGTGCCACGGGATGGAGTTCGCCCCCGAAACGCCCCACCCGAGCGACGATCCCGCGTGGACGGACGCCTACGTAGACCGGATGGTCCGGATGGTCGAACGCGACAAGAACCACCCGAGCGTGATCCTCTGGTCGCTCGGCAACGAGTCCGACTTCGGCTCGAACCACGTCGCGATGGCCGAGGAAACGCGAGAACGAGATCCGACGCGCCCCATCCACTACGAACCCGACGAGGACCAGGAGGTCTCGGACGTCGTCGGCCCGATGTACCCGCCCTGGGAACAGCTCGAGGCGTGGGCGAGCGAGGCCGAATACGATCACCCGGTGATCCTCTGTGAGTACGCCCATGCGATGGGCAACGGCCCCGGAAACCTCGCGGAGTACTGGGAACTGTTCGAGGCGAACGACCGCATCCAGGGCGGGTTCGTCTGGGACTGGATCGACCAGGGGATTCGGGCCGTCGAGACCGATGAGGGGGCGGTCGTCGCCCGCGCGGCCGACGCGACGGGCGCGGACGGCCCGGAGTTCTTCGCCTACGGCGGGGACTTCGGCGACGAACCGAACGACAGGAACTTCAACATCAACGGGCTCGTCCTCCCCGACCGCGAACCCTCCCCCGGGCTGGTCGAACACAAGAAGGTCGTCGAGCCGGTCGCCCTCTCGGCGGGCCCCGAGGCGGGCGAGTTGACCGTCGAGAACCGCTACGACTTCCGCTCGCTTTCGGACCTCCGGGCGACCTGGCGTCTCGAGGCCGACGGCCGGGCCGTCGAGAGCGGCTCCCTGGAGCTCCCCGACCCGGACCCGGGCGAGTGCGCCGCCGTCGAGCTCCCGGTTGATCCCGATGCGCTCTCCGAGGACGCCGAACGCCTGCTGACGGTCGAGGTCGAACTTGGCAAGTGGACTCGCTTTGCCCCCGCCGGCCACACCGTCGCGACCGGCCAGTTCGAACTGGGCGGCTCCCCCGGATCGCCGCCGTCCGCGGAGTCGGCGCCGCTCTCGTGTGACCGGACCGACGACGGCATCGTCGTCTCGAACGCCCACGTCGAGGTCGCGTTCGACGAGACTCGGGGAATCATCGACTCGCTGACCTACCGGGGCCGGGAGCTGCTCGCCTCGGGGCCCGAACTCGGCCTCTGGCGGGCGCCGACCGACAACGACGGGGGCCTCCCGCTCTCGCGGACGTTCCTCTCGCGGATGTCCGAGATCGCCCGCGACGAGGGTCGCCTCTCGGAGACCGAGGTCCGAACGGTGGGGTTCGCACAGCTCTGGCGCGAGTACGGCATGGACGAACTCGGCTTCCGGGCCGACGACGTCGAGTACGCCACCCGGGACGACGAGGTGGCGGTCACGGTCGAGGGACGGCTCGCGCCGCCGATCTTCGACCACGGGTTCGCCGTCGAACAGGTGTACACCGTCTCGGCGGACGGGAGCGTCGGGATCGACACGCGACTCGAACCGGAGGGCGATCTCTCGGGGCTCCCCTCGCTTCCGCGGGTCGGCCTCGACCTCGTCCTTCCGGGAGAGTTCGACCGGGTCGCCTGGTACGGCCGCGGCCCCGGCGAGTCCTACGCCGACAGCAAGCAGGCGGCGCTCGTCGGCCGCTACGAGCACCGGGTCGAGGAGCTACACACGCCCTACGTCCGTCCCCAGGCGAACGGCAACCGGACGGGCGTCCGATGGGCGACGGTCACCGACGACGGCGGCGTCGGGCTCTCGGTCTCGGGGGACGACCTCCTGAATCTCGCGGCTCATCGCTACACGACCGCCGAACTCGAGGCCGCGGCCCACCCCCACGAGCTTCCCCGCCGCGAGGAGGTGTCGCTCTCGATCGATCACGCCCACTGCGGGCTCGGGACGGGAAGCTGTGGCCCGGCGACGCTCGAGTCCTACCGCGTTCTCCCGGAATCGATCGAGTTCGGCGTCGAACTCCGGCCGTTCGCACGGGACTGACCGCTCACCACTCGGCGACGCTGCCGTCCTCGTGGCGCCAGACGGGGTTGTGCCAGTCGACGGTCTTCTCTGCTTGCTCGCGGACGTACGCCTCGTTGACGTCGATCCCGAGGCCGGGTCCGTCGGGAATCTGGACGAACCCCTCCTCGTAGTCGAACACGGAGGGGTCCGCGAGGTAGTCGAGGACGTCACTGGTCTCGTTGTAGTGGATGTTCAAACTCTGTTCCTGGATGAGCGCGTTCGGCGAGCAGGCGTCGACCTGGAGACACGAGGCCAGCGCGATCGGCCCCAGCGGACAGTGGGGCGCGACGGCGACGTCGTAGGCTTCGGCCATCGCGGCGATCTTCTTGACTTCGGTGATCCCGCCGGCGTGGGAGAGATCGGGCTGGATGACGTCGACGCTGCCGTCCTCGAAGATTTCCTTGAAGTCCCATCTCGAGTACATCCGCTCGCCGGTCGCGATCGGGGTCGTCGTGTGGGCCGCGATCGTCCCCAGCGCGTCGTTGTGCTCGGGGAGGACCGGTTCCTCGACGAACATCGGTTCGTACGGTTCCAGAGCCGCCGCGAGGCGCTTGGCCATCGGCTTCGTGACCCGGCCGTGGAAATCGACGCCGACGTCGACGTCGGGACCGACGGCCTCGCGGACCTCCGCGAGGCGGTCGACGGCGGCCGCGACGCTCGCGGGGTCGTCCACCCGCTGGAGTTCCGAGGTCGCGTTCATCTTGAGCGCGCTGAAGCCGCTCTCGACCTTCTGGCGGGCCTCGTCGGCCACCTCGCTGGGCCGATCGCCGCCGATCCACTGGTAGACCCGAATCCGGTCTCTGGCCTTCCCGCCGAGCAACTCGTGGATCGGCGCGCCGAAGCGCTTGCCCTTGATGTCCCACAGCGCCTGGTCGATACCGGCGATGGCGCTCATCAGGACCGGCCCGCCCCGGTAGAACCCGCCGCGATACATCGTCTGCCAGTGGTCCTCGATGTCGGCGGGGTCCTCCCCGAGGAGGTAGCTCTCGAGGAGTTCCTCGACGGCCGCTCGCACGGTGTGGGCCCGGCCCTCGACGATCGGTTCGCCCCAGCCGACGACCCCGTCGGCGGTCTCGAGGCGGAGCACCAGCCACCGTGGCGGGACCTCGAACAGTTCGTAGTCGGCGATCCGGCTCGATCCGGTCGTCTCGGCGTTGCCCGAACTCATGACCCGACCGACGGACCGATCCGGCATAAACGCGACGCCTCCCGCCGTCCGGCGATCGGCCGTACACGTCCCGTCTCCGCCCGTCCGCGAACCACTCCCGTTCACGGTATGAGAACGCTTTTGCTCGCCGGGGCCCACCGCCCATACATGAGCGACACGGGACGCGGCGTGAAGACGACCGAAACCAGCTTCCGGATCGTCGAGGCGATCCGCGACGAGCCCGGCCTCGGGATCAGTGCCCTCGGGCGGGAGGTCGGCCTCTCGAAAGGTGCGGTCTCCAAACACGTGCACACGCTCACCGACCTCGGCTACCTCGTCCGCGAGGGCGACGGCTACTACCTGAGCAATCGGTTTCTCTCCCTGGGGATCCAGGCCAGAGAGCGATTCCCGATCGAACACGTCCGCCCGGTCGTCTCCGACCTGGCCGAGACCACCGGCCACGTCGCGAACTTCATCGCCCGCGAGGACGACAGGGGCATCTACGCGCTCCGGATCAGACCCGACGGGAGCGAGGATGGAGACATCGCGGAGGGCGACGTCGCCCCGCTACACGCGACCGCGGGCGGGAAGGCCATCCTCGCACATCTTCCGGCCGACGAGAAACGCGCCCTGCTCGCAGACTCGAGCCTGCCGGCCTATACCGAAAAGACGCTCACCGACCGGGCCGACCTCGAGCGCGAACTCCGCTCGGTCCGCGACCGGCGGGTCGCCTTCGACCGCGAGGAGTACCGGAAGGGCCACCAGTGTGTCGCCTCCCCGATCATCGGGAGCGAGGGGACGGCGATCGACGCGATCAGCGTCACGGGCAGCGACTACCACATGTCGGGCAAGCGCCTGGAGGAGGACGCCGTGGGGCTGGTGACCAGCGCCGCGAAGTCCGTCGAGAACGCCCTCCTCTCGCGGTAGTCGTTCACTCATCGTGAACGCCTGGGCGGCGCCCACTCCTGATGCGGGAGCTCGCCGGCCGAGACTGACACCCATACGCGTGTAATCTCCAGAGGTCGGGACCGGTGGTGATTTCGTCGCCATCGCCGCCCGTCCAGACGACCCCCTGGAGGACTGCGCCCTAGTGAAAGAAATATTATTTCTCGTCGAACACACCTATTCTAATATATTAACCGAGTCCATGGCGCCGAGGATCCGAGACGTCGTGAGGACAACACCAACCACGAACGGTGGTGATCGTCGAACGGTCGATAGAGGGGCTCGGTCCAACGGTCCGGGAGGTCCCGGGGAGTTTCGCGAAACAAATCGACAAGCTGCCCGCCCCCTCTATCCGTGTTCGTACGCTTCCGGCGTTCGTCCGTTCCGGTGGAGCGCAGAAGACGGGGCGAGAGAACGTCCCACGACTCCCCAACGCTGGTCTCGGTTCCCACGTTTCGACGTTTTCCCCGCCCTATATGACTGTTTTTAAATATAGATCGAATTCGTATGTTTCTTCGACTGGAGGGGAGTTCGCCGGCCCTCGCTACCGCTCGGAGGGGTCGGCGACGGCCCGCCGGAGCTCCCCGGCATCGGCGGCGAACAGGACCGTCCGTTCGGCCCCGGCCACCGCGACCGGGGATCGGTCGCCAGGGAGGTCGAACGGCCCCTCCGAGGGGTCGGTATCGCTCTCTACGACCGGCCGGGCGGGAGCCGCGCGTCTCCCGCCGACGATGGCCACAAAGCGGAGGTCGGGCCGTTCCTCCCGGGCAGCGAGCAGCGCGTTCGCGGCGTCGGTCTCGAGGCCGAACCGGGGTCGAGCGCCGTCCGCGACGGCGACGTCGTCGACGTTCGCGGCATACGGCGTCGCGCCGGCGACCGCGACGCACTCGCCGTCCGGCTCGGCCAGTGCACCGACCGCCTCCGCGACGTCGGCTCTCGCGGCCGCGTTCCGGAGTTCGAGTGCGTGGTTGACCGCGCCCGGCCCCCCTCCGACGTCGTAGTGAAAGCGGACGGCCCGCGAGAGGGCGGCGACGGCCGCCTCGACGGCCGCCCGGAGGTCGTCGCCGGCCGCCAGCCGGGCGGCGACCGCCGCCGAGAGCGCACAGCCCGAGCCGTGGGTCGCGTCCGTGTCGATCCGGGGATGCTCCATGGTTCGTGCGCCCTCGCCGTCGACGAGGACGTCCGAGATTCGCTCTCCGGGAAGGTGGCCGCCGGTGACGAGAGCGGCCCCCGCGCCGAGGTCGCGGAGGTCCTCGCCGGCCGCACGCGCGTCCGCCGGACTCGTGATCGTTCGACCAGTGAGAACCTCGGCCTCGTCGGCGTTCGGCGTGACGAGCGCCGCCTCGGCGATCAACTCCTCGTAGGCGCGTTCGGCCGCGGGCTCGAGCAGCCGGTCGCCGGAGCTCGCGACCATCACGGGGTCGACGACGAGCGGGAACCCGAACTCTCCCGCTCGCTCGGCGACCGACTCGACGATCTCGGCCGTCGCGAGCATCCCCGTCTTCGCGCCGGTGATCGCGAAGTCGTCGCGGACGGCCGAAAGCTGGGCGGCGACCTCCTCGGCGGGCAACGGAAACGAGCCCTCGACGCCGCGGGTGTGTTGGGCGGTGATCGCTGTGACGACGGAGGTGCCGTAGACCTCCTGGCCCGCCATCGCGGCGAGGTCGGCCTGGATCCCCGCGCCGCCGCCGGAGTCGCTGCCGGCGATCGTGAGCGCGACCGGTCGGGAGTCGGGATGGGGTGGGAGCATGGCTGCCCTAATCTCCGGTTGTACAAGTCAGTGGTGGTCGCGCTCGCGCCGACGGGGAACCGACGCGGCTACGACCCCGCCGCGAGCGCGGCGTACACCGCCCAGGAGGGGTCGCGCTCCGGGGGAGCGACTCGCTCGCCGTCGGCGACGACGCCCTCGCCCTCCTGGACGCGGCCGATCTCGGCGACGGCAGTGTCCCGGGCCTCGAGGGCCTCGACGACTCGCTCGACCCCCGAAGGGTCGACCGCGAGCAGGAGGGTGCCACAGGAGGTCGCCGCCCAGGGGTCGAAGTCGAAGTGGTCCGCGACCTCCTCGACGCCCGGCCGGAGCACGACGGCGTCCCGATCGATCTCGAAGCGGACGCCCGCGCCCGCCGCCATCTCGTTCATCGCGCCCGCGATCCCGCCCTCCGTGGCGTCGTGCATCGCGCTTACCGGACCTGCCGCGGCGGCCGCGAGGGCGTCTCTGGCACAGTGGACGTCCTCGATACGGTCGCGAGCAGCCGAGAGAACCGAGTCGGGAAGATCGATCCGGTCGGAAAAGAGCGTCGCGAGCACGCCGACGGCCTCCGCGGCCGGACCCGTCGTCAGCAGCAGGCGGTCGCCGGGGCGGGCGCCGTCGGGGCGGATCAGCTCCTCGGGGTCACCGACGCCGAACACCGTGGCCGCGCCGATCCAGGGGTACGAACACTCGGAGTAGCGGGCGGTGTGGCCGGTCGCGACGGCGATCCCCATCTCCCGGCACTCCCGGTCTACCGTCTCCCAGACGGTCGCGAACTCCTCGTCGTCCATCTCCGGCGGGAGGGTAAACGAGATCGAGAGATGCGAGGGCGCCAGGCCGCTCACCGCGACGTCGGCGATCACGAGGTCGAGCGCGAACCGTGTCGCGCGTTCGAACCCGAGCACGGGGAGAATCGAGATCGGGTCGGTCGCGACGGCGACCGCGCGGCCGCCGACCGAGAGCAACCCGAAGTCGATGCCGTGGGTCGGACCGATGCGGACGTCCTCGCGGTCGGCACCCAACTTCGGGGCGATCCGGTCTTCAAAGAACGCGCGGTCTACCTTGCCGAGGTCGGTCACGCCCGAACCGAGGCAGGGGGGCGCCTTCACCCTATCGACGGAACGCTTTTTCGCCCGCCCCACCCACGACCCGTATGGATAGCTGGGCGGCGCTGTTCGAGCGGGCGGCCGACGTCGAGGTAGACGCCGCGAGGATCCAGGAGGCGATCCGCGAGCGCGAGGGGAGCGATGGCTGAGGGAGCCGACGGCGATCGTTTCGACGACGCCGGGCGCGACGACCGGCCGGACCCGACCCGCGTCGTCGCCGACAGCGGGGTCCTCGCCGCGGACCTCCTCGTGGGAGGTGCCGCCCGCGAGGCCCTCGATCACGTTCGGGCCCACTCCTGGATGGGCCTGGTCGCGAGCGACCCGCTCCTCGAGGAAACCGAAGAGCTCGTCGCCACCCTCGCCGACGCGGACCTCGCGGCCGCCCACCACGAGCGTCTGGAGGCCGACCGGGTCGCGGTCACCCATCCCGAGGACGACCACCCGGCGCTGGCCTCCGCGTATCACGGAAACGCAGCCCACCTGCTCACCGAGAGCGAGGAGCTCGCCTCGCCGGGGGCCGGCATCGCCCTCCAACCCCACGTGCGGGTGAGCGTCCGCCCGCCCGACGCCTTCGCCCGGCTGTTCGACCCCGAGTCGCTCTACGAGGCCGAACGCGGGGGCGAGTATCCGGGCCCCGACTGCGATCCCCGGGCCTGACTACCGCTCGCGACCGGCGTACCACTCCGCGAACGCCTCGAGGGCGCGCCCGCGATGGGAGACGGCGTTCTTTTCGGCGGTGCTCATCTCCGCGAACGTCCGTCCGTCGTACTCGAAGACCGGATCGTAGCCGAACCCGTCCTCGCCCCGCGGAGAAACGATCGTTCCGCCGACCGAGCCCTCGAACGTCTCGACCCCCTCGCCGTCGGCGTAGGCGACGACCGTCCGGAAGCGTGCCCGGCGATCCGCGTCGTCCTCCAGCAGCCGCGGGATCGCCTCGATCCCCAGCGTGTCCTCGACGTACGCCGAGTACGGCCCCGGGAACCCGCCGAGGGCCTCGACGGAGAGCCCGGTGTCGTCGACGACGACCCCCTCCTCGCCGCCGAGGTCCGCGAACGCCTCCCTCGCTCCTCGTGACGCGATCACGCCGACGTCGTCGGCCTGGATCTCGGGATAGTCGTAGTCGACCTGCTCGACGGCCTCCGTGAGATACTCGCCGGCCTCCCGTACTTTCCCCTCGTTTCCCGTGACGAACCGAACGGTCATGGGTGAAGTCGGACGGGTCGACCCAAGTCGGCTTCGGTCCCGCCGTCGGCCGACGGCGCCCGGTAGAAAGGCGTCGCCTTACTCGTCGTCGACGATGACCTCGACGGGCTCTTCCTCGTCGGGGACCTCGCCGGCGGCGTCGGTCCCGCCTTCCTGCCAGAGGAGGACAGCGGCGACGCCCAGCACGATCCAGGAGCGCCAGTTCGCCATGTTGAGGGTGTAGCCGACGCCGAAGGGCTTCTCGACTAACATCCCCTGGCCGGGCTGCCAGTACGCGGAGAGCATCCGTCCCAGGCTCGGTCGGTCGAAGTTGTACGGCACGCCGAAGATCTCGCCGGACGTCGGTTTCTCCACCATACCCTGCATTGAACCTCCCCCGATATGAGTATTCGGTTGTCCGCGGGCGGGTCGGGGCCGGTGGGACACGTTTTTGTCCCGGAGCCTCCCGGATATCCCATGGAAACCGGGACCGCCCGAATCGGGGTCGACGTCGGCGGGACCTTCACCGACGTCACCCTCCGGACCGGCGACGGCTTGGTCACCGCCAAGGTGGCGACGACGCCCGAGCAGGCCGACGGCGTCATGCGGGGGATCGAGGTCGCCTGCGAGCGGGGCGGAATCGTCCCCGCGGGGATCGGCGAGTTCACCCACGCGACGACCGTCCCCGTCAACGCCCTCCTGGAGCGGGCGGGCGCGCAGACAGCCCTGGTCACCACCGAGGGGTTCCGTGACGTCGTCGAGATCGGCCGCCAGGACCGGCCCGATCTGTACGACCGGAGTGTCGAGCGACCGGATCCCCTGATCCCGCGCCGGCGCCGGCTCGAGGTCGACGAACGCGCCACCCCCGAAGGCGTCGAGCGGCCCGTGACCGAGGAGGCGATCGAGCGGGTCGCAGGCGAGATCCGCGAGACGGGAGCCGAAAGCATCGCGGTCGCGCTGCTACACGCCTACGCGACGCCCGACAACGAGGCCCGGCTCGCAGAGGGACTGCGCGACCGGCTCCCGATCCCGGTCTCGGTCTCCCACGAGGTGCTCGCGGCGTTCCGGGAGTACGAGCGGACAGCGACGACAGCGGCCGACGCCTACGTCCGGCCGGCGGTAGACGCCTACCTCGGCGACCTGATCGAGCAGGTCCGAGCGGCTGGCGTCCCGACCCCGCAGGTGATGGGAGGAAACGGCGGGGTCGCGGGCGCCGACCGGGCCAGAGAGCGGGCGGCGACGACGGTGCTCTCGGGGCCCGCGGCGGGCGTCGTCGGCGCCGCCCGAGCAGCCGAAGGGGTCGCTGCCGACCGCGACCTCGCGGGCCTGGTGACCTTCGACATGGGCGGCACCTCAAGCGACGTGAGCCTCGTCCGGGACGGCGAGGCCGAACGGACGGCCGAGACGACCGTCGGCGGAGTGCCGATCCACCTCCCGATGGTCGACGTGACCACCGTCGGCTCGGGCGGCGGGAGCGTCGCCCGGGTCGATAGCGGGGGGGCGCTCCGGGTCGGTCCCCGCTCTGCGGGCGCCGAGCCCGGCCCCGCCTGCTACGGCCGCGGCGGCGAGGAGCCGACCGTCACCGACGCCGCCGTCGAGCTGGGATACGCCGGGGGGAAGTTGGGGGGAGAGCTCGCCCTCGAGCCCGATCGGGCGACGGCGGTTCTCGCGGAACTCGCGGAGGCTGGCGGGTTCGATACCGCTGCCGAGGCCGCCGCGGGGATCTACCGGGTCGCAGCGGCGACGATGACCCGGACGATCCGGGAGGTCACCGTCGAGGCTGGCCACGACCCCCGCGAGTTCGGGCTGGTCGCCTTCGGCGGCGCCGGCCCGCTGTTCGGGGCGGCGCTGGCCGACCGGCTGGGGATCGGAACCGTCGTCGTCCCGCTCCAAGCGGGAGTGCTCTCGGCGATGGGGCTGCTCGCGGCCGACGAGGAGGTGGACGCCGTCCGAACGCTCCGGACCCGCCTCGCGGAGGCCGACCTCGAGGCGGTCGAAGCGGCGTTCGCGGCGGTCGGCGAGCGAGCCCGGAAAGGGCTCCGCGACCCCGATCGGGGAACCGTCGATCGGGTCGCGGACTGCCGGTACGCCGGCCAGAGCTTCGAGCTCTCGGTGCCCGCTCCCGACCCGTTCGATCCCGAGATCGTCCGCGATCGGTTCGAGGACGCCCACGAACGGGCCTACGGCTACCGGACCGACGACCCCGTCGAACTGGTGACGCTGCGGGCCAGGGCGAGCGTCGGCCGGGAGCTGGGACCGATCCCCTACGAGGGAGAGGAGAGCTTCGAGCGGGGAACCCGCAAGGCGCGCTTTGGCGACGACGTTCACGAGACCGCGGTCCACGACAGGCGGGGACCGCCCATCGGAACCACTATCGACGGCCCGGCCGTCCTCGAGGGCCGCGAGTCGACGACGCTCGTTCCCCCCGAATGGACGGCGACCGTCCGGGGGGACGGGACGCTCGTGCTCACTGAAGGGGGTGAGTCGGCGTGAGCGGCGTCGATCCGGTCACCCTCGAGGTCGTCCGCAACCAGTTGGAGGGGGTCGCGACCGAGATGGGCCAGGTGTTGATCCGCAGCGCCCGCTCGCCGAACATCAAGGAGCGCCGGGACTGCTCGACGGCGCTGTTCGACCGCGAGGGCCGAATGGTCGCCCAGGCCGAGCACATCCCGGTCCACCTCGGGGCGATGCCCCGGGCGGTCGAGACGGTTCTCGATCGGGACCTCGTCCCCGGCGACGTCGTCGCGCTGAACGACCCCTTCGCGGGGGGGACGCACCTCCCCGACGTCACCCTCGTCGCGCCGATCGCCGTGGCGGGAGAAGTCACGGGCTACGCGGTCTCCCGGGCCCACCACGCCGACGTCGGCGGGGCGACCCCGGGAAGCATGCCCGCCGGGGCGACCGAGATCTACGAGGAGGGCCTGCGGATTCCGGGGGTTCGGCTCGTCCGCGGGGGCGAGATGGATGAGGACCTCCTCGAGACGGTCCTCGCGAACGTCCGGGACCCCGAGGAGCGTCGGGCGGATCTCCGGGCCCAGATCGCGGCGACCGACCGGGCCGGCGAGCGGATTCGGGAACTGGCCGCCGAGAGCGAGGTCGGGCTCGAGACGGCCTTCGACGCCGTGATCGACTACTCCCGCGAGCGGATCGAAGGCGAGTTGGAGGGATTTCCGGACGGCGAGTACTGCGCTCGCGACGTCATGGAGGGCGACGGCCGCACCGACGAGGAGATCCCGATCGAGGCGACGGTGCGGATCGACGGACGCCGGATGGAGGTCGATTTCGCGGGGACCGCGAGCCAAGTTGCGGGCAACGTCAACGCCCCGCTCGCGGTCGCGACCAGCGCGGTCTACTTCGTCCTCCGGTCGGTGACCGATCCGGAGATCCCGCCCAACCACGGCTGTTACGCGCCGGTCAGCGTCGAGGCGCCCGAAGGATCGCTGCTGAACCCGCGACCGCCGGCGGCGGTCGTCGGCGGCAACGTCGAGACCAGCCAGCGGGTGACCGACGTCGTCCTCGCGGCCCTCGAAGAGTGCGTTCCGGATCGCGTTCCGGCCCAGGGGCAGGGGACGATGAACAACTTCGTGATCGGCGGGCGCGGGGGAGGGGGCTCGAGCGGAGACGTCGACGGCACGGGCGAGGAAGGGTTTACCTACTACGAGACGATCGGCGGCGGCCTCGGCGGCCGGGCGGACTCCGATGGAATCGACGGCGTCCAGGTCGGGATGACCAACACGCTCAACACGCCGGTCGAGGCCCTGGAGACCGAGTACCCCCTCAGGGTCGAGCGCTACGGCCTCCGGCCCGACACCGGCGGCGACGGCGAGTTTCGGGGCGGGCTGGGAATCGAGCGGGCCGTGAGAGTCGAGACCGACGCCGTCGTCTCCCTGCTCTCCGAACGCCGACGGACCCGACCGGCGGGCGCCGCGGGCGGCGAACCGGGCGCGACCGGGGAGAACCTGATCGATGGGCGGACCGTCGGAGCGAAGACGACGGAATCGGTGTCGGCAGGCGCGACGGTCACGGTCCGGACGCCCGGCGGCGGCGGGTACGGTGATCCCACGGAACGGGACCCGGAGGCTCGCGAGCGTGATCGTGAGGACGGGAAGGTGAGCGACGGCGAGTGAGACGTCGCCGGAGGACGATGACCGCCTGCCTGCTCCCGGCGATGGGAGGGAGACGTTTCGGTTACCGAGGTTCGTCAGCCACCGACCGCTCCCCCTCGTCTTCCTCGTCGGAAAAGACCTTCTCGTAGAACGTCAAACACAGGTCGATGGCGAGTTCGCCCCCCTTGGCGACCGCGACGAGGATCTCGTCCATGGGAGTGCGGTTCGGTCGTCCGTGTGATAACGGTAACCGTGCCCGTCCGGACGACCGGCGAAGGAACGACGAGCGAGCCGACGCCGACCGGCGGGTCGGACCGGATTCAGGGTTCCGAGACGTACCGCCCGCGGGACTCGATCTCGGCGAGCCGATTTAGAACTCGCTCGTCGCCGGCCGCGCGGTAGCTCTCCCGGAGCGTCGCTCGAAGCGGGTCGGGGTCGTCGGCCGTGCCGACGAGGCTCCCCTCCGCGACGTGGAGGTCCATCGCGTAGTCCTCGACGTGGTCGGTGTGGTAGCCCAGCCCGAAGTCGATGAGATAGGTTCGACCCCCTGCATCGTCCCCATCGCCGTCCGTCCCGGCGCCGACCCGGACGTTCCGCGTCGTCGGATCGCCGTGGACGAATCCCGCGCCGTGGATCGTCGCCAGGTGCGCCCCGACCTCCCGGACCCGCTGCTCGGTGAGAGCGTCCCGGAGGTCGGCGGTCCCGACGCGTTCGAACTCGAGGGTCGCCTCCCGCGGATCGACGTCGGAGAGGACGGGCGTCGACACGCCCTCGCGGCGCGCGAGGCTCGTCAGCCGGGCCTCCCCCGCGGTCCGCTCTCGGCGCAGGCGGTCGTCGAGGTCGGGATGACGGTAGGACTTGGGCAGGCGACGTTTGACCACGCGGTCGCCCTCGGGGGTCACGACCGCCTCGGCGCCCCGAACCGCCTCTCCCTCGGCTCGCCTCGGGGCCGGCTCGGGCGCCTCCCGCCAGGTGACGGGCACCTGGTCGGGCCGGAAGTCGGGATCGACGCGGGAGTCGGCGATCTCGAGGGTGTCGCCGGCCGCGTACATCTTCGCGCCCAACACCGCGATCATCCCCGCGTTGTCCCGCAGGAATCGCGGGTCGGGCGCGTGGAAGCTGGCGCCCCTCGCCTCGCACATCTCCGCGAGCATCCCCCGCAGGCGGGCGTTCTGGCCGACCCCACCCCCCAACACGAGTTCCTCCCGTCCAGTGAGCGAGAGCGCGCGTTCGGCGACCTCCGCGAGCATCGCGAAGACGTTCTCCTGGAGCGAACAGCAAACGTCCTCGACGTCCTCACCCCCGTCGTAGGCCTCCTTCGCCGCCGTCATGATCCCCGAAAACGAGAAGTCCATCCCCTTGACGACGTAGGGGAGGTCGAGCAGCTCCTCGCCCTCCGCGCGGGCGGCCGCCTCCTCGACTTTTGGCCCGCCGGGATGCGACCAGCCGACGTGGCGAGTGAACTTGTCGATGGCGTTGCCGACGCCGGTGTCCATCGTCTCGCCGAGCACGCGATACCGGCCGTTGCGGTAGGCGAGCAGGTGGGCGTTCGCGCCGCTGGCGTTCAGACACACTGGAGAATTGAACTCCGAGGTGTGGCGTCCGATCTCGAGGTGGGCGACCATATGGTTGACCCCGACCAGGGGAACCTCCAGTGTCTGCGCGAGCGCCCGCGCGGCCGTCGCGACGATCCGCAGACAGGGGCCCAATCCGGGTCCCCGGGAGAAGGCGACCGCGTCGACGGGCGGCTCACTGGCGGGTCCATCGACCGTCTCCCGGGCGTGTGAGAGCGCCGTCTCGACGACCCGCGGGATCGCCCCGTGCATGTGTTCGGCGGCCTCGCGAGGGTGGATGCCGCCGCTGTCGGGGAGGTAGGCGTCAGTCTCGATGAAAACGTCCCCGCTTCCGGCGTCGTAGACGGCCGCGCTGGCGGCCCACGCGGTGCCCTCGACGGCGAGGACGCGGATCGACGAATCGTGACTCACGGCGTCCGGAAGGGCGTCAGAACGTGCTCGCTACTCCCACTCGGTGTAGCTACACTTCCCGCAGTGGCGCCGGTCGCCGTGGTCTGCGAGAAACGAGTCGCCACAGCGGGGACACTCCTCGCGTTCGGCCGCGCCGTCGTCGCCGTAGACCTCGTGGTGGGCCATCTCAGGCCTCCTCCGCGTCGGCCTCGCTCTCCTCGTCGGCCGCGATCTTGTTTCGCTCGAGCATGTGGTCCTGTTCGACGTCGCCCGCGTGAGCGGCCGTCTCGTAGACCTTCGCCGAGCCGACGGTCTTTCGCATCCCGAACTTGGTGTCGAGTTCCCGGACGACGACCTCGCCTGCGTCCTTGTTCAGCTTCGCCGCCAGGCTGTCCCGGACCTGGAGCCGGGAGGGTGTGGCGTCGTCGTGGGTCAGTTCGAACGTGACGTCCGTCCGGTGCAACATCGGGTTCTCCTCTTCGGAAACGATTGCGACGTCCATGTGTCCAGTTACCCTACTATCCCGCCGTGGCGCCTAAAAGGATTTCGAAGCCGCGAACGACGGGTTCGCGCCCGCTCACTGGGGCACGTTCTCGACGCCGATCCGCGAGTCGGGCCCGTCGTCGACGTGGAGCAGACACGCCGACTTGTGGTCCGCGTCGTGGTCGACGAACTCCGGGTGCGTGGTCTCACACGGGGTGGTAAACGAAGACGACAGCACCTCCTCGGCCCCGTCGGCGTCGCCGGAGACGAGCCGGTCGAGGGCGGTTTCGAGGGTCTCCTCGGCGGTCGCCGAACCGAGGGGGGCCTCGAGTTCGAACTCGGATCTGAGCTGGGACTTGATCGCCTCGTCCGAGAGGTCGTCGGGTTCGTCGTCGAGAGCGAGGTTCTCGGTCGCCTGCTCGACGTCGACCTCCCGGGATTCAATCCGTTTGCGCAGTGTCAGCAGCCGGCGCCACTCCGCTTGGTCCATCTCCATGTCCTCGGGTTGGATGACCCGGTGACATCGCGTGTGGAACCGACAGCCCGAGGGAGGATCCGTCGGGCTCGGGACGGTGCCCGTCAGCTCGATCTCGTCCAGCGTCGCCCGCGGATCGGGCGTCGGGATCGAGGAGAGCAACGCCTCGGTGTAGGGGTGTTCGGGCCCGTGGAAGACCTCCTCGGTCGGTCCGAGTTCGACGATCTCGCCGAGATACATCACCGCGACCCTGTCACATATCTCACGGATGACGGACATGTCGTGGCTGATAAAGAGCAGGGAGAGGCCGAACTCCGCCTGGAGGTCGTCGATCAGCGAGAGGACCTCGGCTTTGACCGAGACGTCGAGCGCCGACACCGGTTCGTCGGCGATGATCAGGTCGGGGTCGAGTACGAGCGCGCGGGCCAGCGCCAGGCGCTGTTTCTGCCCACCCGAGAACTCGTGGGGATACCGGTCGTAGTCGGACGCCGAGAGATCGACGCGTTCGATCAGGTCCTCGACGATCCGGCGGCGCCGGCCCCGGTCTGTCATCCCGTGGATGGAGAGCAGTTCGGCGATCGTCGCCCCGACGGTCATCCGCGGATCGAAGCTCGAGGAGGGGTCCTGGAAGATCATCTGGGCGTCCCGCCGGAACGCCTTCAGCTCTCCCTTGTCGAACCGGGTGACGTCGTTGGGGTGGGTCCCGTCGTCGTTTCGGGTCGCGCCGCGGCGGTCCCCGCCGTTGAACAGGACCTCGCCGGCGGTCGGCTCCTCTAAACGGATCGCGGAGGTCGCGACCGTCGACTTCCCACAACCGGATTCGCCGACGAGCCCGAGGGTTTCGCCGGGCGCGATGTCGAAGCTGACGCCGTCGACCGCGCGTGCGGCGCCGACCTGGCGGTTCAGGAGCCCCTTCTTGATCGGGTAGTGTTTCTTCAGGTCGCGAACCGACAGCAGGGGCTCAGTCATCGCCCACCCCCCGGGAGGTTTCGGCGTCGCCGGTATCGGCCTCAACGACCGAGGCGTCGTAGCCCGACTGGTAGTAGACACACGAGACGGCCTGGCCGGGCCGAACCTCGACCTCCCGAGGTTGCCCGCCGGCCTCGCAGTCGGCGACGGCGTGCTCACACCGGGGGGCGAACCGACAGCCATCGGGCGGATCGGTCGGCGAGGGAAGCGAGCCGGGGATCCCCCCGATCGAGTCGCTCGTTCCGGGGAGACATTCGAGGAGTTGCTGGGTGTAGGGGTGGGCGGGCCGGTCGAAGACGTCGTAGACGTCGCCTCGCTCCATCACCTTGCCGGCGTACATGACGACGATCCGGTCCGCGATCTGGGCGACGACGCCGAGGTCGTGGGTCACGAAGAGGATGCCCATGTCGAACTCCTCCTGGAGATCGTCGAGCAGCTTGAGGATCTGACCCTGGACGGTGACGTCGAGGGCGGTCGTGGGCTCGTCGGCGATCAGGAGGTCGGGGTCGCCGACCAGCGCCATCGCGATCATCACCCGCTGTTTCTGGCCACCGGAGAACTCGTGGGGGTAGTCGTCGAACCGGGAGCTGGCGTTGGCGATGCCGACGCGGTCCAGCAGATCGATCGCCTTCGCGCGTGCCTCCTCCTGTGAGGCGTCGGTATGGATCGTCAGCGCCTCCGTGATCTGCCAGCCGACGCTGTAGCAGTGGTTCATCGCCTCCTGTGGGTTCTGGAAGATGTGGGCGATGTTGTAGCCACGGATCTCCCGGAGGCGTTCCTCGCTCGCCTCGAGGAGGTCCTCGCCGTCGAACCGGACGCTGCCGGTGACGGTGGCGGGCGGGGACTTGACCAGTCGGGTGATCGACTCGGTCGCGACGGTCTTTCCCGAGCCGGACTCGCCGACGATACAGACGGTCTCGCCGGCGTCGATCGAGAAGTCGATGCCGTCGACGGCGACGAGTTCGCCGCCGTCGGTGTCGAACGTCGTCCGGAGGTTCGCTACCTCGAGCAGTGGGTCGGTGTCAGGAGTCATTGGTCTGTCTCCGCTTGCGCTTCGGGGTTGAGCGCGTCGAGCAGGGCGTCGCCGAGGAAGTTGAACGCGAGGATCGTCAGGAAGAGGACGATCCCGGGGGCCAGGACGATCCAGGGGGCGAAGGCCAGATCGCTCCGGCCCGCCGAGATCAGCTGTCCCCACGTCGGGACCTCGGTGTCGCCGATCCCGAGGAAGGCGAGCTGGGCCTCGAACAGCAGGAAGCCGGGGATGAGCAGCGTCAGCTGGGTGATGATGCTGCTCGCGGTGTTGGGAACGACGTGGCGACGGACGACCCCGTACGTGTTCGCCCCGCTGATCCGACAGGCCTTGATGTACTCCTCCTCGGAGATCGACAGCGCCTTGCTCCGGACGTACCGGGCCGTTCCGCCCCAGGCGAACCCCGAGAACACCAGGATGAACATCCCGATCCCGGCGCCGTAGATGTAGAGGATCAACAGGAACATGAGGAAGGTCGGAAAGGAGAGCACGACGTCGGTGATCCGCATGAGAACCTCGTCGACCCAGCCGCCGGCGTAGGCGCTTACCGTCCCGACGGAGATGCCGACCACGGCGACGATCGTCGTCGCGATGAACGCGATCTGCATGGTGGTCGTCATCCCGTAGACGATCCCCGTCAGGACGTCCCGTCCGCCGTTGGTGGTCCCGAGCGGGTACTCCCAGGTGCCGTGACACCGGCCGTTTGCGATCTCGCCAACACAGTTGGCGACGTTGGCCTGGTCGACCGAGAGGTAGACCGGGGGCTGGTGGCTGATCAGGATGTCCTGTTGGGGCGCGTTCATGAGCAGCGGGCCGATCAACCCGCCGACGAAGACGATCGCCAGCCAGACGAGACTCACGACGGCGGGCCGGTTCCGTTTGAACTCCGTCCAGTAGTGTTTCGTCCGTCTCGGGTTCTGATACAGCGGCAAGACGAGGTAGAACGCGAACAGGAGGAGCGTGAACACGAAGAGGTACTCGAGGCTCGTGATATCGATATCGTAGCCGATCGCCCCGAACGTCGCCTCCCGTTCGTCGACCAGCCGCCAGTCGTAGAGTCCCAGTAGCGCGAGCGGAACGGCGAACGCGAGCATGCCGAGCGTGTTGACCGAGAGGTCGCGTCCGCGGGAGGCGGCGATCTCGTCCCAGTCGACCCGATCGAACCGGTCCTGGTTTTCAGTTGCCATTTTTATCGATCGTCGTAGCTGATACGCGGGTCGAGGACGGTGAAGACGATGTCTTCCAGCAGGTTACCGACGACCGCGATGAACGTGAAAAAGAGGGTCGTCCCCAACACGAGGTTCGTGTCCTGTGCGACCAGCGCCTCGTAGGTGATCCGTCCCAGCCCCGGAATGCCGAAGACGATCTCGACGAGCAGCGACGAGCCCAGAAACAGGGCGAGCAACTGGCCGACGATCGTCGTCGACAGCGGGACCATCGTGGGCCGCAGGACGTGGTACAGGTACGCCCGGATCGGCGAGACGCCCTTGGCCCTGGCCGTCTTCATGAACTCGGAGTTCTGGAACTCCGCGGACTCGTTTCTGGAGACGCGCATGATGCCCCCGATCGAGCCGGTGACGAGGACGAACACCGGCAGGATCAGCTGTCTCACGTTCTCGAGGCTGAAGACGGCGGCGTTGGCGTTGTAGACGACGGGGATCCACTCGAGCCAGACCGCGAACACCAACAGGAGGATGATCGCGAAGAAGAAGTTCGGGATCGCGTAGCCGAAGAAGGCAAACCCCGTCGCGGCGTGGTCCTTCCAGCTGTACATGTTGGCCGCCGAGTAGAGCCCGACGAGCGGGCCGAGAACGAGCGTCAGGATCGTCCAGGGCACCGAGTACTGTGCGGTGTAGTAGAGCCCCTCGTACACCGCCTCCGTGACCGGCTGGCTGCGGTACTGGGACCAGCCCCAGTCTAACGTGTAGACGCTCTGGAGGAAGTCCATGTATCTGACGTGGAGCGGCTCGTTGAGCCCGCGGAGCTCGCGCTCGCGTTCGGCCGCGGCGGCGGGATCGCCGCCCTGGAGGGCCGCCTGTGTCGCCGCCTCCTGGATCGAGGGGTTCGGGGCGAACGAGAGCAACACGAACGTGACCGTGACGATTATGAACGATACTAGCGCCGCCCACAGCATCCTGGCAGTGACGTATGTGGCAAATCCCATATTGTGACCGTCTGAATCTCTGTATCCCGCGAGTACGGTAGCCGCGATCGCTCGAACGGACCCTTACTCCTCGATGTACCAGCCGGGGAAGTCCCAGCCGTTCGCGAAGTTCTCGATCGGTCCGACGAGCCCGTCGTTGTAGCCGATGATGTCGTCGCTAAAGACCAGCATGATGTAGGGCTGCTCCTCGGCGAGGTTGACGAAGATCTCCTGGAACGCCTCCCGGAGTTCCTCCTGGCCCCCGGCGTTGCGAGCCTGTTCGAGGAGGCCCGCGGCGTCGAACTCGGGGTAGTAGCCGACGGGGTTGTACTGGGCAGTGGCGCCGTCGAAGAACACCTCGTTCGTCAGCGGGTTCAAGGGGTAGGTGTTCAGCCCGTACACGAGCGACATGTCCCAGCTCTCGTTTGCGGTCACCGAGCGCGGCCCCGGATTGTTCGGGCCGGGGGACTCCCAGACGACCTCCTCGCCGTCGATCTCGGCGGTGAGTTCCTCCTCGCTTTCGGCCGGCGTGGCGGTCCAGAACTCCTCGCCGAAGCGAGTGCCGTCGATCGCGCTGACCTCGAGGTTGATCCCGAGGTTCTCGGCTAGCTCCTGGGCGATGAACTCCGCGGTGTTTCTCGAGACCTCCTGGCCGGAGCTGTGGAGGACCTCGAGGGTGACCTGGTCGCCGTCGGGGTTGACCATCTGGTCGCCGTCGAAGGCGTAGTCGTGGTCGGACTGCTCGAAGGCGTCCTCGGCGAGGCTACGGGCCATCTCCGAGCCGTACTGGTCGCCGCTCCCGAACGTCGGAATCGAGTCGTCGCCGGGGTAGAAGTCCGAAAAGCGGGGCTGCCAGGTGTAGTGGGGCTCGGCGAGACCGCGATAGATCCCCTCGATCAGGTCGTCCTTGCTGACGGCGACGTTGAGCGCCTGCCGGAACGGGATGTGCCGGAAGAGGTTACCCGGGCCGGCGTTCCAGCCGTTGTCGCGCATGTTGACCGAGAGGATAGTGTTGTACGGCTGTGGGATCTCGTTGACCTGTACCCCATCGAGGTTCCGGAACTCCTCGACGCGTTCCGGCGGGATGCTCGCGGAGTCGGCCTCCCCGGTCTCCAGGGCACCGAGGCGGGAGGCCTGTTCCTCGACGACGCTGATCGTGGCGCTCTCGAAGTACGGCGCGTTACCGAAGCTGTCGGGACCCTCCTCGATGTCCTGGATGTAGTAGTTCTCGTTGCGGCTGTAGCTCGTCCCGGCACCACGGTTCCATTCGTCTAGGACGTACGCGCCGAGGTTACCGGTGAACTGGAGCTCGAGAAGCTCCTCGTCCTGTTGGAGGCCTTCGGCGTCCTCCTCCTCGACGTAGGGCGAAAGGAGGTCCTGGGGAATGGGGTACAGAAGCGGGTCGTAGCTCTCGGGCCAGAGCAGGCTCGGCTCGGGAAGCGTCGCCTGGAACTCGTAGTCGCCAGTCTCCTCGACCTCGACGCCGGCCCAGGAGGTCGCCGCCGCGGTCGCCGCCCACTCGCTCTGGTGGACCTCCTGGATGAGATAGACGAACGTGGAGGCGGTCACCTCGCCGTAAGGGTCGCCGAACTCGAGGCCCTCGCGGACGGTGAACGTCCAGACGGAGCCGTCCTCGGTGGACATGTCGTACAGCAGGGGGAAGTACTCGCTGTTCTCGTCGAACGTGTACCCCTGATCCAGGGCGTAACCGATCGCGGTCCCCGCGCCCGACTCCGTGTTATAGATCGGGTTGAGGGTCTCGAACGACGCGGAGGTGACGTCGTCGTAGGAGTCGGACATCGTGGGCTCGCCCGACCCGCCATCGCTCTCGTTGGTCTCGTTTCCGCCGTCGCTCTCGTTGGTCCCGTTCGTTTCGTTCCCCGTCTCCGTTTCGTCGGCGCTCTCGTTCGTGTCGCCGTTGCCGTTCCCGTTCCCATTGCCGTTGCCGTTTCCATTCCCGTTGCCATTGCCGTTCCCGTTCCCGTTGCCACCGTCGCCGCCCATACAGCCGGCGAGACCGCCGACCCCGCCGACGCCGAGAGCAGCGAGCCACTGTCGGCGGTTGATAACCGTTTCGTCGTCCCGTTGATCGTGAAATCGTCGCGGCATACGCTAACAGAAGCCCACTTTCATAAAAGCTTATTGATTGACGAGCGGCCGCTTCCACGGGGAGATGTTGCTCATGCGTTCGTTTACGAGTCTAAATTGTCGTTTATCGTAACTCATACGGCGATACTACTGAAAATATGCTCTCCGGGAAAGTCGATTAGGAAAAATTAATAAAATTATATATCCTGAAGATATCGCCATCGGTGCCGGGTCGAACCGGTAGTCAGGAAACGACGACGAACCCCCGCGGCGCCAACGCCTCCAGGTCCTCGTCCCACTCGAGCCCGACGCGCTCCCAGGAGTCGCCGAAATCGGGGGAGCGAAAGACGCCACGATTCGTCACGCCGTAGACCACACCGCCGTGGGTCGAGAACTCCGCCCGGACGACGCCCTCGCCCGTCGGGAACTCCCCCTCGAGGCGCTCCCACCGCCCACCGAGGCCCCCACAGCGGTAGACGTAGGCCTCCGCGCGCTCGGCGGTGTGAGCCGAGGAGGCGCCGCTCGCGCTCGAGAGAAGGACTCGGTCTGGGTCGTCGGGATCGGGGACGACCGACCAGCAGTAGCGATGATCGAGTCCCTCCTGTGGGTGGGTCCATGAGTCGCCGCCGTCATCCGAAACCGCGAAGCCGTCGCCCGCGGCCGAGTAGACCCGACCCTCCCGGCCGGGGTGGGTCGCCAGGCTGTGGTTGTCCCGGCGCGACCCCGGCGGGCGCTCGCGCCAGGAGTCGCCGCCGTCCTCGCTGATCAGGAGTGCGCCGGCCTCGATGCCGACGTAGAGGCGGTCGGGATCGAAGGGATCGACCTCGATCCAGCGGGTGTGGTGGGTGTCCGGACGGGGCGGGAAGTACCATTCCTCCTCGGAGGGGAGATCGGCGATCCCCTCGAGACGGGTCCAGCTCCCGCCGCCGTCGTCGCTGCGGTAGACCCGGCTCGGTTCGGTGCCGGCGTAGACGGTATCGGGGTCGTGGGGGCTCACGGCCAGCGACAGCACCGCGTCGCTCACGAAATCGGCCTCGAGGCGCTCGAACGATCGCCCGCCGTCGGTCGAACGCTGGAGCCCGTTCTCGAAGGTTCCCACGAACACGCGGTCGGGTTCCGCGGGCGAGCAGGCGAGACACTGGAGGTCGTACCCCTCCAGCGTCCGGGTGGTCTCCCCGTCCTCGTAGCTCACGAGCACCTCGTCCATCGCCGCGTGGATCCGTGCCATACGCGGGGTAGGCGGCCAGCGGTGAGAAAGCTTCGCCCGCTCGCCCCAGTAGGGCTCAGACCTCCGGCTCCAGCCCGACGCGCTCCGAGCCGCGGGCGTACTGGACACCGATCCAGCAGAGACAGAGACCGGCGGCGGTCGGAAGGAGGACGCCGAACACGAGACTGCCGCTGGTGGACGCGAACGCGCCCGTGAGCACGTATCCCCCGAGGCTGACGAACCCCGATCCGATCAGCCCGTACCAGAGGAGAGTCAGCGGACCGACCGAGACCGAATCGAGGACGTTTCCGAGGACGAGGAGGAGGCCCGAAGCGGCCAGACAGACGCCCCGACGATTTCGAGCGATGTCGTCGGAAGACCGTCGGCGGGAGTCACCACGACGGCAACGGCGATCAGTACCGCACCGCCAACCAACATCGGGCGTCGCCGAGCCATGTACCGACGCGTCTGCGAGCACTCATAACTGTGCGGGCCGACCGCCGTTCGTGGCGAGCGTCATCGGGCCCGGTCAGTCGTCGTCCATCGTCGGCGCCGCGGGTTCCGGGCGGTCGTCGCCGCTCCGGGGCCCCTCGAGATCGACCCGCGGAAGGAGGTCCCGGAGATACCTGCCGGTGTGGGAGTCCTCGGTCCGGGCGACCGCCTCGGGGGTACCCGTCGCGACGACGCGCCCCCCGTGCTCGCCGCCCTCGGGACCGAGGTCGACGACGTGATCCGCGTTCTTGACGAGGTCGAGTTCGTGCTCGATGACGACCACGGTGTTGCCGTCGTCGGTCAGCCGGTGGAGGACGTCGATCAGTTTGCGCTCGTCCTCGCTGTGGAGCCCGGTCGTCGGCTCGTCGAGCAGGTACAGCGTCTCGCCGGTGTCTTTCTTCCCCAGTTCCTCGGCGAGTTTGATCCGCTGGGCCTCGCCCCCCGAGAGGGTGGTCGAGGGCTGGCCGAGCGTCATGTAGTCGAGGCCGACGTCCTTCAGGAGCTCGAGCCGGCGACGGATCTGGGAGTTGGCCTCGAAGAAGTCGTAGGCCTCGCCGACCTCCATCTCGAGGACGTCGGCGATCGTCTTCCCCTTGTACTCCACGTCGAGGGTCGCGTCGTTGTACCGGGCGCCGTCGCAGGCCTCGCAGGGGACGTGGACGTCCGAGAGGAAGTTCATCTCGATTTTTACCGTCCCTTGCCCGCCACACTCCTCGCAGCGCCCGCCTTTGACGTTAAAGGAGAAGCGGCCCTTCTCGTAGCCCCGCTGTTGGGCGAGTTTGGTCTCCGCAAAGAGGTCCCGGACGTAGTCGAAGACGTTCGTGTACGTCGCCGGGTTCGACCTGGGAGTGCGCCCGATGGGACTCTGGTCGATCAGCCTGACGGTCTCGATCGCATCGAGGCCGTCGAGGCCATCGTGGTCGCCCGGGATCACCGAGGTGTTGTCGTTCATCCGGCGGGCGAGCCCCTTGTAGAGGACGTCGTGCATCAGGGTGGACTTCCCGGAGCCGGAGACGCCGGTGATCGCGGTGAAACAGCCCAGGGGAAGCGAGACGTCGACGTCCGCGAGGTTGTGCTGGCGGGCCCCGCGGATCGTCAACTCGCCCGCTCGCTCGCGGCGGTCCCCGGGGACCGGGATCGCCCGACGCCCCGAGAGGTAGTCGCCGGTGATGGAGTCCTCGCAGGCTTTCAGTTCGTCGACGGGGCCGTTGACGACGACGTCGCCGCCCCGCGAGCCGGGGCCGGGGCCCATGTCGATGACGTTGTCCGCCCGGCGCATCGTCTCCTCGTCGTGTTCGACCACCAGGAGGGTGTTGCCCAGGTCCCGCAGCTCCTGGAGGGTGTCGAGCAGGCGGTCGTTGTCGCGCTGGTGGAGCCCGATCGAGGGCTCGTCGAGCACGTACAACACGCCGACGAGCCCCGACCCGATCTGGGTCGCGAGTCGGATGCGCTGGCTCTCGCCGCCCGAGAGGGTGGCGGCCTCGCGGTCCAGCGTGAGGTACTCGAGCCCGACTTCACACATGAATCCGAGGCGGGCGCGGATCTCCTTTAAGATCTCCTCGGCGATCACCTTCTCGCGTTCGGTGAGGTCGGCCTCCATCGCCTCGAAGCGCTCGCGGGCGTCGCCGATGCTCATCCGGTTGACCTCGGTGATCGCCGTGCCGTCTACGAGCACCGCACGCGAGGCCGGCTGGAGCCGGGTGCCCTCACAGACCGGACACGTCGTCGCGCCCATGTAGTCCTCGATGTGCTCGCGGGTCGATTCGGAGTCGGTCTCGAGGTAGCGCCGTTCGAGATTTGGGATGATCCCCTCGAACCGTTTGCGCTTTCGCCGGGTGCCGTTCTTGGTCTGGCGCTTGAACAGCACCTCCTCATTCGTTCCGTACAGAAACGCCTGCTGGGTCTCGCTGTCGAGTTCCTCGAACGGCGTCGAGAGCGGGAGGTCGAAGTGCTCCGCGACGGCGTCCAGTCTGGTCCGGTAGTACGACCGGTTGTAGCTCCAGGGTTCGAACACCGACTTCAGCGGCTTCGATTCGTCCACGACGACGAGGCTCTCGTCGATCTCCTTGGTCTCGCCCAGACCCTCGCACTCGGGACAGGCGCCGTGGGGGGAGTTGAAGGAAAACGACCGGGTTTCGAGTTCGGGAACGTCGATCCCGCAGTGGGTACACGCGAGGTCCTTCGAGAACTCGACGACCGTGCGGTCCTCTTCCGCGACCTCGTCGCCGAGCGCGCCCGTCGACCGGGCTTCGTTCCCGAGATCGGCCTCCTCGGGCGGGTCGGGGAGGATCAGCTTAAGGACGCCCTCCGCCTCGTCGAGGGCGGTCTCGACGCTGTCGACGATCCGCGGACGGTCCTCGGCGCTGACCGTCACGCGGTCGACGACGACGTCGATCGTGTGGTCGTAGTTCTCGTCTAAGTCGGGGCGGTCGGTCGTCAGGTCGTGTTCCTCGCCGTCGACCTCGACGCGGGCATAGCCCTCCGAGACGAGTTCGTCGAAGAGGTCCTCGAAGGCGCCCTTCTGGTCGCGGACGACGGGCGCGGCGATCTTCGCGCGGGTCCCCTCGGGGAGCTCAAGGATGCGCTCGACCATGTTCTGTGCGCTCTGTTCGCCGACCTCGCGGCCACACTCGGGACAGTGGGGCGTGCCGACGCGGGCATACAGCAGGCGGAGGTAGTCGTGGAGTTCGGTGACGGTGCCGACCGTCGACCGGGGGTTGTTCGCGGCGTTCTTCTGGTCGATGCTGATCGCAGGGGAGAGTCCTTCGACGGTCTCGACCTGGGGCTTGTCCATCTGGCCCAGGAAGTTTCTGGCGTACGCCGAGAGGCTCTCGATGTACCGGCGCTGGCCCTCGGCGTACACCGTCTCGAAGGCGAGTGAGGACTTCCCCGACCCCGACAGCCCCGTGACGACGGTCAGGGCCTCACGGGGGATCTCCACGTCGAGGTCCTGCAGGTTGTGCTCCTCTGCACCCCGCACCTCGATGTACTCCGTGCTCATCTACCGGGTTACAGCGGACCGAGTAATGAAGGGCTGTCGGTTGCGTACGCCACCGGGGCGAAAGTGGTTCGTCCGACGGTTCGACGCGGCTCCCGCAGGCGACGCGGTCGCCGTCAGGAGCGGCGGCCGTGGCTCCCGGTCGGGATCGAGCGGTCGGCGTCCGGGAGGTCGACGGCGACCCGCGCTCGGGCCGCGGCGACCGCCCGCGGAACCGCCAGTGCGACGACAGCGCCGAAGACGGCGGCCGCCGCCGGGAGCGGGTAGGAGACGGCGACCATGAGCCCGAAGAACGCGACGACCGTCGCCGAGGCGACGGCGGCGGTCTCGAGCGGGGAGCGATCCGTGGCGGGGTGGATGCCTCGAGGTCTCATACATGTGGTTCCACGTACCGACCCCGCATAAGTGTAATCTGAAACTCATTTCTGTAACCCATCCTACTGAACTCGAGTTCAGTAACGCGGCGGTACGGTCGGGTGGTACTCCGGGAACGACCCGGGTGCTAGAGGTTCCCGCGGAGAATGATCTCGTCGTTGCCCTCGTCGAAGCGGTCGATCATCTCCTCGGTGACGGTGTAGTCCTCCTCGTCTTCCCCTTCCCAGCCGATCTTCGCCATGACGTGTTCGGCGACGCTCGGGTTCGGATCGACCGCGGCCCGCTCGTGTTCCACTTTCGCGACGATGCCGAGTTCCTTTCCTTCCGCGTCGATCACTTTCTTGCCGACGTCGTCGTCGGTCAGCGTTCGTGCCATGCCCGTCGTTCGAAGAGGGGGAGAATAAGTCGGCTGCCTGCAGGGAACTACGTCCGCGGTTGCGATGGGGTCGTCCCCGTGACTACTCGTTGCCGCCTCGCGTGACGACGCGGTCGGCCGGCACGCGGACGATCACGCGCGAGCCCTCCTCGCCGTCCCGGTAGGGGTACTCCTCGACGTCCATGTACTTCTCCGCGAGCATGTCGATGTGGTCGTCGGCGCCCTCCTCGGTCATCGTGGCCTCGCCCCGGATCGAGAGATAGCGGTAGGGGTCGTCCGGATCGGTCACCGAGACGGTGACGCGGGGGTCCTCGCGCATGTTCCGCTCTTTCTTGCGGCCCTCGAGCGTGTTGAAGAGGAGCGCCTCGCCGTCGTCGTGGTCGACCCAGACCGGGGTGACCTGCGCCCAGCCGTCGGACTCGAGGGTCGCGACGTGGCCGAACGCCTTCTTCTCTAGGATCTCGACGTACGACTCGGGGATCGTTCCGCTATGGATGTCCGCGGGATCGCTCATTACGTGGGTACCGACGTGACCGGGGCCAATCGGCGTTTCGCTTTCGAACACCCTGTCGGCGGCCGGACGGGGCCGACGACGCGCGGCCGCCGACTACACGTCCTCGGGGAGCCAGCCGCCGTCGACCTCGACGTTCTCGCCGCTCAGGTAGTCGCTATCGGCGTCGAGGAAGAAGAGCACGGGCCGGACGACGTCCGCGAAGGCCGCAGGCCGGCCACGGGGCAGGTCCTCGGGGAAGACGTCGCTGTTCTCGATCACGTACGGCGAAACGGCGTTGACGGTGATCCCGTCCTCGCTGGTGTCCCCGGCAAGCATCCGGGTGAACATCAGGACGCCGGCTTTCGCGACGAAGTACGGGAAGTTCTCGGGGGCGACGAGGCCCTTCTCCGCGGAGGCGTAGCCGACGTTGACGATCCGGCCGAAGCCCGCCTCGCGCATCGCCGGCAGCGCCCGCTTCGCACAGAGGTAGGTGCCGTTGAGGTTCGTCTCGATCACCCGGTTCCAGGTCGCGAGATCGAGGTCCTCCCAGTGGGCCGGCGCGAAATCGCCGACGTTGTTGACGAGCCCGTTCACCGGCCCGAGATCGGACTCGACCGCCGAGAACAGCCCGTCGACGCTCTCGGGATCGGTGACGTCACCCTGGACCGCCGTCGTCGCCGCCGCCCCGCGCTCGTCGGCCTCGCTCGCGACCTCGCGGGCCGCGTCGGCGCTCGAGTGGTAGTGGACGGCGACGCTCGCCCCGCGGTCGGCCGCCGCGAGCGCGATCGCCCGGCCGAGACCGCGGGCGCTGCCGGTGACGAGGACGGTCCGACCCTCGAGGGCTGTGTCGTCCATAGCGGGAGGTGGGCCGGCGGCGGTTTATACGGCGCGATGCCCGAAGTCGTCGACGGGCCGACAAATGAACTAAGCCGGTCGAGACGCAGGGAGAGAGTATGGCACTCGAGACGATCCTGCTGGCGGTCGGACCGGGCGACGCGGATCGAACGGACGAACTCGCGGCCGCGGTCGTCGAGGTCGCGGGGCCGGCCGGCGCGACGGTCGACCTCGCACACGTCTTCACCGAGTCGGAGTACGAGGACGTGTTGGACCGGCTCGATTTCGACGCCGACCTCGACATCCATCCCGACGAGGTCGCCTCCCGGCACGCGACGATCCGGGAGATCGGTAATCGGCTCGACGACGCCGGCGTCGACTACGAGGTCCACGGCGCCGTCGGCGACCACGGCTCCTCGATCGTCGACCTCGCGGGGGAGGTCGATGCCGACCGGGTCGTCGTCGGCGGGCGCTCGCGTTCGCCCGCGGGGAAGGCGGTCTTCGGCTCGACCGCCCAGGAGGTACTGCTCTCCTCGCCGTGTCCCGTCACGTTCGTCCGTGGCGAGTAGGCGGAGTGCGAACGACCCACTCGCGGGCGGATAAAGATGTGCAGTTAAGTGGGGCCGTGCCCCTCTAACTGGCACGGATGGACTACTACGCCGGCGTCGACCTCGGGGCGACCAACGTCCGGGCCGTCGTCGCCGAGGACGACGGGACGGTCATCGGCTCCACCCGCACGGAGACCCCCCAGGGGCCCACGGGAATCGACGTCACCGAGGCGGTCCTGGCGACGGTCCGTGGCGCCATCGACGACGCGGGCGTCGCCTCCGAGGCGATCCGGGCGGCCGGCATCGGTTCGATCGGCCCGTTCGACCTCGCGGAGGGCGCCGTCGTCGGCCCCGCGAACTTCCCCGACACCGTCGGGCGGATCCCCCTGACCGGCCCGGTCGGGAAGCTGATCGGCTCCGAGGACGTCTACCTCCACAACGACACCAACGCCGGCGTCATCGGCGAGCGCTTTCACTCCGATCGCAACCCCGACGACATGGTCTACATCACCATCTCCTCGGGGATCGGCGCCGGCGTCTGCTGTGACGGCCAGATTCTCGGCGGCTGGGACGGCAACGCCGGCGAGGTCGGCCACTGCGTCGTCGACCCCGCGGGCCGGATGCCCTGTGGCTGTGGCCACGACGGCCACTGGGAGGCCTACTGCTCGGGCAACAACATCCCCGACTACGCGGCGATGCTCGCCGCCGAGGAGGGACTATCGACGGAGCTTCCCCTCGAGTCGGAGTCGTTTACCGCCCGAGACGTCTTCGCGGCCGAGGGCGATCCCGTAGCCGAGCGCACCATCGAGCGGGTCGCCGACTGGAACGCCCTCGGGGTGACGAACGTCGTCCACTCCTTTGCCCCCATCGTCGTCTCCTTCGGCGGCGCCGTCGCCCTGAACAACCCCGAGCAGGTCGTCGATCCGATCCGCGAGCGGGTCGGCGACAGCGTGATGACGAACGTCCCCGAGATCACCGTCACCGACCTCGGCGACGACGTCGTCGTCGAGGGCGCCCTCGCGAGCGCGATGACTGAGGGCACCGGCGACCGGCGGCTGCTGGGGTAGGGGAGAGCCCCACGCTTATTGCTCGCCCGCCCGGAGCGCGGATATGGATCTCTCCCGGCGGACGCTCCTAGCCTCGGTCCCCGCCTCGGCCACGGCCGCCGGCCTCGGGTCGCGGCCGGTCACCGGAAACGGCGTCCAGGCGGACTGGGAGCCCCTCGGTCGGCTCCGGTTGACGGGCGCCGCCGAGGCCGTCGTGAGCGACGGGACGGCCTACGTCGCGACCGTCGACGGCTTCGCAGTCGTCGACCTCGCCGACCCCGCGGGGCCGGAACTCCTCGCCGAACGACGGGGCCTCCGGGTCGCCGACGGCGACCTGCTCGAGGGCGACGGCGCGAACGGGGACGTCGGCGGGAACCCCTCGGATCCGACCGGTGGCGGGGAGAACGACGCGAGCGAGGACGGCGACGGCGATGACGCCGGGACGGCGGAGTCTAGCGGGAACGACACCGCAGGGGAGGACGGCGACCCCGAGAGCAACGATACCGCCGGCGCCGGAACGGCCGACGCCGGCGAGGCGCTCACGGAGATCCTCGACCTCTCGGTCGCGGGCGACCGGCTCGTCGTCCCGGGACCCGCGAACCCCGCCCGGGACGTCTTCACCGGGTTCGCGCTCTACGACGTGAGCGATCCCGCCGACCCCGAGCCCCTCGCAACCCACGAGACCGACTTTCACATCCACAACTCCACGCTCCACGAGGGCTACTGCTATCTCGTCGGCAACGACGGCGAGCGGAACCCGCTCGTGATCGTGGACGTGAGCGGCGACGAGCCCCGCGAGGTCGGGCGGTGGTCCCTGCTCGACCACGAGCCCCGGTGGGCGGACGTCGACCCCTTTCTGTGGTACCTCCACGACGTCACCCTCTCGGACGACATCGCCGTGCTCGCCTACTGGAACGCCGGCACCTACCTGGTGGACGTCAGCGATCCCACGAGCCCGTCGTACGTCGGCCACGTCGCCGAGACCGACGTCGAAGCACAGCTCGAGGTCCCCGCGACGGGCGTCACCGAGGCCCAGCAGACCCTCCCGGGCAACGACCACCACGCGCGGCTCGCGGGCGACCTGCTCGCGGTCGGCCGGGAGGCCTGGGCCGCCGAGGCGGGCGATCCCGAGGGCAGCGGCGGGATCGACCTCTACGACGCGAGCGACCGGCCGGAGATCGACCACCTGGCGACGATCGAGGCGCCGCCGACGGAGGATGCCTCCTACGCGGCCGGCGAGTGGACGACCTCCCACAACTTCTCGCTCCGGGACGGCCGGCTCTACGCCTCCTGGTATCGCGGCGGGGTCTCGGTTCACGACGTGAGCGAGCCCGCGAATCCGGCGGAGATCGCCCGCTTCGAGGACCGTGAGCGGGCGGCGTTCTGGACCGCCCACGCCGCCGACGGGATCGTCGTCGCGCCCTCGACGCCGCTGGTGCCGAACGCACCCACGGAGGGCGCACTCTACACGTTCCCGGCCTCGCTCGAGGGCGAGAGCACGGACAGCGAGGACGGGGCCGCCGGGACCGAAAACGAAACCGAAACCGACGCAGAAGGGGACGAGGAGGGAGCGGGCGGCGACGACGCCGGAACCGAGGCGGAGGGCGGGGGGAGCAACGGCGAGGGTGAAACCGACGACGGGGAGAACGGAACTGACGCGCCGCCGGAGGAGGGGAACGAATCGGCCGCCGACGCCGACGGCGGGAACGGGCTCCCCAGCCTCGAGATCGGGGCCGCGGTCACCGGGGGCGTCGCCGCCGGCGGCGCGGCGGTCCTCGCATGGCTCCGCCTGCGTGGGTCCGGCGGGGCGAGCGAGGACGCCGGGGACCGGTGACCCGCCCGCGAACCGCGTGCGGACCCGAAACTATTCACCCGTCGATTCCCTAGAGGGGGCGATGAGTGACTCCGAGGGAGAGGCGACGCTCAGAGAGCGCGTCGAGCGCTGGCTCGCTCGAGAGATGCCGATCATTCAGATGCACGGGGGAACCAGCGCCGTCCGGAAGGCCGACCCCGAGAGCGGCGAGGTGATCGTCGAACTCGGCGGCGGCTGCAAGGGCTGTTCGGTCAGCGACGTGACGACGGGCAACATCGAGTCAGAACTGATCCAGTGGCCCGAGATCGACGACGTGACGATCCGGGTGCCCGACGCCCGCGAGAGCCTCGGCGGTCCCGACCAGGCCGAGTCGATCATGGGCGTCGACCGGACCGAGGGCGGGCGTGGCGACTGGGGCTCCTCGAACCCCGGCAAGGACCACCTCTAAGCCATCAGTCGGGAACTCGTCTCGAGTCGACCGACCGGGCCGTTCCTCTCCGTTCGTATCTCCGTGCTTCGCTCGTGGCGAAGCACGCTCTCTACGCGAACAGTTCGCGGGCGTCGTCGATCCCCTCCAGCAGGGCGTCTACCTCCTCGCGGGTGTTGTAGAGGTAGAAGGAGGCCCGCGCGGAGGCCGCGACGCCCAGTTCGTCGTGGAGGGGCTGGGTGCAGTGGTCGCCCGCCCGGATCGCGACCGCGTGGTCGTTCATGATCGAGGCCAGGTCGTGAGCGTGGACGCCGTCGATGTTGAAGCTGACCAGTCCGCCTCGGTCGGGACCGGGTTCGGGGCCGTAGATCTCGACGTCGTCGTGTTCGGTGAGCCGATCGTAGGCATAGGTCACGAGTTGGTTCTCGTGTTCGCGGATCCGTTCGAGGCCGATACCATCGAGGTAGTCGGCGGCGGCGTGGATGCCGACGGCCTCGGCGATGGGGGGCGTGCCGGGCTCGAACTTCCAGGGGACCTCGTCCCAGGTCGAGTCCTCGAAGGTGACCTTCCGGATCATCCCGCCGCCGTAGAGGTAGGGCTCCATTTCCTCCAGCAGGTGGGATTTCCCGTAGAGACAGCCGATCCCCGTCGGGCCGGCCATCTTGTGGCCCGAGAAGGCGTAGAAGTCGGCGTCGATCGCCTCGACGTCGACGGGCTGGTTGGGCACCGCCTGGGCGCCGTCGACGAAGATATAGGAGTCGTTCGCGTGGGCGAGGTCGGCGAGCTCCGAGACCGGGTTGATCGTGCCGAGAGTGTTCGAGACGTGGACGGCCGAGACCATCTCGGTGTCCTCGCCGATCAGTTCCTCGGCGTGGTCCATGTCGAGTCGGCCGTCGTCGTCCACGCGGATGTACCGACAGTCGGCGCCCGTTCGTTTGGCGATCTGTTGCCAGGTCACGAGCGAGGCGTGGTGTTCCATCTCCGTCAGAACGACCTCGTCGCCGGGGCCGAGTTCGCGCATTCCCCAGGCGTAGGCCACGAGGTTCTCGCTTTCGGTCGTGTTCTTCGTAAAGACCATCTCCTCGCGACCCCCGGAGGCGCCGACGAACTCGGCGAGGCGGTCGTGGGCGTCCTCGTAAGCGACCGATGCCTCCTGGCTCAGGTGGTGGATCCCCCGGTGGACGTTGGCGTTTTGCTCCCGGTAGTAGTCGCTCATCGCGGAGACGACCGGCTCGGGCGTCTGGGTCGTGGCCGCGTTGTCGAGGTAGACGAGGTCCTCGCCGTCGAACTCCCGCTCGAGGATCGGGTACTCCTCGCGGATCGCCTCGACGTCTACCGTCTCGGCGGTTTGCCGGCTCATTGGCCACAAGGAGGGGCCGAAGACAAAACACTCCTTCGGTCGAGGGGGCACGCGGTCGCGACGGCCCGCTCGCGGGATCCATAGCTTCAACCCCGCCGGGTGGCTACGGCCGGCACATGGACACCGCCGACGCCGACGCGCGGGCACTGACTGCCCGGCTCACCCTCCACAGCGGCAGCGACACGACCGCCCGCGACGACGCCCGCGAGCGCGTCGAGTCGGCGCTCGAAGGGCTCGACGGCTGGCGGATCGAGGGGTGCGAGATCGTCGAGCCGCCGGCAGCCCCCTTCGAGCCCCACACGCTCGCCGTCCGGGTCGTCGCCGACGCCGGAACGACGGACGACGCCGAGGAGGCGCTCGCACGGAACGGGATCGAGGTCGTGTAGTCAGGGAAGGTGTGCGAGGATCGCCCTCGTCACCTCCTCGGGACGGTCCCGGTGGACCCAGTGGCTCGCCCCCGGGAAGCGCTCGATCCGCAGGTCCGTGGCGTAGCGGTCCAGTCCGTCGAGCCGGTCGGTCGAGAGCGCGGCGTCCCGTTCGCCCCAGCAGACCAGCGTCGGGGCGGCCACGGGCTCGACTGGATCGGGGCTGGTGACCGGCGAGAGTCGTCCGCGAAGCTCCGTGCGGACGGTGTGGCGGGCGAACGCCCGGTAGTAAGAAAGCATCGACGCCATGGCACCCGGACGGCAGGCCGCTCGCCGGAACCGGGCGATCTCGCGCTCGGTGAAGGCGCCGGGCTCGGCGGGCCCCTCCCGGAGGACCCTCCCGATCGCCCGACACTCGCGGGCGCCGAGGAGAACCTCGGGAAGCCACGGGAGCTGGATCGCGGCGGCGTACCACGATCGCAGCGCCTGCTCCGCGGTGAGCCCGCGGACGTACTCGACCGGATGGGGTGCGTTCAGGACGACCAGCCGGGAGACGGAATCGTACTCCATCGCCGCTTTCCACGCCACGACCCCGCCCCAGTCGTGGCCGACCAGCGACGCCTCCTCGGAGCCGAGTTCGGAGACGAGTCCCTCGATATCGGCGGCGAGTTCCGGCAGGCGGTAGGCATCGGTCCCGCGCGGTTTCTCCGAGCGGTTGTATCCCCGCAAATCGGGCGCGACGACGCGGTAGCCAGCCGCCGCGAGCGCGGGAAGCTGGCGACGCCAGGTGTACCAGCACTCGGGGAAGCCGTGGAGCAAGACGACGAGGTCGCCGTCGGCGGGTCCGGCGGTGGCATAGTGGAGCCGGACGCCGTTGGTGATCGCCTCCCCGTGGGCCACCGGACCCTCCCCGAAAGCGAACTCCTCGCCGCCCGCGGTCTCGCCGCCAGTCACTGCTCGTCGATCGGCTCGTAGGTGTTCTCCCGAGCCGGGAACCGCCCGGACTCGACGTCCTCGACGTAGTCGGCGACCGCGTCCTCGATGATGCCGTCAAGGTCGGCGTACTGCTTCGAGAGGCTGTAGCCCTCGCCGCCCAGACCCAGGACGTCGGTGATGACGAGCACCTGGCCGTCGACGTGCCGGCCCGCCCCGATCCCGATCGTCGGGACCGAAACGGCCTCGGAGATCCGCTTTGCGACCGCCTCGGTGAGCCCCTCGAGCACCAACGAGAAGATCCCCGCCGCCTCCAGGGCGCGAGCGGTCTCGACCAGCTCGTCGGCAGCCGCGCTTTCCGCGCCCTCCCGGCCCTGGATCACCGCGCCCCCGAGCTGGTTCATTCGCTGGGGCGTGAGCCCGAGATGGCCCTGGACCGGGATGCCCAGTTCCGTACAGCGGGAGACGACCTCGACGGTGGCCTCGCCGCCCGGCGCGGTCTCTAACTTGACCGCGTCGGCGCCAGCCTCCTTCAGGAAGCGCCCGGCGTTCTCGACCGATTTCTCGAGGGAGGTGCCGTAGGACAGAAAGGGGAGGTCGCCGATCACCAGCGCCTCCTCGGCCGCGCGGGCGACCGCCGCAGTATTGGAGAGTTGATCCTCCATCGTCACGGGGAGAGTGCCGTCGTAGCCGAGGTGGTTGTGGCCGGCGCTGTCGCCGACGAGGATCATGTCCACTCCGCCCCGATCGACCAACCGGGCGATCGGGGCGTCGTAGGCCGTCAGCATCGTCAGGGCCTCGCCCTCGTCGTACTTCCACTGGAGGTCGCGGATCGTCGTCTCGCTCATGGCTCCCCTTCGCCCCGGGGGATCGTAGGGGTGTCGCCCGTTACAGCACCAGCGAGATGATCGCGAGCACGATGAAGATCAACACGAAGATGCGTGCGATCTCCATCGTGATCCCGGCGACGCCCTGGGCCCCGACGACCGCGGCGATGATCGCGAGCACGAAGAACACGATCGCCAGCTCGAGGAAGCCGCCGCCGCCGATCTGGAGTGGGATCGTCGTGATAGCATCGAACATACCTCGCCTACGGAGACCGGGAATATAAACGTCGGTGCCGTCCTATGCCGTGTCTCCGGGCTCGTCGCCCTCGAAGAGGGCCGCACACAGCTTCCGTTCTGCGGTGCGGAGGTGCTCGTGGAACGTCGGGCGGGCGACCCCCATCGACTCGGCGAGGTCCTCGCCGGTCGTCGGCCGGGGCCACTCGAAGTAGCCCCCGAGATACGCCCGCCGCAGGGCGGCGAGCTGGCGGTCGGTCAGGTCGGCCTCCAGCCGGCTCGCGAACTCCGCGCGGGTCTCGCCGGCCCGCTCGTGCCGGCGGATCGACCGGGTGTCGGTCCCCGGATGGCGCTCCTCGATCGCCTCGACGACCGCCCGGACGTCGGCCGCCGCCGGGAGCTCGAGGGCCACGTCCGCCTCGCCGTCCCCGGCGGAGATCGAGCGAACGACCCCGCCCCGGGTCGAGAGCCACTCGACGAACCCCGGCTCCTCGGTCCTGAGTTCGACGAGCAGCTCCGGACTCCCCTCGGTCCCCCGCTCGACGACCGTCCGGACCGAGACCCCCTCCAGGTTCGCCGCGGCGTCCTCGAGGGCCCCGGGCGTCGCCCCCGAGACGGTAAACAGGGCGGCGGGCTCCTCGGCGAGATGGGTCGAGCGGCGGTACTCAAGGCGACAGTCGGCCGCCGCCGAGAGCGCCGCCGGTACGAACCCCCGGTCGTCGATCCGGAGGGAAACGGCGACGATCGCGTCGGTCTCGAGGATACGGCTCGTCTCGCGGGCGTTGATCCCGCTTGCGACCGCGCGGGAAAGCGCCGAGAGGATCGCCCGCTCGCGGTCGTCTATCGCCCCGCCCCGGACGACCAACACGCCGTACTCGACGTCGTTGTGGACGAGCGGGAACGCGGCCTCCTCGGGGCCGAGACGGGCCTCGCCCTCGCCGATCGCTTCGGGCGCCGGATGGTCCGCGTTCAGCGGGAGGGCCTCGGGATCGATCCCGGCGCTCGCCCGTACCTCGATCGTCCCCCGGCCGGCGTCGCGCTCGCCGATCCAGACGCCCTCGTAGCCCGCCTCCTCGGCGATCCGCTCGCAGACCGCCGTCTCGAGGGTCGGCCGGTCGGTCGCGCCCGCGGCCGCGGCGGTCACGTCCCGCACCAGCCCCTCGATCCGCGAGAGGACGTGCTCGAGTTCCGCCGTGCGGCGCTCGAGGGCGAGTTCGGCGCGTTTGCGCTTGGTGACGTCGTTCTGAAAGCCGACGAAGTGGGTCAGTTCGCCCGCCTCGCGGACGGGCGCGATCGTCACCTCGTTCCAGAAGGAGGTGCCGTCCTTCCGGTAGTTGACGAGTTCGACGGTGACGGGTTCGGCCTCCTCGACGGCCCGCCACATCGCCTCGATCGCCTCGGGGTCGGACTCCTCGCCCTGGAGAAATCGGCAGTTCTGCCCGACGACCTCCGAGACGGGGTAGCCCGTCACGCGCTCGAAGGCCTCGTTGGCGTACACCAGGGGGACGTCCTCGCTCCCGGCGTCGGCGATCGTGATCCCGACGGGCGCCTCGTTCATCGCGCGGTCTTTGACCGCACGGTCGCGGGCCGGCGGCCCGCCGTCGCCGTCGAACGCGATCGTCGCGCCGCCGTCCCGGCGGTGGATCCGCGCGGGCGCGGGAAGGGTCTCCCCCGACACCTCGCGGGCGGTCCCGATCGTCGCCTCCCGGATCTCGGGCTCGACGGCCGTCCACCACGGCAGGTCCGTCGCGGACCCTCCCGCGGGGTCGGGCGGGAGGTCGAACGCCTCGACGGCGGCCGCGTTGGCGTAGCTCAGCCGTCCCTCCTCGACCGCCACGACCGGATCGACAAGCGAGTCGAGCGCCGCGCGCGCGGCCCCCGGCTCGCCCGATCCCCGTCCGCCGGGCGTTCCGTCGATATTGGCCATGACCCTCCATACGGAGGGGTGGGCCTAAAGATGGGGGCCACGCATAGCTTTATGATCGATAATGATATATGGTACCATATGGCAGTCCAACGAGCGCGCTCGCCGTTCGACAGGCTCCGGCAACGCCTCGAGGACGACGAACTCCGATGTCGGGCGTGTGGCCACCGCGACCCCGACGGCGGCTGGCGGGTGACCGCCGCGGGTAGCCGCGTCCGGTACGAGTATGCCTGTCCGTCGTGTGGCGCCCACGAGACGAAGACGGTGCGTCTGGACGGCTACACCGGCCGCCGGTAGTCACAGCTCGGACACGAGAGCATCCCCTCGCGGTAGAGCAACAGGCTCCGCCCGCACCGACAGGGCACGGTGACCGACGTCCCCCGTTCGCGGGCGACGCCGTCGAGGGCGTTCCGGAGCCGCTCGAGATCCCGTTCGGTCGCCTCGAGGCGGTCGGAAAGCTCCGCGACGCGTGCCTCCGTCGCCGACCGTGCCGTCCGCCGGTCGGTCCGTCGATTCGCCGGCCTCGGGAGCGGTGTCATGGGCATCGGTACGTCGCCAGTGAGCTTAACCGCCACGGCGGGACGAAGCCGCTTTAGGCCCGCGGGCGCTTTCTCCGGCAATGAGTCAACCCACGCCCGAGGTCTACGAGCAGGGGAAGGGAATGGACGCTCACAACCGGGCGATGCGGGAGATCCGCGCCCGGCGCGAGGAGAGCTACGACCCCCACGAGCCGACCCGCGTCTGGGTCGACGAGGACAACACCCCCGGGGGCGTCATGGAGAGCCTGACGATCATCCTGAACACGGGCGGCTGTCGGTGGGCCCGCGCCGGCGGCTGTACGATGTGTGGCTACGTCGCCGAGAGCGTCGAGGGCGGCAGCGTTTCCCACGACGCCCTGATGGACCAGATCCAGGTCTGTCTCGATCACGAAGCCGAGGAGGCCGACGAGCCCGCCGACCTCATCAAGATCTACACCTCCGGCTCCTTTCTCGACGAGCGGGAGGTCGGCGCACGTTCCCGGAAGGCGATCGCCGACGCCTTTGCCGACCGCGAGCGGATCGTCGTCGAGAGCCTGCCGGACTTCGTCGAGAGAGAGAAGATCGCCGACTTCACCGGGCACGGCCTGGACACGGACGTCGCCGTGGGCCTCGAGACCGCGACCGATCGGGTGCGCCAGGACTGCGTCAACAAGTACTTCGAGTTCGCCGACTTCGAGGACGCCTGCGCCGAGGCCGCCGTGGCCGACGCCGAGGCCGACGCCACGGCCGGAATCAAGGCCTACCTCTTGATGAAACCGCCCTTCCTCGCCGAGCCCGAGGCGGTCGCGGACATGATCTCCTCGATCGAGCGCTGTAGCGAGGTTCCGGGCTGTCACACCGTCTCGATGAACCCGTGTAACGTCCAGCGCTACACGATGGTCGACGATCTGCACTTCCGGGACGGCTACCGGCCGCCGTGGCTCTGGTCGGTCGCCCACGTTCTGGAGGAAACAGCCGACGCCGACGCCATCGTCGTCTCCGACCCCGTCGGCCACGGCTCCGACCGGGGCGCCCACAACTGCGGGGAGTGTGACGACCGCGTCCAGACCGCGATCAAGGACTTCGATCTCCGTCAGGACCCCTCGGTGTTCGAGCAGGTCTCCTGTGACTGCGAGGCGACCTGGGACGCCGTGATGAGCCTCGAGACGGGCTACAACCAGCCCCTCGTCCGCTGAGTCAGCCCGCCCCGTCCGGTCCGCCGGTCGCGCGCTCTCCCGGCGGATCGGCCGCGGGCACCTCGAGCGTGACGACCGTCCCGCGGGGGTCGTTCTCCGAAAAGGAGAGCTCACCGCCCGACTGGCCGACGGCCCACTTGACGAGCCACAGCCCCAGCCCGCTGGCGTGGCGGAGCTGGGTGATCTCCCCGCCCGCGAGGATCTCGCGTTCGACCTCCGGGACGCCCGGACCGTCGTCGGCGACCGATATCGTGACCGTCTCGTCGGTCGTCTCGACGCGAACCTCGACCGTCGGCGCCTCGCCGGCGTGTTCGACGGCGTTCTCGATCACGTGGGCGATCGCCGTCGACAAGACCCCGCCCGCACGCGCTTCGGCCCGATCGGGAAGCGACGCCTCGATCCGTGCCCCGGGAGCCGTCGCCGTGGCCCGGTCGATCCCCTCCCTGACGGCGGCGACCACGTCGACCGGGCCCGCAGCCGCGGGGGCGCGATCGAAGCTCCGCTCGATGTCGCGGGTCGTCTCGGCGAGCTCGAGGAGGTCGCCCGCGCGCTCGCGGATCGTCTCGACGTACTCCCGATCGTCGTCGTCGACGGACTCGGCGAGGGTCACGGCGGAGCCGTCGATGACGTTCAGTCCGTTTCTGAGATCGTGGCGGAGCACGCGGTTCAACACCTCGAGACGCTGCCGGCGGCGTTTCCGTTCGGTGATGTCGGTGTAGACGCCGAACGAGCGGCTCGTCTCCCTGTCGGTCTCGATCGGGACGATCTCGAGGCGAAACTCGCGGATCCCCGCCGCCGTCCGCCGGCGGACCTCCCGCTCGACGACCGCGCCGTCGGCGCCCGCACGGTTGACCGCCTCGGCCTCCTCGTCGTCCCCGTCGGGAACGACGAACCGATCGAGAGGTTCGCCGGCGATCGTCGACTCGTCGTAGCCGAAGACCCGCTCGAAGGCGGGGTTGACCCGTTCGACGATCGCCTCGTCTCCCTCGTGACGGACGCTCGCGACCGCGTCGGGGACGTTCTCGAACAGTGCGGCGAACCGGTCGCGTTCCTCGCGAAGGCGCGACTCGAAGGCCATCCGATCCAGGGCGTCGGCGACGTGGGCGACGAGCAGTTCGGCGAGCTCCCGGTCGCTCCGGTCGAACGCGTCGGGTTCGGTCGAAACGGTCTGGAAGACGCCCCACTCGCCGATCGGGACGCTCAACACCGACCGGAACTCCTCGCCGGCCGGCACCGCGTCCGGATCGGAGGCGACGTCGCCGATCCGGTAGGTCCGGCCGTTCCGGTAGGTCTTCCCGACGATCCCCTCGTCGATCGAGAACTCCCGCCTGATGTCGGCGTCCGTCAGCTTCGAGGAGAGTGCCGCCTTCACGAGCCGGTCGCCCTCAACGCGGTCGATCGCACAGACGTCGAAGTTCAGGACCTCCTCGGCGGCCGCGACGGCCGTCTCGAACACCTCCGCCTCGCTGCCACAGTCCTCCAGAGTCGAGGCGACCTCGTGGAGCGCGGTCGTCTTTCGCCTTCGGGCCCACAGCTCCCGTTCGATCTCGACTCTGTCGCGGACGTCCCTGATGACCGCCGCGATCCCGACGACCGCACCTCCCTCCCGGAGCAGGGCTGCCGTCACCTCGCAGGGAATCCGCTCGCCCGACCGGGTCTCGATGGTCTGCTCGTAGGTCACGGCGGACTGCTCGCCCGCTCTCAGGGTCGCGATCTCGCTTCGTCCCCGCTCCAAACTCTCCGCGGTGAGCATCGTCGAGACGTGTGCGCCGACGAGTTCCTCGCGCGGGTAGCCCGAAAGCGAGGCGAGCGTGTCGTTGACCCGGCGGATGACCTCCTCCCGGTCGAGCACGCAGATGGCGTCGCCGATCGCCTCGACGATCCCCGAGGCGTACGCGTCGTCGAGATCGTCCGCCCCGGAGTCGAGGCCGGTCGCCACCTGCTCGGTCACCCCGGCAACCCGCTCGGCGAGCGTCCCGACCCCCGCCGACTTCGGGACGTAGCCGTCCGCACCCGCCGCGATCACCTCGCCCGCGAGCACGTCCGTTCCGTCGGTCCAGACCACGAGCGGGACGCCCGGACGCGTCTCCCGGATCGCCTCGACGACTTCGGGTCCGGTCGCGTCGGACAGCGGGGAGTCGACGACGACGCAGTCGTAGCCGTTGTCCTCCAAGGCCGAGAGACACGCGGCAAGCGTCCGGACGCAGTCGACGCTCTCGAAGACCTCGGCGACGACCTCCCGCGGGGACGGGCCGACGGAAAGGACGCGTGCCGGTCGTGTCATCGATACCGTCGTCCGTCGCTCATCTTCCGTCGGGCCAGGACCGCGGTTCACTTAAACCACCTGGAAAATCCGGCCGAGCGGACAGACGGGCCGCCACGAGCCGGTTCCGACCCGCCCGGAAGCGGGTCGCGGGTGGACCGCCTCGAGCGGTCCTAGGCGAACCCGCGGAGGATTCCCCCGCCGTCGGTGGTGCCGACGGAGGGCAGCGTCGCCCGTTCGGGGTGGGGCATCAACACCGCCACGGTCTCGCGCTCGCCGAGGACGCCCGCGACCGCGCCCCGCGAGCCGTTGGGGTTCGCCGACGGCGCCACCTCGCCCTCGGGCGTACAGTACCGAAAGAGGACGCGGTCGTCGGCCTCGAGTTCGGCCAGGCGGTCCTCGCGGATCTCGTAGCGACCCTCGCCGTGGGCGATGGGGATCTCCAACACGTCGCCCGCCTCGTAGCGGGCCGTCCAGGGCGTGTCGGCGCGTTCGATCCGGAGGTGGACCGGCTCACACTGGAAGCGCGCGCTCTCGTTGGTCGTGAACGCGCCGGGGGTGAGCCCCGACTCACAGCCGATCTGGGCGCCGTTACAGATCCCGAGCACCGGAACTCCCGCGTCGGCGGCCTCCCGGACCTCCCGCATGATCGGGGAACGTGCCGCCATCGCCCCTGCCCGGAGGTAGTCGCCGTACGAAAAGCCCCCGGGGAGGACGACACCCGTGACGTCCTCCGGGAGCCCGTCCTCGTGCCAGACGACCTCGCGCTCGATGCCGAGATACGAGAGCGCGCGGGCGGCGTCGCGGTCGCAGTTCGATCCGCCGAAGCGGACGACGGCGACCGTCACAGTCGTCCCCCCCTCGGTACCGCGACCACCCGAATCATCGCCCCTCGACTTCCACGCTGTAGTCGTGGATCGTCGGGTTCGCGAGCAGCCGTTCGGCCATCTCGTCGGCCCGATCCGCGGCCTCCTCTTCCGAATCCGCGTCGAGATCGATCTCGAATCGGTCGGCCGCCCGGAGCTCCTCGAGGTCGAACCCCAGGCGCTCGAGGGCCTTCCGGGTCGTCTCGGCCTCCGGGTCGAGGACGCCGCGTTTGAGCCGGACCGTCACCGTCGCGGTGTAGGCGGTCATTACTCGAACCCCCGCGAGCGTGCTCAAAAACGCTTTCGGCTCGCTCGGAGGATGCACGAACGTGTATCCCGCGGCGCCGTCGACTACTCCTCGTCGTCCAGAAGCCGGTCGATCATCCGGTCGGGCTCGAACCGCTCTAGATCGTCGTAGCCCTGGCCGGTTCCCAGGAAGAGCACGGGGTTGCCGGTGACGTGGGCGATCGAGATCGCCGCACCGCCGTTGGAGTCGGCGTCGGCCTTCGTGAGGACGGCGCCGTCGAAGGGGGCGGCCGCGTCGAACTCCCTCGCACGGTTGACCGCGTCCTGGCCCGCGACGGCCTCGTCGACGAAGATCGCCATGTCGGGACCGACCACGCGATCTATCTTCTCGAGTTGGTCCATCAGCCCCTCGTCGGTGTGGAGCCGACCCGCCGTGTCCCCGAGGACGACGTCGACGTCGTTCGCCTCGGCGTACTCGACGGCGTCGTAGAGCACCGCCGCGGGGTCGCCGCCCTGGTCGTGGGCGATCAGCCGCCGATCGAGGGCCGCGGCGTGCTCACGGATCTGCTCGTTGGCGCCCGCACGATACGTGTCGCCGTTGGCGAGCACCGACGAGAAGCCCCGGTCCTCCAGGTACCGGCTCAGCTTCGCGATCGTCGTCGTCTTCCCGACGCCGTTGACGCCCGTAAAGACGATCACGAGAGGCTTGTCGGCGTCGGCGACCCGCTGCTCGAAGTCGAACTGGCCGACGCTGATCACGTCGCGGATCGCCTCGCGCAGCGCCTCCTCGACGACCTCGCCGGTCGACTCCCGGAACCGTCGGGTCTCGCCGATCAGCTCCTCGCGGATGTTCTCGAGGATCTCCTCCGTGACCCCCATCTCGACGTCGCTCGAGAGGAGCGCGAGCTCGAGGTCTTCCAGGGGCTCCTCGATGTCTTCTTCCTCGATGACGAACTTCCCGCGGACGAGCGAGCGGGCCTTCCGGCCGAAACCGACCGACCCACCCTCCTCCGCCTCGGGTTCGTCGACTTCGCCGCCCTCGTCCGCGGCCGCCTCTTCGCTCTCGGCGACCGCTTCCGTGTCGTCCCCGCGCCCGTCGGCGTCCCCGGCGGGATCCTCGATCCCCTCGGGCTCCGCCCCGCCCGCGACGTCGGGATCGATCGACGGCGCCGCGCCGCCCTCCGCAGGCCCTTCGACGGAGTCCTCGACTGCGAGCCCGGAGTCGGCGGCTGCCGTCGCGTCGGTCCCGCTGTCTGGCTCCGTCCCGGCCGCCGTCGGTCCCGGCTCGTCGGTACCGGGTGCGGGCGCCGACTCCGGATCGGGGTCGTTCCGCTCGTGATCGGCGCCGGCTCCCGCTCCGGGTTCGGCCGTCGCGTCCGACTCGGGACCCGCCTCGCCAACTCCGACCCCGTCGTCGGGGGCGGCGTCCGGCTCGTCGGAGGCGGCATCGAGATCCGTTTCGGGGAGTGTGTCCGCGTCGCCCTCGTCGGTGTCTTCGACCGGCTCGGCCTTCTCCTCGGCGGTCTCCTCGACGTCGTCGCGGAAGCTCCCGAGCTTCTCCTTTAGACTATCGAACATGGCTGGCGGTTACTGCTCGTCGGGACCGCCCGCGCCGGGCCCGCCCTGACCGCCCATCTGTTGCATCTGCTGTTGCATCGCCTGCTGTTGGGCCTGCTGGGCCTGCTGTTCGAGCTGGGCGCTCTCGGCTTCGAGCTCGGAGATCTGTTCGGTGACCTCCTCGATCCGGTCTTCCAGGTTCTCCTGTTTGCTCTCGAGGGCGTCGATCGCCCCCTCCTGTTCGAACTCCGCGGCGTAGTCGGCGCCGAGTTCGACGATCACTTCGTCGATGTCGGCGACCTCCGCACGGACGTAGGCGCCCCCGCCGAGGGGGACCTGAACCGTCGAGCCCGACTCGAGGGTCTCGATCGCCTCGATCGCCTCGTCGGCCTCGTTCTGTTCTTCCCGGATGGACTCGACGGTCGCCTGGAGTCCCTCGATCTCGCCTTCGACCTCCTCGAGTTGCTGGGAGAGCTGCTGGAGCTCCTGTCGGCCGCTCATCGGTCGGACACCCCGACGACGGTCCGGAGCTGGCGTCGTGATTCCGCGGCGAGTTGGATCGTACTCATACGCCTACCTGCGGCGGGCAGTCGGAAGAATCTTCCCTTCCGTCGGGATCGGCCGTCAGTCGATGTAGCCGAGCGCGTCCTCGATCCGACCCAGTTCCGGTCCCGTCGTCCCCTCGCCGACGACGTAGCCGGCCTCGGTCGCGAGCAGGCCCGAGCCCACCAGCGGACCGCCGTAGTTGATCGTCCCGACGTCCGCGCGGACGTCCAGGGCCTCCTCGACGGCGTCGAGTTCGGCGTCGGTGGCCTTCGGGTGACAGAGCGCCCCCCGGTTGGTGGCGACCGCCGCCGTCCCCACCGTTCGGACCCCCGCGAGGTCGCCGCGTTCAACGGGGACCTCCAGGGCGTCCTCGATCGCCGTAATCGCCTCCCGCGGGAGGTCGGGGTGGACGTAGGCGCCGTAGTCGTTGGCGAGGACCACGTTCCCGGCGGCGTTGATCGAGCCCGGCAGCTCCGTGATCGGCCGATCGATCGCCTCCTCGAGTCGGTCGCGTTCGTACTCGAGGACGCGGCTGCTCACGAGTAGGCCGTTCTCGTTGCCGGTCGCGAGCGCGCCGACCGTCGAGGAGCCCCCGACGGTCGTCGCGACTGCGGGGGCCGCGAGCTCGTCGGCGATCGACTCGATGACGTCCTCGTCGGCGTCGGGACGGACGAGGACAGCGCTTTCCGTCGCGCTCGCGAAGACGCCGACGTACGACGAGCCGGCGAAGGTGGTGCGAAGCACGCGGGTTAGTCGGCGAACTCGGCCTCGACGACGGCCTCGCCGGCCTCGTCGAACCGCGCGGCGCGAACCCGGAGCTTCCGTGGCGGGTTCGACCGGCCGTTGGCCCAGACGGCCTCGTTGATCGAGGGGTCTAAGCGGACGGCCTCTTCCTCGACCGCGAAGTGTTTCGCGATGTGCTCGCGGACGATGGTCATCGCCCGGTCGGCGGCCTCGTGGTTCGCCCCCTTCTTGACGTCGCGGAGGGGAACGGTGACGACGCGTTCCTCGAAGTCACTGGCGCTCATGGTTACTCGTCGGTGTCGTTGCGCCGCCAGTTACGCCGCTTCGGGTTGCGCCGGGTGTTCATGTCGGTCTTGAGCATGACCCACGCCGGGACGCGGCTGTTCTCGTTTTCGAGTTTCGCGAGCCGCTTTTTCTTGCTCTTGGATTTCTTGCCCATAGTGGCCACTCGTAGCCCGCGCCGGCATAAAATCTTGTCCATCCCGCTTACCGCTCGCGGGCCGCCGTCGCCGGCGTCGGGACTACGGGTCGTCGGGGGCGGGCGTCCCCAGCCCCTCGAGGCCGTAGCGGGCGTAGAGGTCGATCCCGACCTTCGCTGCGCCGACGACGACGGGGCCGACGAAGAGGCCGACGGCGCCGAACACGGAGACACCCCCGAAGATGCCGACGACGATCACCGCCGCGCTCAGCGGGCCGCTCCGGCCGATGAGCGCGGGCCGGAGGTAGGTGTCGGAGGCGCTGACCAGCGAGCCGTAGACGACGAGGGCGGCGGCGGCTCCCGGCCGCCCGATCACGAGCAGGTAGACCGAGACCGGGACCCAGACCCCGAAGGCGCCGATCAGCGGCAGGAGCGCGAGCACGAAGGTGACGACGGTCAGAAAGACGACCCCCGGCACCGAGAGCGCCCAGAGACCGATCCCCAGCGCGATCGCCTGGATCGCCGAGACGGCGACGTTGCCGACGACCGAGGCCCACATCAGCCGGTCGAGTTCGGCGAGCAGTTCGGCCTGGACCGCCGGCCGGATCGGGGCGACCTCCCGGAGCCACCCCATCAGCCGGTCGCCGTCCCGGAGCAGCGAAAAGAGCACGAAGACGGTGACCGTGAGCCCGAAGACGATCGCGGGGATCCCCCCCACGACGTCGAAGACGCCCGTCACCAGCCCCTGGATCCCCGTTCCGATCTCCTCCTCGTAGTCGGCGACGGCGGTCCGGAGCACGTCGGGATCGATCCGGTAGCCGCTCCCCTCGAGCTGGCGTTCGATCGCCGTCGGGTCGAACCCCTGTTGCTGGACCGCACCCAGGAGCCCGGAGGCCTGCCGGATCGCCACCACGAGGACGTAGACGACCGGGAGGATGAGAACGACGACCACGGCACTGATGAGGCCCACCGCCGCGGTCGTCGAACCCACGTGGCTCTCCAAGCTCCGCTGGGCGGGCGCGAGTACGTACGCGAGCAGGGCCCCGAGCAGGACGTACTGGACGTACGGCAGGACGACGGCGACGGCGAGGGCGACGCTCGCGAGCGCGAATATCCCCAGTGCGGTCCGTTCGGACCGCCCGGCGCGTGCGACCATGGTCCCCCCAGGGCGATCCACCACCAAAAGCGCCCGTGATACACGATCTCAGACCGGCGGCTCCGACCCCTCCCCGGCCGACTCCGCCCCCTGCTCGCCCCGTTCCTTGGCGGCCGCAAGGAGCGCCCCGGCCGGCCCGCGATACTCGTAGCCCGGGATCAGCCCCTGGACGTAGGTGCCCTCGACGTACTCGATCAGCGCCTTCGCGTCGGCGGCCGGCCGCGGGGAGTCGTACGCGAAGCGGACCCGGATCTCGCGGGCGCCGCGTTCGACCGTCGGCCCCTCGCCCTCCCCGCTTGCGACCCGGTAGGCATCGGCGAGGCGACGCTCGAGGGTCTCGAACCAGCCGTCGGCGACGACGTCGGCGACCGTCTCGCCGGCGACGGCGGCGTCCAGGCCCGGCACCGTCACCGTGATCTCGACACCCTCCTGGGGCCGGACCGCCGTCTCGAGGACGGTCGTCGTCAGGTCGTACCCCTCCCGGTCGTCCTCACGGCGCTCGAAGGCCTCGTGGCGCGCGAACGCGTCCGCAGAGTCGTCGGTCATGCTCCCATCGAGGGTCGGTTCGGCCAAGGACCTTGCGCTCCTACGGCCGATCTCGCTCCGCCAGCACCGACCGGAGGGCGGTCGCGACCTCCTCGAAGTCCTTCATCGTGAGCCCGTCGGTCGTCGCGAACACGCCCTCGCGGTCGGAGGTGACCCGGATGAGAAAGCCGTTGTCGAAGACGCGGATCGTGTAGCGGTAATCCCCGAGCTCGGAGCCCTCGTAGGCGGTCTGGGCCGTCTTGAAGCCGCGCCACTCGTGGCCGATGAACGTCGAGAGGTCGGCGTCGCGCTCCAGGTCGCTTCGGAGATAGAGCTGCTCGAAGTCGTCGCGGGTGAAGTAGGTCACCGACCGGAGGCTGTCGCCGACCGCCGTCCGGGAGGTCGTCACGATGCGCTCTGCGATCTCGTCCGGAAGTAACCCCGAATCCATGCCCCGACGTTCGCCCGGAGGGGTCTTATAGGGTCGGATGTGCCTACTCTCGTGGCTCCACGCAATCCCCCCGCGAGGGGTCGGAGGTTTTTCGACGCTCGAGCCCGTCCCGGCGCGTATGAGCGACGAGTTCGACAAGGAGGCCGAACGCGAGAAGCTCCGAGAGAAGTACGGCGACGACGCCGAAGACCGACAGGCGACCGAGCGGATGAGCGACCTCCTCCTGAAGGGTGCGACGATGACCAACACCCACTGTGGCACCTGTGGCGACCCCCTCTTTCGCCAGAACGGCGTCACCTTCTGTCCGTCCTGTCACGGCGGACCCGAGGGCGTCGAGGGCACCGGCGTCGAGGAGGCAGAGAACCAGGCCGGAGGAAAGCTTCAGGGGCAGGGAGCCCCAACGGGGCCCGGGAACGCAGGCGGGGCGACCGAGATCGACGTCTCGAGCCCGGGCGAGGGCGAGGAGGGTCGGGCCGCCGAACCCGGGGGCCAGTCGGGGGGATCCGAGCCGGCCCCGCCCGGAGCCGACGAGCGGGCGACTCCGCCCCACGGGAACCGCCCCGAGACGAGTCCGTCGGACCCGGGTCAGCGGGCCGACCGGGGCGGACCGCGGGCGACGCCCTCCCGGGACGCCTCCCCGCCGGATCGGTCCGGAGCGTCGAGGGCCCCGACGGAACCGGCTGCCGACCGGACGCCCGCCGGCGGGAGCGAGGCCGACGCCCGCGAGTCGCTGATCGCCGCCCTGGAGCGCTTTTCGGCGGAGGCCGCGGCGACCGACGACCCCCGCTACGCCAAGGAGTGTCTCGCGGCCGCCCGCGAGGCGAGCGAGGCGCTCGCGGCGCTTCGCTGATCGGCGGGGCCCGCACGCGCCGGCTCCGGAGCGTGCCGCTACATGTCGTTCGTAATAGATATCTTTAACTGAGTGGGTCGGCCGATCGGATGACGTATGGCGTTCATCCCGATCGCGGTACTGACTGCCCTGGTCGTCCTCACCGGGCTGTCGATGACGTGTGCGCTCTGTCTGACCCCCCGACAGCTCCGCTCGGTCGGCGTCGGAGATCGGCTCCGGGACGTCTCGCCGTATCTCGGGGCCGCCGCCGTCTGCTTTCTGGCCAAGCGGGCGACGGACGGCTACAGTCTGCGGATCTCGCGCGCACTGGGCTGGGACGTCACCGACGAACTCCACGCCATCGAGGGCGGGTTCGTCCCCGCGTTCCAGGAGGTCGTCCCCGGAGCGACCCTGGAGTTCTTCGCGGCGATGTACATGTTCGGGTTCCCGTTTCTGATCGCGACCGCGCCGGTGCTTTACTTCCTCTCGCCCACCGGGCGCCGTCTCAAGGAACTCCTCGTCGCGTACCTCCTGAACTACGTGGTCGGCGCGATCTGTTACACCCTCGTCATCGCCTACGGCCCGCGGAACCACTTGGCCTCCGTCGAGGGGCTGATGTACGTCGCCTACCCGGCGACCCAGGACCTCACGGCGGCGATGTCGGCGAACACGGACGTCTTCCCGTCGCTGCACACGTCGCTCGCGGTCGTCGTCGTCTGCTTCGCGTGGTGGTCCCGCCGGGAGTACCCCCGGTGGTACCCCATCGCCGCAGTCGTGGGATCGGGCGTCGTCCTCTCGACGATGTACCTGGGCATCCACTGGCTGGTCGACGTCGTGGCCGGCGTCGCCCTCGGCGTCGGCTCCGTCCACGCGGCCCGCCGCCTCGTCGCCCGGCTCGAGGACGGCGCCGGCGGGGTTTCGATCCCCGCCGACCACGGCGAGGGGATCCCTTCCGACGCGGGCGATTGATGCGGTCGGAGACGAGAACTCACCCGGCGTACTCGCTGCCGACGACCTCGCGGATCCGCTCGGCGGTGACCTCGCCGACGCCCTCGACGTCCCGTAGCTCCGCCTCGCTGGCGTCCATCACGGCCTCGACGCTGCCCAGCTCCGAGAGCAACGCGCGGGCGGTGACGGGGCCGATCTCGGCGATCGAACTCACGACGTACTCCTGTTGTTCGCCGAGCGTCTTCGCGCCCTTCTCGCCGTGGACGGAGACCTCCCGGTCGCTCGCGTCCTGTTCGCGCCCAGCGATCACCGCGAGCAGTTCGGTCGTATCGGCTTCGTCCTCCGTTCGCAGGACGCTCGCCCCGAAATCGACCGCGAGCGAGGAGAGCGCACCCCGAACCGCGTTCGGGTGGATATCGCGTTGTTCGTACAGCCCCTCGCCCTCGACGACGACGATGGGCCGGCCGTAGCCCCTGGCCATCGCGCCGACCTGCTCGAACACCGACCGGTCGCCGCCGACGAGCGAATCGACGAAGTCCGCCGTCGATTTGCGCTCGACGACCGCGCGATCCGAGAGGACGTAGTCCCCTACTTCGAGAGTCTCGAGGCGGACCTCGATCCCCTCGCGTTTCGAGAGTTCGCGGGCGATGTTCGCATCCATCTCCCGGCTGTCGGCGACGACCTCGATTCCCTCGCCCTCGGGGACCGGCGTCTCCGACGGCTCGACCGGCTCCTCGTCCGGATCGTCGTCGGGAGCGAACGCCTGGAGGCCGGGCTGGCCCGCCGTCCCGTTCGCGCTCTCGGTTGCGTCGTCGCCCCCGTCCCCGCCGCCTCCCGCCGACGCCTCCGCGTCGAACGCCGACAGCGACTGCTGCGCGTCGTCCAGCTCCTCTTCGAGCTCGCTCGCCATCCCCTTTAGCTCGCGCAGCTCCGACTCCATCTCCTTTTCGCGTCGCCGCGAGATCCAGAAGTAGGCCTCGTCGCGGGTGTCCTCGGCCATCAGGACGACGACCCGGCCCTCCGACTGGCGGCCCGTCCGCCCCTTCCGTTGAATGGAGCGGATCGCGGTCGGCACTGGCTCGTAGAAGAGGACGAGATCGACGTCGGGGACGTCGAGACCCTCCTCGGCGACGGACGTCGAGACCAGCACCTCGAACTCCCCCGCGCGGAAGGCGTCCAGGGTCTCCTGTTGTTGGATCTGGGTCATTCCATCCGACCCTTCGCGGTCGCCCTGGCCGACGAACCGCCGGGCGTCGAAGCTGGTGTTCAGAAACTCGGTCAGTGCCTCCGCCGTGTCCCGGGACTCGGTGAAGACGATGACGCGGTCGCCGCCCTCCAGACCGAGAGTCTCGGCCAGCAGCATCCGCGTCTTGCGGTATTTGGGGTGAAGCTCGTCGAAGCTCTCGGCTTTGCGCATCGCCTCCCGAACTTTGGGGTCGCTGACGAGGCGCTGGCTCGCCTTCGAGGCCCCCGAGGTCTTCGCCTGGTTTCGCTGGCGTTCGAAATATCGTCTGAGAGCCTCGACGCTCTGGGTCTCGACCAGCGTGACGGCCTGGCGGAGCTTCATCACCTCCGCGTGGACGGACATCCCCGAGTAGCCCTCCGACTGGTCGTTGTTGATCAGCTTCTGGAGTTCGGCGCGCATCCGGTTGAGATCCTTCTGGGACTGGTCGGGCTGGGTCGAGCGGGCGACCCCGAGTTCCTTCAGTTTCTCCAGCCTGTCGGTGATGACCTCGTTCAGCGCGTCCCGGATCGCGAGGACTTCGTCGGGAAGCTCGATCCGTTCCCACTCGACCTCCGTATCGTGGGTGAACTCGTCCACGTCCGCGTCCTCCTCGGTCATCACCTCCACCTCACCGATACCGAGGTTCTCGCAGACCTCGAGGATCGCCTCCTCGTCGTCGCCCGGCGAGGCGCTCATTCCGGTGACGAGGGGGTCGTCGGCGTCCCCGTGATACCGCTCGGCGATGTAGTTGTAGGCGTAGTCGCCGGTCGCGCGGTGGCACTCGTCGAACGTGATATGAGTGACGTCGGAGAGAGAGATTCTGCTCCCGACGAGGTCGTTCTCGATGACCTGCGGGGTCGCCATCACGACGGTCGCCTCCGCCCACAGCTGCGCCCGGTCGTCGGGACTGACCTCGCCGGTGAAGACGACGATCTCCTCGTCGGGCACCTCGAGGGCCTCCCGATAGAACTCGGCGTGTTGGGTCACGAGCGGTTTCGTCGGTGCGAGCAGGAGGGCGGTTCCGCCGACCTCCTCCAGCCGGCGGGCGGTCACGAGCAGGCTCACCGTCGTCTTCCCCAGCCCTGTCGGGAGACAGACGAGGGTGTCGTCCTCGCACGCGGTCCCCGCGAGCCGGAGCTGGTAGAGCCGGCGCTCCAAGACCCCCGGCGCGAGCAGCGGGTGGTCGATCGTCGGCGGCTCCTCCTCGGTCGCTGCCATCGGGCCGATTTCGGGCCCCGCGAGGTTAAGCGTTCCCGGACCGGAGCGGAAGTGAACGCGCTCCACGGAGGACCCCGCCGGTGTCCGTCGGCAGTCCTTTGCCCGGTCGTCGCCTACTTCCGGCATGGCCTCCGCCCGGAGCGCCGGTCGGCTCGTCGCGGCTGTCCTGGCGGTAAACGCCGTCGGTGCCGCCCCGAGCCTCGTCTCCTCGCCCGACACCCCCTGGTTCGAGAGTCTGGAAGAGCCCGCCATCTACCCGCCCGAGATCGCCTTTCCCGTCGTCTGGACGGTTCTCTTTACGCTGCTCGGGATCGCCCTCTGGCTCGTCTGGGAGCGGACGGGCGACGGCCGCCGTCTCGCGCTCTCCCTGTTCGCGCTCCAGATGCTCGTCAACGTCGCCTGGACGCCCGCCTTCTTCTCGCTGCAGGCGCCGGGGGTCGCCCTCGGGATCATCGTCGCGCTCTGGGTCCTGGTCGTCGCGACGATCGCCGCCTTCGCCCGGGTCGATCGGCGTGCGGCGGCGCTGCTCGTCCCCTACCTCGCCTGGATCACGTTCGCGACGGTCCTGAACTTCGAGCTCTGGCGGCTGAACTGATCACCGGAGCCCGCGCTGGATCGCCCGGGCCACCGAGGAGACGGCCGCGACGGCGACGGCGATACCGATCGCGGCGAGGAATCCGAGGACGATCGACACCGCGATGCGTCCGGTCGAGAGGTACGCGAGGACGAACCCGCAGACGACGACGGCGAGGACGGCGATCCGCCACGCCATCGGTCCGTCGATCTCGTGGCCCGAGACGGTCGGCATGACCGGTCGTGGGGGCGCGGGGCCGAAAAGCGTTCCCGGTTCAGGCCGCGAGCGCGAGCCAGGCCGCGATCGCCGCGTACGGCGGGATCGTCAGATTGTCGTCGACGACGTAGGTGGCGATCCGCAGCGTCACCCCGTCGGCGACGGTCGCACCGGCGGCCGCCGCGAGCGCCGCCGTCGTCGGCAGGAAGGGAACGGCGAGGAGCGTACAGACCGAAAACATCGCCAGGAGCACTTTCGGGGGCTTGACCCGCTCCAAGCGATCCGCCGAAACCGCGCCGCTGACCGGATCGCCGATCGCGAGCATGAGCATTGCGGGGAGGGCAATCTCGGGGTCGAAGACGAGGACGACCGCGGCCATGCTTATCAGGTAGAGGGCATAGCCGGCGGGGTTGTTCCGCTCGTAGTCGCGGGTGAGGACGTCGTAGACCCGCCAGTCGAGACCGACGTACAGCCTGAAGAACTCGAGGACGAGCGCGCCGGCCGCAAGGACGGCCATCAGGAGCCGGAATCGGGGCCACGTCAGCGGGAGGTCCAGAAAGCGGGCCAGCAAGTAGAACGCGACCAGCCCGGAGCCGCTGGCGTGGACCAGTCGGCGCTTGAGTTCGTCAGCCACGGCTCGCCCCTCTACGGCCCGGGTAATCAGTTCGTCGGTACCGCGGTCGGGCGGTCAGCCCGAAAGCTCCCCGAACTCGAGGTCGCCCTCCCGGAGTGCCGACAGCGTCCCCGGGAGGTCGTCGATCGGGAGCCGGACCTGGTCGGTGGAGTCGCGCTCCCGGAGCGTTACTGCGCTGTCCTCCCGGCTCTCGTAGTCGACGGTGACACAAAAGGGCGTACCGACCTCGTCCTGGCGGCGGTACCGGCGCCCGATCGCGCCCGAGTCGTCGTACGTCACCGACAGCCCCTCCGCCCGCAGGGACGCCGCGATCCCCTCGGCCTCGCTCTCGAGTTCGGCGTCGCTCTGGAGGGGAAAGACGCCGACGAAGGTGGGCGCGACCTCGGGGTCGAGTTCGAGGTAGGTCCGTTCCTCGCCGTCGACCTCGTCCTCGCGATAAGCGTGCTCTAGGATCGTGTAGACGAGTCGGTCGACGCCGAAGGAGGGTTCGATCACGTGCGGGACGACGTGTTCGCCCGATTCGGTGCGCTCCTCGACGGCGAAGCCGGTCTTCTCGACGGGGATCTCGTGGCTCTCGCCGTCGATCTCGACGGTGACGGTCTCATCCTCGAAAGCGGCCCGGTCCCGCTCGGCCAGCTCCTCCAAGCCAGAGACGATGTCCCCCGCGTCGCCGCCGAACTCGGGACCGAGATAGCTCATGTCGGGGTCGACCGCGGCGCGCTCGACGGTCTTTGGCTCGTCGTACTGCCGGAAGACCGTGAAGCGCTCGTCGCTGTGGGCCTGGTGTTTCGAGAGGTCGTAATCGCCCCGGTGGGCGAAGCCCGCGAGTTCGATCCAGTTGCCTCCCACCTCGCCCTCGGCGTCCCAGCAGTCGGCGGCGTAGTGGGCGCGCTCGCCCGCGAGGTGCTGGCGGAAGCGAAAGCGATCCATGTCGACGCCCACCGACTCGTACCACTCGCGAGCGACCCCGAGGAAGTACGCGACCCACGGGTCGGCGATCGTGCCGTCGGCGACCGCTTCGCCCACGGTCGTCTCGACCTCGTCGCCCTCCTCGGCCTGCTGCTCGCTCGCGGGGTACAACCGGACCGGAACGTCCTCGACCGCCGAGAGGTCCGGGCCGTCGCCCTCTGGATCGACGAACAGCTCGAGTTCGGCCTGGGTGAACTCCCGGGTCCGGATGATCGACCGGCGGGGGCTAATCTCGTTTCTGTACGCCCGGCCGACCTGGGTGACGCCGAACGGAAGCTGGCCGCGGGCGTACTCCTTCAGCCGGGGGAACTCGACGAAGATGCCCTGGGCGGTCTCCGGCCGGAGGTAGCCCGGCTGGCCGTCGCCGGGGCCGACCTGCGTCTCGAACATGAGGTTGAACTCCTCGATGGCCGCGCCCGCGAGGGGTGCGCCACACTCCGGGCAGACGAGTTCGTACTCGGCGACGATCTCCTCGACCTCGGGGATCGGGAAGCTTTCGGCGTCCTCGTACTCCGTGTTGTCCTCGACGACGTGGTCGGCCCGGCTGCTCTCGCCGCAGTCGGGACACTCGACCAACATGTCGTCGAAGGTGTCGAGGTGGCCCGAGGCCTCGAAGACCGGCTCGGGCATGATCGTCGGCGCGTCGATCTCCATGTGGCCCTCGCCGACGGCGAACCGGTCGCGCCAGGCCTCCTCGACGTTGCCCTTCAGCGCCGCGCCCTGCGGGCCGAACGTGTAGAAGCCGCCGACGCCGCCGTAGGCCGACGAGGACCGGAAGAAGTAGCCCCGCCGCTTGGCGAGCTCGACTACCTTCTCGCCGGTGTCCTCAGACATGGTTCGGTGACGGCCGCGGTCGGTCGGTCGCTCGCGGCGTTCGAGGCCGCGAGTCGGGCGCTACTGTCATCGTGTCCTCCCGTCGGCCCCCCGTACAAAAATCAGTTTCGAGGGGGAGCCAACGGTCCACACGGTATCGGACGGACGGTCCGACGTACCGGCCGACGACGTCAGTCCCGCAGCGCCCGGAGCAGGTCGACGTCACGGACGATGCCGACGAGCTGGTCGCCGCTGACCATCGGGATCTGCTCGATGTCGTTGCTGATCATGAGCTGGGCAGCCTCCTGGACGGACTTGCGAGCCGAGACCGTGACGACGTCGTCGGTCATGAAACTCGAGACGGGCTCGGCGGGGATCTCGACGTTTCGGGTCGGCAAGTAGCGGCTCCCGACGGCCTTGATCCCCTCCCATGACCACTCGGAGTCCTGGTCGGGAAAGTTGTCCCCCGTCTCCTCTTCCCCTTCGACGATCCGGGCGACGTCGAGGACGTCCACTTCGGTGAGGAGGCCGCTCATCCGGCCGTCGTCGCCGAGCGCGATGGTGTAGGGGACGTTCGCGTAGGAGAGTTCGCGTTCGGCGACCGGCAGCGGCGCGCCCTCGTAGGTGGTGTTTACGTCCTCGGTCGCGTAGTCGCCGACGACCGCCTCGACGGGCTGGTCGCCCGCCGCGATCGCGTGGACGACGTCGGTGACGGTAACGATTCCCTCGAAGTCGCCGTCGACGACGGGCACGCGCCGGGCGACCTCCCCGACCATCAACTCGGCGACCTCCACCAGGCTGGCGTCTCTGGTCGTCGTCGGCACGTCGTCCATCAGCATGACGAGCTGGTCCTCGTCGGGCTGTTCGATCAGGGCGTCACGCGAGATCAGTCCCCGGTACTCGGTGCCGTCGTCGGTCTCCTTGACGACGGGAACCGAGGAGAACGCCCGCTCCTGGAGGTACTCGAGGACGTCCGTCCGGGTGCCCGGCAGCTCGGCGGTCACGACCTCCTCGCGGGGCGTCATCGCGTCGGCCACGTTCATGTCCCCTCCGTAGGGCCAAACCGAGTATAAACCCCATGTTTCAGCACTCGAACCGTTCCGACGCGTTTATACGTCGGTATGATAAGTGGACACATATGCCACCGGATACTGGTGTCCGGCCCGGCGGCGACGCGGGAGAAGACGACACCGTCGTCGGTTCGATCGACACCGCCGCAGCCGAGGAGACGTTCGTCATCGCCGACATCTCCGCCGACGGCGCCTGGCTCTCGATGCCCGCCGCGGAGGCGCCGACGCTGCTGCGGTGGCGGTAGCTCCCGGCAGGCGGTTTTTCGGGGACGAGCCCGGCTAGCTCTCGTCGCCGTCGTGCTCTAGGCCCGGAACGAACGGGGTGAGGAGTTCGTGGCGGATCGAGCCGAGAAGGGTGCCGTCGATCGTCTTGACGTGGGTGTAGATGGCTTCCGTTTCCATCGCCGCCGAGATCATTCCCTCCGCGAGCGAGAAGTCGTACCGGCCACGGATCAGGACGACCGTCTTCGTCTCGGGGTCGACGAGTTCGGTGACCACGAAGACGTTTCCCTCGACCTCGTTGCGGTAGACCTCGAACTCCGGGAACTCGCCGGCCTCGAAGGCGTCCGTGAACGCCTCGGCGTGGTTGTCGGGGACGACGTGGACCAGTCCGGGCTGGTCCTCTGCCTCTCTGGGCTCGCCGGTCGGCGAGGTGTGGACGGTCGGAATCGTGACCGCCTCCCACCCCTGCTCGCGGCGCTCGTCGGCGATCAGTTCGGTCTCCTCGATGGTCCGCTCCCAGGCCTCGTTGACCGCGCCCGAGCGCTCGCGGATCCGCGCGTCGTCGGGGGGCTGGCTCATACCCGCATTCGGACCACGAGCCGGTTAGACCTTTCGAGTCAGACGACGCCGAAGACGGTCTCCATCAGGTAGGAGGCCAGCAGAACCAGCAGACTTCCGAGAAAGAGCTTCCCGGCAGGACTGAGCTGGCTTCCGGGCGGCGGCGAGGGCAGCCATCGCAGCGGCGGCAACGCCCGCACCAGCGACTGGAACCGCGTCCGCTCGCCCGGCGACGGGAGCGAGTCGGCGACCCCGCGCTCTACGTCCTCGGGCGAGGTCGGCCACAGCCGGATCGTCGCGTACCCCATCAGGACGAAGCCGACGACGAAGAGCAGCGCCTTCCCGCGGACGAGGCCGCCACCCGAGACGACGGCGGCGGCGAGGGCGGCGGCGACCGAGACCACCGCCACGACCACCGCGTAGCCGACGGCGTCGACCCAGACCACTACCGCGGCGCGGAGCCGCCGCGTCCACTCGTCGGCTCCCGTCGGCATCGTCAGCCGTGGCGTTCGTCCAGAACCTCGGCGGGCGAGCGATACTCGTCGCCGTGGCGGTGACAGAAGCTCTCCCGGCCGGCGTCGCCGACCGTGTAGTAGTCGGGCGCCTCGGCCTCACAGACGGCCCCGAAGGCCTCGAAGAGGACCTCGAGGGCGCTCGCCTCGTCACCCGCCCGGACGTGGTCGGCGGCCTCGTCCAACGGCTCCTCGGCCTCGGGCGGGACCGTGAGCTCCCCGAACACCTCCTCGTAGATCTCGTCGATCGTCCCGAAACGGCTCTCGCGGCCGAGCAACTCGCGGATCCGGTCGGTGGTCGTGCGGTCGGCCCGTTCGCGCTCGCGGAGCACCTCCCGGAGCGTGTTGATCGCCGTCCAGAGCTCGTCGTCGAGATGACCGAACTCGTCGGGACGGATCCGAACGGGACACCGGGTGCTAAAGGGACAGCCGGAGGGGGGATGGCGTGGGTTCGGCGGCGTTCCGAACAGCGTGATCCGGTCGCTGTCGCTCGTGGGATCCGGTTCGGGGATCGCCGACAGCAGCGAGTGGGTGTAGGGGTTCGCGGGGTCGGCGAACAGCTCCTCGGTCGGGCCCAACTCCATGATATTGCCCAGGTACATCACCGCGACCCGGTCGCAGATGTGGCGCACGACCGAGAGGTCGTGGGCGATGAAGAGGTAGGTGAGGCCGAACTCCTCCTGGAGGTCCTCCAGGAGGTTGATGACCTCCGCCTGGACGCTCACGTCGAGGGCGCTTACGGGTTCATCGAGCACGATGAAGTCGGGTTCTAAGGTGAGCGTCCGGGCGATGCCGATGCGCTGGCGTTGCCCCCCGGAGAACTGGTGGGGGTAACGGTAGTAGTGTTCGCGCTGGAGCCCCCGACGGTGTCGAGCAGTTCCCGGACCTGCTGGCGGCGCTCGCGGGGCGTCCCGACGTCGTGGACGTCGAGGGGTTCCCGGACGATCTCGCCGACGGTCATCCGGTCGTTGAGACTCGAGTCGGGGTCCTGGAAGACGATCTGGCTGTTCCGGCGCCACTGTTTGAGCTGCTTGCCCGACAGCTCCGTGACGTCGGTCCCGTCGAACAACACCTCGCCGCCGGTCGCCGACTCGAGCTGGACGAGCGTCCGCCCGAGCGTCGTCTTCCCACAGCCCGACTCACCGACCAGTCCGAGGGTCTCCCCGCGCTTGATGTCGAAGCTGACACCGTCGACGGCCTTCACCGGCGGTCCGCCGAACATGCTGTCGCCGCCGTAGTAGGTCCGGAGGTCCCGGACCTCGACCATCACGTCCTCGTCCGCGCCGGGCTCGGTGAACGTCGTCTCGACGGGTTCCTGGCTCATCGCCGCTCACCCCCTCGCTCGCGGACCGAGTCGTCGCGGGCCTCGTGGAGCGAGACCGCCGCCTCGCGCGGTTCGTCCTCGGGATACAACAGGCAGGCGGCGGTGTGGTCCCCGTCCTCGTCGTTGACCGGCACCGAGACCGGGTGGACCTCGTCGCAGGGCTCGAAGCGTTCGGGACAGCGTGGCGCGAAGCGACAGTAGGTCGCCGGCTCGTTGGGCGTCGGCACCGTCCCCTCGATGGTCTGGAGCCGGCCGCCCTCCTGGCGGCCCGGGATCGACTCGAGGAGCCCGCGCGTGTAGGGGTGGCGCGGCTGGGCAAAGAGCGGTTCGACGGCGGCGGATTCGACGACCTCGCCGGCGTACATGACGTTGACGCGGTCGGAGACGTCGGCGATGACGCCCATGTCGTGGGTGATGAACATGATTCCGAGGTCGCGGTCGGTCTGGAGGTCGGCCAGCAGTTCGAGGATCTGGGCCTGGATCGTCACGTCGAGGGCGGTCGTCGGCTCGTCACAGATCAGGACCTCGGGATCGCAAGCGAGGGCCATCGCGATCACGGCCCGCTGGCGCATCCCGCCCGAGAACTGGTGGGGGTACTCGTTGACCCGCCGTCGGGCGTCGGGGATCCCGACGGCCTCGAGCAGGTCGATGGCCTCGCGGGTCGCCTCCCGCCCCGAGAGGTCCCGGTGGAGTTCGAGGGCCTCCTCGATCTGGTTGCCGACGGTGTAAACCGGGTTGAGACTCGTCAGGGGATCCTGGAACACCATCGCGATCCGGCCGCCGCGCATTGCGCGCTGGGGGTCCCCCGAGAGGCGGGTGATCTCGACGAACCCGTCCAGGGGGTCGTCGACCGTCCCCTCCGTGATGAACACGCAGTCCTCGGGGTCGATTCCGAGGGCCTCGCCGTAGCCGGCGGCGACGAAGTCCGCGACGGACGCCTCGCTCGCGTCGTCGTAGCCGAACGCAGAGGGCGTCGCGCCGACGGCGTCGTGGGCGAATAACGCTTCCGGGTCGCGTCCCTCGGCGACGGCCGCGAGGTCGACGGTCCGTCCGGGGAACCGGTCGGCGAACTCCCGGACGGTGTCGGTGTGGTGGAAGCGAACGCTGCTTCCCTCGAGGATCCGGCCCGGCGAGTCGACTAACCCCATGATCGAGCGGGCCGTGACGCTCTTTCCGGAGCCCGACTCGCCGACGATGCCGACGGTCTCGCCGGGAACGATTTCGAAGTTCACGCCGTCGACCGCCCGGATCACCTCCTTGTCGGTGAAGAAGGCGGTCTGGAGGTTTCGGACGGTGACGATCGGCTCTTCGCGGGTTCCCGTCCGCTCGGCGGTCTGCTCGACGGCCATCAGGCACCACCCCCCGTGGCGGCCGCGTCGGCACTGGCGTCTCCGGCCTCGCTCTCGGGGTCGATCGCGTCGCGGATGCCATCACCCAGGGCGTTGAAGCCGGTGACGACGAAGACGATCATGATGCCGGGGATCGTCGAGATGTGCCACGACGACCCCGAGATGTACTGCCGCCCCTCACTGACCGCTCGTCCCCACTCGGGGGTCGGGGGGCTGATCCCCAGCCCGAGGAAGGAGAGGGCGGCGGTCACGATGATGACCGCACCGAGCATCAACGAGGCGTAGATCATGATGTAGGTCAGGATGTACGGACTCATGTGTTTGCGCATCGTCATTCCGGGGCTCTGGCCGTAGCTCTTGGCCGCGTCGACCCACTCCTCGGAGGCGACTTGCAGGGAGGGCCCGCGTATCGACCGCCACAGCCCCGGCCAGTACACCCCTGCGAGGATCAGGGCGAGCAGGAACCCGCCGTTGTAGATGTCCATGATCGGGTGATCCGCCTCCGCGAACAGCACGTTCAACAACAGGATCAACAGGAACGCGGGGATCGAGATGATCGTGTCGCTCGCGACGACAGTCAGCACGTCGACCAGTCCCTTGTAGTAGGCCGTGATCATCGAAAGCGCGGACGCGATCGCGGTCGCCAGTCCGATCGACGTGAGCCCGATCACCAGCGACGTCCTGGCACCGTACATCAGGAAGGTAAAGAGGTCCTTCCCGTCCTGGTTGGTGCCGGCCGGATGCCAGCGGTCGTACTGGTCGTAGCTCAGGGGACCGACGTTGTCCGAGCCGCCCTGGGAGCGACTCGCGAGGTTCGCGTCACCCTGGGTCACCGTCTGGAGTTCGCCGCCCTCCAGATACTGGAACTCGTATTCGTACGGCGAGTAGAGGTTCGCCTCCGCCGTAACCGGGCCCAGCGAGGGCGCAAAGATCGCCATCACGACGAACGCGAACACCATCGCCAGCCCGAAGATCCCCCAGTAGTGGGTCCGAAACCGGTTGATGCTGTCGTCTCGCGGCGTCCAGTCGGCCTCCCGGTAGTGCTCCCGGAAGACCTCGTACCCCTTCCAGAGCCAGGCCGCGACGACGAACGAGTAGGCGTAGATGACGAACACGCGGATCGCCCACGCCACCGCCGGCGAGAGCCCGAGGAACGTTCCCTCCCAGCCGCCCCCCGGCGTTCGATACCCCTGGTTCGGGATCGTGTCCCGCTGGGTCAGCGTCTGGATCGTCCCCGCGGACTCGAGGGCGTCGGTAAGCCAGCCGATCGCGGCCTCGAGGGCGGCGCCGACGGGCGTGAAGACCACGAGCGCCGCGACGACGGCGAGGGCGACCGTGATCAGCCCCCGCTCGATGATCTCGTCCCTGCCCTCGCCGGTGTCGAGCCCGAGCCGGTTGACCAGCGAGACGGGGACGAACAGCCACTTGATCAGGACGGCGGCGACGGCAAGCAAGAGGAGCGCCGTGATCGCGGCCCCGACGGTGCCGGCGGCGCCGCCGAGCGAGCCCGCGACGTTGTCGGCGACCGTGCCGGGAACGCCGGCGGCGCCGCCGAGAAACCCGCGGGCCAGGGAGCCGATGTAGACGATCGCGCGCGCGACCCGCCCGAGCTCGAGCGCGAGCAAGACGGCGACCCCGGCGAGCCAGACGAGTGCCGGCCGCGGGTTCGCCTCGATTCGTTCGCGAAGCGTTCGGTCGTCGTCGTAGTCGTAACTCATTGTTGGTCGTACCCCACGCGCGGGTCAAGGATCGTGTACAGCAGGTCCTGGACGATGTTGAGCCCGATGGTGATGATCGTGAAAATGAAGATCAGCGCTCCGGCGAGCGGAAGGTCGGCCTGGACGGCCGCGTTGAAGAACAGCGCCCCGAGCCCGTTGATCCCGAAGATGGTTTCAACGATGACCGAGCCGCCGATGAGCAGGATCGCCTCGTTCGTGATGATCGGCACCAGCGGGATCAGGGCGTTCCGGAAGACGTGTTTCCAGACGATGACCCGCCCCGACAGCCCCTTGGCCCGTGCGGTTTCGACGTAGTTCGAGTTGATCGTCTCGAGGAAGGCGGTCCGGCCGATCCGGAGCTCCGCGGCCATCGAGGCCGATCCGAGGACGAGCGCCGGCGGGAGGATCACCTTGATCGCGACCAGCAGCTCGCCGAGATCGGGGTCGAACCCGGTGGGGATCGGGAGCGGCCCCAGCGAACCCCAGGTAGTGCCCAGGAAATCAAGCGGCGGCGTGCCGATGAGGCTCTCGACGTTCGGCCCGAACGTGTACCAGTCGAAGCCCAGCGGGCCGGCGCCGCCGGCGGTCTGGCGAAGGACGGCGAGGAGCATGATCGCGAGCCAGAAGTTCGGCATCGCGAGCCAGACGATCCCGCCGAACGAAGCGACGTAGTCACCCCAGCTGTTGGGATTGAGCCCGGCGTAGAAGCCAAGCGGGATCCCGACGAAAAGCGGGAGGAGGATCGACCAGAAGCCGAGCCACAGCGTCCGCGGGCCGTAGATCCCGACGAGTTCCGTGACGGTCCGGCCGGGCTGGATGACCCACGACTGGCCGAAGTTGAACGTCAGCAGGCCGATGATGAACTCGACGTACTGCTGCCAGAGGGGCTGGTCGAGCCCGAGACTCTCCCGGATCGCCTGGGCGTCCCCGCCGGTCCCCTCGGGGCCGAGGATAGCCGCGACCGGGTCCAGCGGACCCATTCGGAGCGCGACGAAGATGAGCGTCATCACCAGAAAGAGCACCGGTACCATGAGCACGAGCCGCTTGAAGAAGTACCGCCAGCGGCTCACAGCGGCCCACCTGCCTGGAAAATGGTCGCCGTGTTCATCATAGTAGTTGGTTACGATGGAAGGGTATATTTGCCTCGGTTTCTCGCGAGCGGGTCACAGGAATCGAACCGACGATTCGTCGGGTCGAGGACCGACACCGCCGTCAGTTCGCGAGAACCGGGGAACGGGGTTATTCGTCGCTTTCGTTGCCGCCGGTCTCGTTGCCGCCGGTTTCGTTCGTCTCGTTGCCGGCGCCCATTCCCTCGCTTTCGTTGTCGGCGGTCTCGTTACCGGCGTCCATGCCGTCGCTTTCGTTGCCACCGGTCTCGTTCGTCTCGTTTCCGCCGGTCTCGTTCCCACCGGTCTCGTTTCCGGCACCGCCGTTGCCGCCGGTCTCGAGTTCGCCCTCCGCGGCCGCCTGCCAGTCGAGGTAGTAGCCGTTGGCCTCGCCGGGCATGCGACTGGTGTCGGTGTTGGCCGGCTCGAAGCCGAACATGCCGTACGCGATGGAGGTCCAGCTCCAGATCCAGCCCAGCGAGTACATCTGGAGGTTCCCCTCCTCGCCGCGGCTGATGAGCGTCGAGAACTGGGCCTGTTCGATCTCGAACTCGAGGCCTGTCCCGGAGGCCTGGTCGCGGATGAGGCGTGCGGCGTCCTGGAACGTCGGGTCCTCGTAGGTCGTCAGCGTGATCGAGTACGGATCGTCCTCGGTGTAGCCGGCCTCCTCTAGGACCTGGGTCGCCGACTCACGGTCGGTCTGGTTGGCGCCGTACTGCCAGTCCTCGACCCACTGATCGTAGGCGACGACGTCCTCGGGCCACAGCGCGGGCGGGGTGAAGCTGAACGCCTCGGTCCCGCGCCCGGCGAAGACCTCCTGGACGATCGACTCGTGGTTGGTGATGTACGCGATCGCCTGTCGGGGAGCGAGTTCGGTCTGGGCGACGTTGAACGCGAAGTAGTACGTCGAGATGTCCGAGACGCCGACGTAGTTGACCGTGTCGCCGTTCTCGATGGAGCTGTAGGTTCCGACCTGTCGTCCCTGGTCGTCCTCCTCGGCCTCAATGTTCCCCTCCTCGTAGTACGGCGTCGGAATGCCGAAGACGTCGACGTTTCGCTCGTTGGCGACCGTCCAGATGGCCTCGGCGTCCTCGATGACCTGCCACTCGACGCCGTCGACGCTGGCCGCCTCGCCGTGGTAGTTGTCGAAGCTGGTGACGCTCACGACGTCCTCGGGCACCCACTCCTCGAACGTGAAGGGGCCGGTGCCGTTCATGTCCTCGGTGGCGAACGTCTCCTGGTCGACCTCGCCGTCGACGCCTGGAATGTCGCCGACGTAGCCCTGCCGGACAGCCGAGAACGAGTCGTAGGTGAGGACGTCCATGGTCGACGGGTTCGGCCCGACGATGGACATCTCGATGGTGTAGTCGTCGACGGCCTCGACGCCGAGGGACTCGGGGACGACGTTCGCCGGCCCGGTGCCCTCGTCCTCGCTGGTCTCGTGTTCCATGCCGACCCCGGTGCTCGGACTGAGGGCGAAACTCGCCCGTTGGCTGTTCGGCGACTCGACGAGCCGGCGCCAGGAGTAGACGAAGTCCTGGGCGGTCAGCTCCGTCCCGTCGTGGAACTCGACGCCCTCCGTGATCGTGAACGTGTAGGTCGTCTCGTCGTCGGAGAGCTCGACGCTCTCTAGGAGCTGGTTCTCCATCTCCGTGACGCCCGCGGGGTAGGTCGTCAGCCCCTCGTAGACCTGCCCGATCTTCGACGCCGATTCGGTGTCGGTCGACTCGATGGGGTCAAGCGTGGAGACGGTCCCGCTGATGAGCCGCAGAACGTTCTCGTCTTTGTTCTCGTTGCTCGTATCGACCTCGGCGGTGTTGTACACCTGATGGTGGCCCCCCAGCGGGCCCATCGGCTCGATGTCGACCCAGTCGTACCAGAACCGCTCGCTCAGTCCGTGGTACAGCGGCATCAGGACCATGTCGTCCCTGACGGCCTCCTCCATTGCGACGTAGGCCTCGTTGCGGACGTCCTCGGCGTCGGGGCTGGGGTTCTGCTCGACGCGGTTCCAGGCGTTCTGGGCCTTCTGGACGTTGCTTACGCCCTCCCCGTCGCCCCCTTCGGACTCGTTGCCCTCGGTTTCGTTGCCGTCCGTCTCGTTGTCGGCCTCGCCGTTGCCGTTGCCGTTACCATTGCCGTTCCCGTTACCGTTGCCATTCCCGTTACCGTTGCCGTTTCCGTTGCCATTCCCGTTGCCGTTACCATTGCCACCGTCGTCGCCCATACAACCCGCGAGCGCGAGTGCGGTTGCGGTTCCGCCGGCTGCCTCGAGGAATCGTCGCCGATCCATTGTCGATTTCCGCGACATAGGTCTGTCCTTGGCCACCAATCTGTTAAACGTTCCGTTCCCCGTCCCGCACAGAAAACAGCCACTACTGGCCCTTATCGTCCAATTATGTGCAAAATTGGTTGACAGCGGCGCCGGAACGCGAGGCGTTCCTGTCTACACCCGCTGCCGGTGGGGCGAACCGGTTCGACCGGAACCCCGAACTTTTTGCCGACGTTCACCGTGGCGTGAGTATGGACTACCGGGAAGTCGACTCGAGCGCGGAGTACGTCGCGCGCCTCGAGACGGGCGCCGACTGGCGCGGGGAGATCGAGTCGCTGGCCGCCGAAGCGGACGCCGACGCGGGCTGGTTTACCGCCCTCGGCGCCGTCTCCGACGCCGAGATCTGGTTCTACGACCAGGACACGAAGGAGTACGAACCCGTCGAGTTCGACGAACCCCTCGAGGTCGCAAGCTGTGTCGGTAACGTCTCGTGGCTCGACGGCGACCGGTTCGCTCACACCCACGCCGTCCTCTCGCGACCCGACGGCGAGACGCTGGCTGGCCACCTGAATAGCGCGACCGTGTTCGCCGGCGAGGTTCACCTCCGGGTCTTCGAGGAGCCCCTCGAACGCACGCACGACGAGACCACCGACCTCGACCTCTGGCTCTGATGGGCCCCGAGGACGAACGCTACTTCGAGCGGCTCGAAGGGGGGTTGGAGGAGGCCCTCGAGATCGCAAACCGGGCGAAATCACGGGGGGAAGACCCCGAGCCCGAAGTCGAGATCCCCGTCGCCCGCGACATGGCCGACCGAGTCGAGAACATCCTCGGGATCGACGGCGTCGCCGAACGCGTCCGCGAACTCGAAGGCGAGATGAGCCGCGAGGAGGCCGCCCTCGCGCTCGCCGAGGACTTCGCGGAGGGGCGGGTCGGCGACTACGAGACCCGGGCTGGAAAGGTCGAAGGTGCCGTCCGGACGGCGGTCGCCCTCCTCACCGAAGGGGTCGTCGCCGCTCCCATCGAGGGGATCGACCGGGTCGAACTCCTCACGAACGACGACGGCACCGAGTTCGTCAACGTCTACTACGCGGGCCCGATCCGGTCGGCGGGGGGCACTGCCCAGGCACTCTCCGTGCTCGTCGCCGACTACACCCGCGCGCTCGTCGGCGTCGATCAGTACGTCGCCAGAAGCGACGAGGTCGAACGCTACGCCGAGGAGATCGCCCTCTACGATTCGGAGACCGGACTCCAGTACACCCCCAAGGCGAAGGAGGCGAAGTTCATCGCCGAGAACCTGCCGATCATGCTGGACGGCGAGGCGACGGGCGACGAGGAGGTCTCGGGCTTTCGGGACATAGAACGGGTAGACACCAACTCCGCGCGCGGAGGGATGTGTCTCGTCCTCGCCGAGGGGATCGCGCTGAAGGCCCCCAAGATCCAGCGCTACACCCGCGAGTTAGACGAGATCGACTGGCCCTGGCTCCAGGACCTGATCGACGGCAACTACGCCGACGGCGAGGAGACGGACGAATCGGAGGCCGACGAGGAGGAGACGGGAGACCGGAAGGGTGCCGACGGGGACGGCGCCGAGAAACCGGCGAAACCGGCGGGATCGCCCCGGGCGGAGCCCTCCGAGAAGTTCCTCCGGGACCTGATCGCCGGCCGGCCGGTCTTCGCCCATCCCAGCGCGAAGGGGGGCTTTCGCCTCCGGTACGGCCGGGCGCGAAATCACGGCTTTGCGACCGGCGGGGTCCACCCCGCGACGATGCACATCGTCGACGACTTTCTCGCGACGGGAACCCAGATCAAGACCGAACGCCCCGGAAAGGCCCACGGCGTCGTTCCCGTCGACAGTATCGAGGGCCCCACCGTTCGCCTCGCCAACGGCGACGTCCGCCGGATCGATAGCGTCGAGGAGGCCCGGGAGGTGAAAAACGGCGTCGAGGCGATCATCGACGCCGGCGAGTACCTCGTCAACTACGGCGAGTTCGTCGAGAACAACCATCCACTCGCGCCCGCGGGCTACGCCGTCGAGTGGTGGGAACAGGAGATGGAGGCGGCGGGCGCGGACGTCCAGGCGCTCTCGGACGATCCGGGGATCGACCTCGAGTCCCCGGCCGCCACGAACGCCCTGGAGTGGGCCAAAGAGTACGACGCGCCGCTTCATCCCACCTACACCTACCAGTGGCACGACCTCCCGGTCGACGGGTTCGACGCGCTCGCCGACGCGGTCTCGGCCGGTCGCCTCGAACGCGCGGGCGAACGGCTCGTGCTCGAACCGGACGAGGCAGTTCGGGAGGCCTTAGAGACGGTCGTGATCGAACACCGACAGCGCGAGGACCGCATCACGGTCGACGACTGGCGGCCGTTCGTCGAGTCGCTCGGTTGCGTGGTTCGCAGACCGGACGGGGCTGGTGGAGGAGACAGCGAGCGGGCGATCGGCGACGGCGGCGTCGCCGCCGATCCGTCGGGTGAGGACGGCGAGGACGCCCCCGACGGGCCGCGGATCGAACGCATGTGGGACCGCGGGGACCTCTCCGAACGCGCCCGCGAGTGGGACGGCGGCGAGAACGCCATCGAGGCCGTCGACGAGGTCGCGCCCTTCACGGTGCGAGAGCGGGCCCCGACCCGGATCGGCAACCGGATGGGCCGCCCCGAGAAGTCCGAGCGCCGGGACCTCAGCCCGGCGGTCCACACCCTGTTCCCGATCGGGGAGGCCGGCGGCGCCCAGCGCGACGTCGCGAAGGCGGGCAGCCACGCCGAGACGATGTCCGACACGCCGGGAGTGGTCGAGGTGGACGTCGCCCGCAACCGGTGTCCCAACTGTCACACCGAGACGTACAAGAACCGGTGTCCGGAGTGTGAGAGCCGGACCGAGGCCGACTACCGCTGTCCCGACTGCGACCGGCGGATCGAGCCCGACGAGGCCGGCCGGGTCGAGTGCGACCGCTGCGAGCGGGAGGCGACCTGCGTCGAGGCGACGGAGATCGACATCGACGCCGAGTACCGCGACGCCCTCGAGTCGGTCGGCGAACGCGAGAGCGCCTTCGAGATCCTCAAAGGGGTGAAGGGAATGATGTCGGCGGATCGGGTCCCCGAGCCGATGGAGAAGGGGATCCTTCGGGCGAAACACGACGTCAGCACGTTCAAGGACGGCACCGTCCGCTACGACATGACCGACCTCCCCGTGACCTCGGTCCGGGCGCGAGAACTCGACGTCGATGTCGGCCAGCTTCAGGCGCTTGGCTACGAGGAGGATGTCCACGGCGAACCGCTCGTTCACGAGGACCAGCTGGTCGAGCTCAAGGTCCAGGACGTCGTTCTCTCGGACGGCGCCGCCGACCACGTAATGGCGACGGCGGACTTCGTCGACGACCTCCTTTCGCAGTACTACGGGCTCGAGCCCTTCTACGAGATAGAGGACCGAGAGGATCTCGTCGGTGAGCTCGTCTTCGGGATGGCCCCACACACCTCCGCGGCGACTGTCGGCCGCGTCATCGGCTTTACGAGCGCCGCCGTCGGCTACGCACATCCGTACTTTCACGCGGCCAAGCGCCGCAACTGCTTCCATCCCGACACCAAGGTGTGGTTCCGAGACGAGTCGGACGCCTGGCGCCACGAGTCGATCGAGACGCTGGTCGAGTCCCGCCTTGAGGCCCCCCGAACGGACGACTTCGGAACCGAAATCGAGGAGTTGGAGGGAGAGGTCGCCGCGCCGTCGATCGACGACGACGGGCAACTCGCGTCGAAACCGATCACCGCCGTCTCGAAACATCCTGCACCCGATCACCTCGTTCGTCTCGAGACCCGAAGCGGCCGCGAGATCGAGTTGACCCCGGATCACGACGTCCATACATACGAGAACGGGGGGCTGTCCGAAACACGCGCGTCGACACTGACCGAGGACAATCACGTCGTCGTCCCCGATCACCTCGACGTCGTCGGAAACGACTCGGTAGAAGAGTTCGATCTCCTCGCGGAGTTCCTCGACTGTGACTCGGTCGATCCCGCGCGGCTCATGATCAAGGGCCTTGAGAAGGACCGCCTCTACGACCTGTTCGAGGCAGTGCTCGCCCCGGAGGCCGACGACGAGTTCTACACGCTGGTGGATACGGCCGCCCACTTCGACCTGAGCGAGAAGACGTTCAGCAACTACCTCTACCGGCGGAGTTTCCCGGCCGACCTGCTCCTCGAACTGTTCAACTCCCGTGAGGAGTTCCTTGAGTTCGTCCCACGGGACGTCCGCCTCGGCATGCGCCGGGACCGGACCGCGATCAACCGGTACGTCGAACTCAATGAGCGGGTTGCGACCCTGCTGGGGTACTACGCGGCCGAGGGATTCGCCCGCGAACAGGAGACGCCGAAGGGAACGATTCATCAAACGACGGTCTGTGGGACCGAATCCGAAGCCCGTGACTACTTCCTCGAGGTGTTCGAGGAGGAGTTCGGCGTCGAGCCCTACCGGGAGAACCACGCGAAAGTGACGGTCTCGGGACGCCTCCTCCGGACCTTGTTCGACTCGGTCCTCGACGCCGGCGTGTTCGCGAGGACGAAATCCATTCCCCAGCCGCTGTTCGACGCGCCCGACCGGATCGTCGAGGCGTATCTCGCCGGCTACTTCAGCGGCGACGGCGGCGTCGATGCGAACGGCCTGCTCGTCTCGGCGACGACGGTCAGCCCCGAACTCAAAGAGGACGTCCTGGCGCTCCTGAGCCGTCTCGGGATCTGCGGGAAGGTCACGGCCACCGATCCGGTTCCTCTCCGTGAGAAGTTTCCCCACTACTACGACGTCGACGATCCCTCGCTCTCGGCGCCGTCGTACGTCCTCGAGATCACCTCTTCGGACGCCGTCACGTTCGCCCGACGGGTCGGTTTTCACCTCTCCAGAAAGGACGATCGACTCCGTGCCCACGTCGAGACCATCGAACCGGCCGGTCGGCGCGTGTTCGATGGCGGCGACGGCGACTATCTCGTCGAGGCGGTCTCGTCCGTCGAGTACGTCGAATCGGATGTCGAATCCGTCTACTGTCTCACCGTCGCAGACTCCCACTCCCTCGTCGCGAACAACACGTCACAAAAGCAGTGTGACGGCGACGAGGACTGCGTCATGTTGCTCATGGACGGCCTCCTGAACTTCAGTGAGAGTTTTTTGCCAGATCAGCGCGGCGGGAAGATGGACGCCCCCCTCGTCATGTCCTCGCGGATCGATCCCGCCGAGATCGACGACGAGGCCCACAACATGGACGTCGTGAGCGAGTATCCCCTCGAGTTCTACGAGGCGACCCGGGAGATGGCCGACCCCGAATCCGTCAACGTGCGAATCGCCGAGGAAAGCGTCGGCACCGACGGCGAGTACACCGGCTTCGCCCACACCCACGACACGAGCGACATCGCGCTCGGACCGGACCTCTCCGCGTACAAGACCCTGGGCTCGATGATGGAGAAGATGGACGCCCAGCTCGAACTCGCCCGGAAGCTCCGGGCGGTCGACGAGACCGACGTCGCAGAGCGGGTCATCGAGTACCACTTCCTGCCCGACCTCATCGGGAACCTCCGGGCCTTCTCGCGCCAGGAGACCCGATGTCTCGACTGCGGGGCAAAGTTCCGCCGGATGCCCCTGACCGAGGTCTGCCGGGAGTGTGGCGGGAAGGTCAACCTCACCGTCCACCAGGGGTCGGTCAACAAGTACATGCAGACCGCGATCGACGTCGCCGAGGAGTACGGCTGCCGGGAGTACACGAAACAGCGCCTCGAGGTGTTAGAGAAGTCCTTGGAGAGCGTCTTCGAGAACGACAAGAATAAGCCCACGAGCCTTGCGGATTTCATGGGCCCAGGTCCCGGAGAAGACGACTAAGGTTCGCCTGGAACCAGTGCTCGAGGATCGCCGGGTACTCGATCATGGCGCTTCAACCCCACGAGGGTTCGTCTGGACGACGAGGAGGAGCGCCCGTACTGGCTCTGGCGGCCCTGTCAAGTCGATTTCTCCCGCACCGCCCAGTTCAGCCATGAGCAGCGAGCCGACGCCCGAACTGTACGAACGCGGGCGGAGGATGGACACGCACACCGAGGTGATGCGCGACAGCCGCGCGGAGAGCGACCCCGACGACCCCACCGGGTCTGAATCGACGAGGACGACACGCCCGACGGCGTCGTCCGGGGTCTCGTCAGTGACTCCCGGGTGCCCCGCAAGCACGGCTCCGGCCGCGCCGTCGAACGGTGGCCGCGAGGTCGGCGTTCAGCCGGGAGCGCTCGAAGTAGACGTGGTCGAACTCGCTCGACTCGTACTCGACGTAGAGGTCGAGCGGGACTTCGTCGCCGTCCTCCGCGTCCTCGACCGTCTCCGCGAGGGCGCCGTCGTCGGCGCGGACGACCAGCGTCTCGTCGTCCTCGTCGAAGACGACGTGCTCCGCGTCGACGTGCTCCCCGTCAGGCGACCACACCGCGGCGGTGTCGCCCGCGACCGACTCGACGTCGTCGGGCGTGTCGAACTGCTCGACGACCTTGCCGTTTCCGTCGACGGTCACGGCGGCGTCGGGCAGGTCGCGGTCGACGCGCTGCATGCGGCCCTCGACGGTGGGGGCGACGGTATCACGCTCCCTGAGATATTCGACGACGCTCGTCGCAAGCAGTTCGTCGGTGTCCTCGATCACCGGCTTGTCTTCAAGGGGGTAGCCGCTCCCGCCGTCGGCGATGAAGTTGTTGACGGCGACCTCGTAGGTCGCGTCCGCCTCGAGCGCCTCGCCGCCGACGCGCACGTCGCGAACTAGCTGCTCCGCGTCGTCATGGGGGACCCACTCGAAGCGCACGCCGCTGACCTGCTGGGACACCTCCTCGCCGAACTCCTGCCCGGTCTCGCTCTCGAGGGTGACGATCTGACTCGCCAGCGTCTCGACGAGTTCCGCCCCCGTGAGCTCCAGCGTGACGATCGTATTCGGGAACGGGAGGGTGTTGAACACGTCGCCGCCGGTGATCTCGCCGGGACCGTACACCGCGTCCGAGCGGATGCCGCCGGCGTTCGTGATCGCGACGTCGGCGTCGGTCCGCTCGCGCATCGCGTCGGTGATCAGGTTGCCGTAGTTCGTCTCGCGGTGGTAGTTCGACGAGAACGTGGCGTCGAGTGGCGTTTCGGTCTCGGCGATGACCGAGTCGAGGCTCACCTCCGCGCGGTAGTCGTTGATGATCTGTGAGGCGGTCGGATCCTTCGCGATGTCGTCCGTGACCTCGATCAGTTCGCCGTCCCACGAGGTCACCTCGCCGCCCTCGACCGTCAGTTCGATCTCGCTGAGGTAGTTCGCCCGCGCCTCCGCCTCGGAGACGATGGAGCCGCTCGTCGTCTGCGGCGGATAGTCGAGTTCGTCATCACCGGCGACGATCACGTCGATGTCGTCGTCGGCGTCCGCCTCGGCGAGCGCCTTCGCGTCCGGGACGCCCGTGTGTGCGAGCGCGACGACGACGTCGACGTCCTCGTGCTCTCTGAGCCGCCGTGCCTCCGCGGGGCCCGTCTCGGTGAAGTCCTCGATGGTGACGCCCTCCGCCTCGAAGTCGATGTTCGTCTTCCCGGTCGTCGCTCCCTCGTCGGCGAGGCCGATGATCCCGATGCCAACGCCGCCGCGGTCGACGACCTGCGTCGACTCGGTCCCGTCGAACGCCTCGCCGTCGTCGGTCACGAGGTTGGTCGCCAGCCAGGGGAACTCGGAGTCGGCCGTCACGTCGGAGATGGCGTCGAACCCGTAGTCGAACTCGTGGTTCCCGATCACGTCCGCGTCCGGCTCGACCTCGTTGAGCACGTCCACCGGCGCGCGCCACTGCGAGATCGGACTGAGCGCGTGCGGCCCCACCTGGTCGCCGCCACCGACCACGACGACCGGCCCGTCGGCGGCCGCTCGTCGCTCCTCGATGAGTGTCACCAGCCGTGGGAAGTCCTCGTCCTCGGCGGCCGCCGTCTGAATGTCGTTGTACGACAGGAGCGTCAGCGTCGTTCCGTCGCCGTCGTCGGCCGTCACTGACCCCGACAGGAGGGAGCCGCCGAGCACGATTCCACCCGCTCGCAGCACGTCGCGTCGCCGGTACGTTTCGTCTCGAAGCATCGTTTCGGCCCCAGAGTTGTACGATTATAAAATTTGGTAGTACGGTGGAATATATGGGTACGAACTGCTCCCCAACGCTCGTGCCTGCTATCGAACCGGGAGACGCCCGAAGTTGTACGAACGCGGGCGGGGGATGGACGCGCACACCGAGGTGATGCGCGACAGCCGCACGGAGAACGGCCAGAGCTACGACCCCCACGAGCCCACCCGGGTGTGGATCGACGAGGACGACACGCCCGACGGCGTCTACCAGAGCCACACCATCAGCGGCTGTCGCTGGGCGCGCGCCGGCGGCTGTACGATGTGTGGCTACGTCGCCGAGTCCGTCGAGGGCGGCAGCGTGTCCCACGACGCCCTGATGGACCTGATCCAGCACTGTCTCGACCACGAGTCCGAGGAGACCGATGGCGATTCCGGGCTGGTGAAGATCTACACCTCCGGCTCCTTCCTCGACGAGCGCGAGGTACCCGCGGAGACCCGACAGGCGATCGCTTCTGCGCTCGGCGACCGCGACCGCATCGTCGTCGAATCACTGCCCGGCTTCGTCGACCGCGAGACGGTCGAGGACTTCACCGAACAGGGCCTGGAGACCGATGTGGCGGTGGGCCTGGAAACCGCGACGGACCGCGTGCGCCACGACCGCGACCGAGGTTACCGAACCGTCCGGACGCCGAACGCGGAGACGGCGACGCCGCCGAGCAGGGTCGAGAGCCAGTAGGTGGCTCCCCGAAAGACGAGGACGGCCGCGGTCACGGCGGAGGGCTCGATCCCGGTCGTCGGGACGAGGACGGCGACGAACGCGGCCTCGATGCCGCCGAGCCCGCCCGGGAGCGGGGCCGCGCCGGCGAGGTTCGCGATTGGGATGGCGAAGACGAGCACGGCGAGCGGGGCGGCGTGGCCGACCGCGGCGAACGCCGCCGCGAGCGCGACGACCTGGAAGAGCCAGCCCGAAAGCGACAAGCCCAGTGCGGCGGCCAGCCGACGCCGGCTCGTGGCGACGCGGCCGACGTTCGCGAAGAACCGCCGGGTTCGCTCCCGGAGGTCGGCCTCGAGCGCCTCGGGGTCGAACCGCGCTCCCCCCAGCCGGCCGAGGCGGGGGGCGACGACCGCCGGGAGCCGGGTGGCGATCGCGTGACGGCGCCGCCAGACGACCGTAGCGACGAGCACGACGCCGACGCCGAGGGCGGCCACCGAGAGGACGGCGGCCTCGAGGCGCTCGCCGACGGCGGCGGTAGTCGCGTAGTAGCCGACGCCGAGAAAGGCAAGCGAGAGCGAGGGGACGACGTTCAGGACGTCGAGGCTGGTAACGGCGGCGAGGCCGGTCTCGTAGCGGGCGTCGGCCACCTTCGAGACGAGGGCGGCCGCGACCGGCTCGCCGCCGGCCTGGCCGAAGGGAGTGACGTTGTTCCCGAAGACGATCCCGGCGTAGACGGCGACCGCCAGCGGTGGCGGGAGGGAGACGCCGAGGGCGCCGAGGACGGTCCTGAGCATCAGCCCCCAGGCCGCGAGCCAGCAACACGCGAGGCCAGCGGTCGCGGCGACGAAGACGGGATCGGCCGACAGCAGGGAGTCGGCGATCCGCCGGGCGCCGACGGCGACGAACAGGAGCGTGAGGACCACGACGGCCCCGATCGCGCCGAGGAGGTACGCCCGCCGGTTCCGCTCGTCCATGGCGAGTACGGCACCGTATTGGACTTGAAGGGTCCGCTTTCGTGGCGGGTCCGGACCGGGAACCCGCTGCCCGGAGCGGGTTCGGGCCACAACTGGGGCCCTCGGCAGGAGAACGCTCCGGCCACAGCCCGCCACAAGACAGGGGATTCACGCGAGTCAGTGGCGAGCGGGCGACGACCGTCGGTTTAACGGAAAGAATACAATGGTCGGACGACGACTCCCCGACGACCGATGGACGACCAGCGCTTTCTGGAGTCAGGGTGGGACTACTGTCTGGTGCTGGACGCGTGCCGGTACGACGTGTTCAGGGACGTCTACGACGACTACCTCGACGGAGACGTAGTGAAGCGACGCAGCGTCGGCTCCTCGACCCCCGAGTGGGCCTCCCGGACGTTCACCGGCGACCACGACATCGCCTACTTCTCGGGCAACCCCTTCATCAACGACCTGGGGATCCCTCTCAGCGAGCTCAAGTGGGGGGCGAGCTGTGAGTACGAGTGGACCGCGAGCGACCATATCCGGGAGGTGATCGACGTCTGGAAGAGCGGCTGGGACGACGAGTTGGGGACCGTCCCGCCCGGCGCGCTCGCGGAGGCCCTGGAGAACCACCAGGAGGAAGTCGAGGACGCCGACCGGACGGTGCTCCACTACATGCAGCCCCACGCCCCCTACCTCTCGCGGGGGAAAGGCCGGAAACTCAAGCAGATCCAGAAGGGGATCAAGCGCCAGGAGGCCGAGAGCGAGCCCGCCACCGACGGCGGCACCGGCGCCCTCTCCTCGCTGGGTAACGCGATCCGCCCGAAAGTCGAGGAGCGCCTCGAGGACAGCGGGTTCGCCCAGAAGGTCGGCCTCTGGCTCGAGCTCGACCCCGCCGACCTCCTCACGGACGGGACCCGGACGGCCGCGATGGCCCTCTACGAGGAGAACCTCCGGATCGCCCTGGAGGCCGTCGCCGACCTGGTCACCGAACTCGACGGCCGGGTCGTCGTGACCGCCGACCACGGCGAGGCGTTCGGCGAGCAGGGGGTCTGGGAACACCACGTCGAGACCCACATCCCGCCGCTCGTGGAGGTCCCCTGGCTCGAGGTCCGGTGATCGCGCCGTGGGAGCGTTCCGGTCGCCGACCGTGACCCGCCGGCCGCGCGTCCGCCGGTCTCGCCCGCACCGGTCGCCGGCCGGCAGCCGGCGGACCGCGCGGGCCGACGGCCGCCTGACGAGGAGGGGCCGAGGGTGAGAGTCAGCCACTACTTCGAGTGGGAGTCACAGATCACCGGCGGCCACGCCGAGTCGGTGCGAAACCAGCGCCGAATCCTGGAGGATCAGGGAATCGAGTACACGACCGAACCCTCGCTGTCGGTCGATCTGCTCCACCTCAACAACATGGGCCCCAGATCGCTCTACTACGCCGAACGAGCCCGCCGGAGGGGGGTCCCCGTCGTCGCACACGCCCACCAGACCGCCGAGGACTTCCGGGAGAGCTTCGTCCTCTCGAACGCCCTCGCCGTCCCCCTCCGGCCCTACCTCGAATACGCCTACGGCCGGGTCGACCACCTCGTCTGTCCCTCCGAGCACAACCGCGATGTGGTCGAAACGTACACCGACACGCCGACGACGGTGATCTCGAACGGCTTCGACCCGGATCGCCTCCGGGGCTTTTCGAACCTCCGCGAGGAGTATCTGGAGCGCTACGACCTCGAGCCCCCCGTCGTCTTCATGTTCGGTCACGTCATCAAGCGCAAGGGTGTCGAGACGTTCGTCGAGACCGCCCGCCGGATGCCCCACCTGGATTTCGTCTGGTTCGGCTACCTCAATCCAACGGGGGGCACGCTCGACAAATACCTCCAACCCCGTTCGACCCGCGAACTCGTCGCGAACTCACCCGAGAACTGCCGATTTACGGGCTACATCGAGGACCCGCGGGGCGCGTTCGCCGCCGGCGACGTCTTCTACTTCCCGACCAAGAACGAAAACGAGGGGATGGCCCTCCTGGAGGCGATGGCCTGCAGAAAGCCGCCGCTGGTCCGGGAGATCCCGACCTACGAGTGGCTCGTCGACGGCGAGGACTGCCTGAAGGCGGAATCGCTCGAGGGGTTCGTGGCGGCCATCGAGCGCCTCGAGGAGCCGGCGCTGCGCGAGCGGATCGGGGCGAACGCGGCCGACCGCAGCGAGGCGTTCTCCCTCGAGGCGATCGCGGACCGGTATCTCGCGCTGTACGAGGGGCTGGTCTGAGCGGGGCTGGCCGCCACCGCCGATCCGCGAGGATCGACCGACTTTTAGGGCGATGGGACCGATCGGATTACCGATGGTCGCGCCCCGGACGCTGTGGCTCGCGCTTCCTCGAGGGCTCCGGGAGCTACCGGCCGACCTCGCCGCGGCGGTCGCGCTGGTCGTCGCGACCAACGTCGCGGTGCTCGCGCCCGTGATCCGCGAGACGCCGCTCCGGGTGCCGATCGGACTCGCGTTCGTGCTCTTCGTCCCCGGCTACGCGTTCGTCGCGGCGCTGTTCCCCGAGGAGGGGGAGTCGCCGGTCGCCGACGGTGCCGGGATCGAGGAGGAAGGAGACGGCGGGGACGCCAGCGCGACCTGGAGCCGCTCTGCCCGCTCGGGGATCGACGGGATCGAGCGAGTCGCGCTCTCCTTCGGGCTCTCGATCGCCGTCGTCCCCCTCATCGGGCTCGTGCTCAACTTCACGCCGTGGGGGATCCGGCTGGTGCCGATCATGGTCGCCGTCAGCGCCTTCACGCTGATCGCCGTCGCCGTCGGGGCCCACCGTCGGCGGGAACTCCCCGCCGACGAGCGGTTTGCGGTGCCCTACCGGGCGTGGATCGCCGCCGGTCGCGACGAGATCGCCCGGCCCGACTCGCGGGCCGACGCGGCGCTGAACGTCCTGCTGGCGGCCTCGATCCTGCTGGCGGTCGCGAGCGTCGGCTACGCGGTGATGGTCCCCCAGACCGGCGAACAGTTCTCGGCGGTCTACCTCCTCACCGAGACCGACGAGGGCGAGCTCGTCGCCGACGGCTACCCCGAGGAGTTCCAGCGCGGCGAGAGCAGCGAGGTGATCGTCGGCGTCGACAACCACGAACACCGGACGACCAACTACACGGTGGTTCTCGTCGAGCAGGAGGTCGAGGTGGTCGAGAACGACACGCTCGGGAACGAGACGGCCGGAAACGGAACCGTCGCGAACGCGACCGTCAACGAGACGGTCGTTCGCGACCAGAACGAACTCAACCGGTTCGAGACCCGTCTCGCCCACAACGAGAGCTGGCACCACCCCCACGAGGTCGAGCCGACGATGACCGGCGAGGACGTCCGGCTGGTCTGGCTGTTGTACCCCGACGAGGTGCCCGCGGAGCTCTCGACGGAGACCACCGACTACTACGTCCACCTCTGGGTCGACGTCGAGCCCGGGAGCATCGAGCCGGGGGGCGGGGACGACGGCTGACCGAGCCCGTCGCCACGTCTGGACACGAACGGCCGGTTCCGTGCGCTCGCCGACTGATTCCGACAGGGAAGTTGAACTGTCCGGCCACCGAGGGACGGCCATGGTCGCCTACCGGTCATCGATGGTCGAGCGGACGGATCTGCCCTCCCGCGGGCGCCGGGAGCGGGCGATAGAGGACGCGGGCTACAACGTCTTCAACCTCGCGAGCAGGGACGTCTACGTCGACCTGCTGACCGACAGCGGGACGGGAACGATGAGCACCGACCAGTGGGCTGCCCTGCTGGGCGGCGACGAGTCCTACGCCGGCTCCGAGAGCTTCGAGCAGTTGGAGGAAAGCGTCCGGGACGTGATGGGCTTTCCTCGGATCGTCCCCGCTCACCAAGGACGGGGCGCCGAAAACGTCCTCTACGGCAGCCTCGTCTCCGAGGGTGACGTCGTCCTCAACAACACCCACTTCGACACGACCCGGGCCCACGTCGCGAACCAGGGAGCCGAGCCGGTCGACTGCCCCGCGCCGGGCGCGTTCGACCCCGACGGCGAGGGCGACTTTCGAGGAAACTTCTCGGTCGACCGGGGCTACGAGGTCGTCGATCGGGTCGGCGCCGACCGCGTCCCCGTCGTGATCCTCACGATCACGAACAACTCGGCGGCCGGCCAGCCCGTCAGCGTCGAGAACACCCGCCGGGTCCGCGAGTTCGCCGACAGGATCGGTGCCACCTTCGTCATCGACGCCTGCCGGTTCGCCGAGAACGCCGGCTTCGTCAGCGCACGCGAGGGCGAGTTCGAGGGCGATCCGATCGCCGATATCGCCCGCGAACAGCTCTCCTACGCCGACGCCCTCGTGATGAGCGGCAAGAAGGACGGGCTCTCGAACGCGGGCGGGTTCGTCGCGCTCCGCGAGGAGGACCTCCACGAGCAGTGTCGTCAACGCGGGATCCTCTACGAGGGGTTTCCCACCTACGGCGGGATGGCCGGCCGGGACATGGCCGCCCTCGCCGTCGGCCTCCGGGAAGCCGTCGAGGAGGGGTACGTCGAGGGACGGCTCGAGCGCGTCCGGACGCTCGGCAACCTCCTCGCGGAGCGGGGAGTCCCGGTCTACACGCCGACCGGGGGCCACGCGGTGTACGTCGATGCGGGCGAGGTCTTTCCCGATATCCCGCCGGAGGCGTTCCCCGGCCAGACGTTCGTCTGCGAACTGTATCGAGAGGGCGGCGTCCGCTGCGTCGAACTCGGGAGCTTCGCCTTCCCGGGGGCCGACCGACCGGATCTCGTGCGGCTGGCGGTGCCCCGCCGGAGCTACCACCGAGAACACTTCGAGCACGTCGCCGACGCCGCGGCGGCGGTCACGAACCGGGAGAACGTTCGGGGTCTCGAGATCGTAAGCGAACCCTCGACCCCCGAACTGCGCCACTTCACCGCGGAGCTACGGCCCCGTTAACGGCGGTCGGAGACGGCCTGGCGGGCGCGCTCGCGGTAGGTCGGCTCGGGTTCGGGCTCGTCGCCGAACCGGGCTTTCGCGCGGGCACGGAGGCCGGGGCCGGAGCGCTCCGATCCGTCGGAGCCCCCTCGCTTGGCGAGCCAGCCGGGCACCTGTGACTCAAGTTCCTGGCGTTTCTGCTCCTTCAGTTGCCCGTACCGCCGGAGGACGAGCCCGACGCCGAGAAAGAGCGCGGCGTCGGTCAGCTCGCGGCGGAACCGTTCGCGGTCGTTGTAGAGGGCGACGGCCTTGACGAGCGAGAGTCCCCCGATGACGATGTACAGCAACGAACTTCGGGATGGATCCCCGCTCAGCATCCGTTTGAGTGACATGCGAAGCCGGATACGGCCTCCCCCCAGTTAGCTGTTGGGCCGGTCCGTGCGTGCAGGGCGGGCCCGGAATCGAAAGAGACCGGCCGAGGGCCGTCGAACCCCGTCTCCGTCTACTTCCCGCGGGCGAGCCGCGTCCCGAGCCGTTCGGGCAGCCCCTCCTCCCGGATCTTCCGCTGGACGGCCTCGACGTCGTAGGCGACCCGGTGGAGGTCCACGTCCATCGCGTCGAGATCGAGGACGGCGTAGGCCGCCTTCGGGTCGCCGCCGCGGGGCTGGCCGACGCTTCCCGGGTTGACGACGATCCCCTCGCCGTAGCTCTCGGCGTGCTGGACGTGGGTATGGCCGAGGACGAGGACGTCCTCCTCGTCGAGCAGTCGGGGCGAGAAGTCCGCGGGATAGGTGTAGCGGTCGGGATCGGCGGGATGGCCGTGGACGAGTTTGACCCGGTCGTCACAGGTCAGGCGCGTCTCGGGGAGGGACTCGAGCCATCCCAACTGCTCGTCGTCGAGCTCCCGGCGGGCGTACTCGACGCCCGCTTTCGCCATCTCGTTGAACCGGAAGGCGGTTCCCGAGACGACGGCGGCGTCGTGATTGCCGACGACCGTCGGCACCCGCCGCTCGCGCATGGCGTCGACGCAGTCGGCGGGCCAGGGATTGTAGCCGACGACGTCGCCCGCACAGACCAGTCGGTCTACGTCCGGCATATTCGCCAGGACGGCCTCTAAGGCGACCCGGTTGCCGTGGATATCGGAGATGAGCCCGACGCGCATACCCGAGGCGAGCGCGTCCAGTGGTATGTATCCTCGGCCTCGTGCTGTCTCCCATCCCAGGCAAGACCTATGTGTCAGCTTCGTTGATCGAATGGCATGGGAGAGAGGGCACGGACGACGGCCGACCGGATCGATTCGTTTCTCGGCGACTGGCGCGAGGACGAGGACGTTCCCGGCGTCAGCGCCGTCGTCTTCGACGAGCAGGGAGTCCGCGTCGCGACGGGCCTCGGCGAGCGGGAAGCCGAGTCTGGGGCACCGGCGACCCCCGACACGCTGTACTCGGTCGCGTCGCTCTCGAAACCCGTCGTCGCCCTCGCGGTGCTTCGGCTGATCGACCAGGGAGAGATCGATCTCGACGGCGATATCGGGGCGTACGTGCCGATCCTCGACGACGTCCCCGGCGATCCGATCACCGTCGAAGAGCTGCTTTCGCACTCGTCGGGGATCCCGCGGGACTTCTCGGCGCTCCACGGCACCATAGACGACGGGCAGGATCTCGGGCTGCTGGAGCACGTGAGGGGCGCAGCGGATCAGCGCCTCCTCGACCGGGATCGATATATGTACTCCAACGGGGGCTACTTCGTCCTCGGGGAGCTGATCGAGGCCGTGGACGGCCGTCCCTACGACCGGTACGTCGGCGAGGAGGTCCTCGATCCGCTCGGGATGGAACGGTCCACCTTCGACCCGGACGCGCTCCGGACCGACGACGACGCGATGACGGGCTACGCCGAGCGCGACGGGGAACTGGTGGTGAAGACCTACGACGGTGGTGCAGGATCGGCCGGCGGGTTGATCAGCTCCCCGCGGGAACTCACCAGACTGGGGCGGTGTGTGCTCGACGGCGGCGAGGTAGAGGGGAGCCGGATACTCGACTCCGATCTCCTCGCGAAGGCTACAAGCATCCAGTCGTCGCCGCTCCCGACCAGCGACGACAGCCGGCGAGGGTACGGCTACGGCTGGGAGATCGGCGAGTTCGCCGAGCAACTCCTTGCCAGCCACCTGGGTGGGATCGACGGCGCAAGCGCCTACATCGGCGTCCTCCCGGAGGACGGTCTCGGCGTCGCGCTGGCGCTCAACCGTCACGGGCCGCCGGCCGCCACGCTCGGACAGGCGGTCCTCGCGATCGCTTGCGGCGAGGAGCCCGCCGACCGCGTCCGGGCGATAAAGCTCTCCGAGGTGGTCGAGACCGTTTCCGGGACCTATGGAGCGTACCGGAACGCCGAGACAGTGGTCGTCGAGCCCGTTCGGATGGGACTAATCGAGCTGACGGTGGAGGGCTTTGCCCTCTCCGTCACCGCCTCGCCGGAGGAGATCGGTGACGACCGGTACGTCTTCTCGGTCCGCCCGGGAGACGGGGCGCTGTGGCTCGCGGAGTTCCGGGAGACGGAGACGGGACTCGAGTTGGTGCTCTCGATGGGAAAGTGGACGACGGTGCTCACCGAGCAGTAAATCAGTCCGTTCCGCAACGCTACTCGAACCGTTCGCCCGCGGGGATCGCGACCTCGAGCCAGTTCTCCTCGGGCGGAAGCGGACACGCGAAGGTCTCGCTGTAGGCGCAGAAAGGAGTGTAGGCGAGGTTGAAATCGACGACGATCGAGTCGCCCTCAGCGAGGTCGTCCTCGGCCTCCAGTTCCATGTAGCGCCCGCCCCCGTAGGTCATCTGCCCGGTCGTCTTGTCCCGGAAGGGAACGAATAGCGTTCCCTCCGCCGCGCCCTCCTGCTCGTAGCCCGCGAGTTCGAGTTTCGTATCCGTGAGATCCGGCTCCTCGCGCTCGAGATCCATCGTCAGGACCACGGTTCGGAGGTAGCGGACCTCGCCGTCCGCCGTCGTCTCCATGTAGACCGGGTCGGACGCGGGGTCGTCGGGGATCGAAACCGTCGCCTCGAGTCGGTACTGGGGATCGGGCTCGAAGTAGTCCAGCCCGTCGAAAGCCTCGCGGTCCTCGGGCGGGATCGGCGACTGGGGATGGGTCGAAAAGAACTCGTCTTTCTCTTCGCGCTTCTCCTCGAGTTCCGTTCGCCAGCCCTCGACGTCGAACTCCGGATCGTCGGCCATACGTCGGGTAGCGGCCGGGAACGGGAAGGAGTTGTGTTCGATCGGTGTGAGTCCCGGCGTCGGTAGGACTATATGATGGTGTGACGACACGACGACCATGCGCGGGAGAACGACACTCGTGGTCTCCGGAGTTCTTCTCGCCGTGATGGTCGCCGCGGCGCCGGAGAGGATCGAACCCGGAGTGGTTCCCGGTTCGGCCGGGCTCCTCGTGGGGGTTGGTGGGCTCTATTTGGAGTCTCTCGAGGCGGAATCCTGGAGAACGAGATCTCTCGAGGCCGGCGTGGTCGTGACGCTGTTCGGCTCGTTACACTACCTATCGTCCGGTCCGGATCTGTTCTTCTGTCTCGTGACGCTCGCCGCCCTCTTCGTGGAACAGAGTGCGGTTATCGTGTGGAGTGGCCCGGAAGGTGACGACGAGCGGAGCCGGACGAACCACTCGTTCGGCTGAGATCCGGCGAGAACCCGCTTCGGCCCCATCGACTCCATCCGATCCGCGGGTTTATGACCGATGGCGCGCCCAGTCGGCTCCGACATCCCTATGGACGAGCGACGACGAGTTCCGGAGAGATGAGCGAGGGCTCCTGGCGCGAGGTGTTCGGCCACGCCGAACCCTACGCGGACCAGGTAGACGGGATCGAGACCGCACTCGAGACCGCCCGCGAAGGCGGGTTTACGGTCGTCGAGGGAGCCTGCGGTACGGGAAAGACGATGCTCGCGCTTTCGGCGGGGATCGACCTCGTCCGGGACCCCGACAGCGACTACGAGCGCGTGGTCGTCCTCACGAGCGTCAAACAACAGCTCCGGCAGTTCGAGGAGGACCTGGAGACGATCAACGCGAACCTTCCAGGGGAGTGGGATCCCGTTTCGGGGTTGACCCTCGTCGGGAAGGCCGACGTTTGCCCGTACAACCGCGAGGGGGTCGCAGAGTTCGACGACGGCGTGGTGTACGACCGGTGTGAGAACCTCCGCGAGCGGACCCGCGACCTGACGGGCGAGGGCGGGGCGACCACCGCGGGCTCTCTCGCGGCAGATGCCAGAAGCCAGCAGACCGGGCTCGCCGACAGCGGTCGCAGCGACGGGGGCATCCGACTGCTCGAGAGCGCGGGCGAGACCGCCTCCTACCCTCCCGAGATCCCCACGTACGACGACGGCGGCCCGGCCGGCGGCGTCGAGTACTGTCCGTTCTACGCCCAGTACCTGGAGGACCTCCCCGACGAGGGCGACGAGGGCGGCTCGCGGGCCGAAGCGGTCCCGTTCGACCTTACCGATGTCGGCCTCGTCACCCCCGAGGAACTCGTCTCGCTGGGAATGCGCCATGGCTCGTGTCCCCACTCGATCATGGGCGCGGCCCTCCCCGAGGTCGAGGTCGTCATCGGCAACTACTACCACGCCTTCGACCCGACGACGACCGGCGCGTTCACGGGCGAGTTGTTGAACGAAGAGACGTTCGTCGTCTGTGACGAGGCCCACATGCTCGAACCCCGCGTCCGGGACCTCGTGAGCGAGGGGATCGCGGACACCTCGCTCAGGGACGCCGTCACCGAGTGTTCGCGGGTCCTCCAGCCCCTCGAGTTCGACCGCGAGGGGCGAAGTACAGAGAGTGGGTCGAAGACCGCCGACGCCGACCTCGTGCGTGCGGAACTGAACGATTCGGACGTCTCGGCCGACGAGATCGAAGCGGTTCGCGATTTTTTGGAAGCACTGCGCGAGGAACTCGACCGGCGCGTGCGGGCGCATCTCGACGGCGAGCACCGGGGCTGGAAGTCCGACCTGATGGAGTTGGAGGACGCGGAGATCCCGCTTCGCGATCCCCAGGTGCCCGCCGAGGACGAGATCTCGGCGTGGGCCCGCGAGGCGGGCTACGGCGAGAAGCTGTGGGTCCGCACGGAGTCGGTCGGCGCGGTCGTCGCCCGGATCATCAACGAGGCCGAGGGCGAGGAGAAGTCGCGAGCGGCGCCCGCGGTCGGTCGCGTCGTCGGCGAGTGGTACCGCCGGGATCACACCGAGTACTTCCGGGAGGTAGAACTCGAGCGGACCTGGAACGAGGAGGAACCCGCCGATAGCTGGCGCCGGGCCTACAACGGCCGGCTCGCCTTGCACAACTGCGTGCCCAGCGACGCGATCGGCTCTCGGCTCGCCTCCTTCGGCGGCGGGATCCTGATGAGCGCGACCCTCGAGCCGATGGACGTCTTCACCGAGGTCACCGGGCTCGATTATCTGGAGGGCGAGGACCGGCCCGTCGCAACTCGGCGCTACGGGCTGCATTTCCCCGAGGAAAACCGCGAGAGCTTCGCGGTCGCGGCGCCGAAGTTCACCTACGAGAATCGTGGGGCGCCGGGCGAGGAGACCCCCACTCGCCGGCAGTACGCCGACGCGATCGGACAGGTCGCGTCGGTCCCCGGCAACGTCCTCGTCGGGATGCCGAGCTATGCGGAGGCCGAGTGGGCTGCGGGTGTACTCGAGGCGCGCGTCGAGAAACCGGTCTTGCTCGACGCCGCGAGCGGGGACGACGCGACCGAGACCCTGAAGGACGAGTTCTTCGCGGGCGAGGGGAAAGTGTTGGTCACGAGCCTCCGGGGGACGCTCACCGAGGGCGTCGATTACGGCGGCGACCGGCTGGCCGCCGCCGCCGTCTGTGGCGTCCCGATCGTCAACACCTCGAGCCCACGGACGAAGGCGGTCCGGCGGGCCTACGACGATGCCTTCGGGGACGGCTTCACCTACGCGCTGACGGTCCCCGCCGTTCGGAAGGCCCGCCAGGCGATCGGGCGGGTGATCAGAGGTCCCGAGGAGGTCGGGATCCGGGTGCTCGTGGACGAGCGCTACGCCCGCGAGGAGTGGGACTCGGTCCGGAAGTTCCTCCCCGAGGACGAACGCGAGGAGTTTCAACCTGTGAGTCCCGATATGCTGGGGCTCGGGTTGGATCGGTTTCGGGATCGGCTCTGAGAGCAGTCCTTCGTGTTCGTCTCGTCGGCGAGAGCGATCGACGACGGCTCGAGAGTGCGAAAAGAGAACGAGAGGAGTCAAGACCCGTCGGCCGACCAGTGGCCTTCGATTCGCGGCTCGACTGCGGCGAGCACCGTTGCCGTGACGTCGAGCGGGTGAACCGCCGCCATCTCGAGGGCCTCGACCTCGTCGCCGGTCGGCGGTCGATGAAAGTGGAGCCGCCCGTCGTGTGGATTGGGGTGGCGATCCCATCGACACCCCCAGCCGTCGCCGTCGGCGAGAGTCTCGACGTAGTGCATCGAGAAGTCGCCGCTCGCGAACCAGCGGACGTCGAGCCGGGCGGCCCCGACGGTGTCCGGATATCGGTCCGTCTCGAACGAGGCACGGAGCAGGGTCGGTTCGGAGCCGTTCGGTTCGAACTCGGTCGTGGCGACCGTCGGGTCCTCGGCGAGGACGCCTTCGAGCAGCCGGAGGGTTTGGCGATCGGGCGGGCCCGTCGATGGCTGCTCCTCGTCTCTTGGCGGACCCATCTATGCCGGCAGGAGGTGGCCGTCGTTCTGGAGCAGTCGGCGTGCGAGTTCGTACAGCCGAACGTCTCGGTCGATCGACTGCCACTCGCCGACCGCCTCCATCCGGTCGTGGATCGCGTCGTGATCGTCCAGATCGAAGACCGACACCGCCGTCGGATCCGTCGCCCCGAAGCGCTCCTCGAACTCGCCCCGGCGCTCCTCGAGTCGTTCGACGCGATCGACGATCTCCTCCGCGGTCAGTTCCTCGGCGAGCCGGCTCGCCTCCTGCCACTCGAGGTAGCCGTCGTTGCGTTCGTACCGGACGGGACGACCGGAGCGGTCGGCGCGCGCGATGCCCATCTCCGCGAGGCGCTCGACGTGCTTTTTCGCCGCGTTCGGCGAGCAGTCCGCGATCTCCGCGATCTCGGCGTGGCTCGTCGGCTCCGTGATCCCGAGGACGACGTCGTAGACCCGATCGAACGTGTCGGCGTCGTCGTGCCAGCGCGTCCGGACCTCCTCGACGTCCTCCGGCGGCGGAGTCGGATCGATATCGGTCATGGCTCTCCCTACGCCCCGAAACGCAATATATCCCCAGATCTCACAAATATTTGATTCGCCGCCCCTTTCGGCGGACTCTCGAGGCCGACTTACTCTCGCTCGACGACGTGTGCCGCCTCCGGCTCGAACCCGACGGTCAATTCCTCGCGTGTGGGAACGTCGGGAAGCCGAAGCACGATCGGAGTCTCTCCCCACCGGCCGTCCACCCGGACGCTCTCGCCGTGGAACTCCTGGCCCTCGACGCTTACCCGTACTCGATTCGTTTCGGCGTCCTCCCGGAGCGCTTCGGGGCGAACGCAGAAGATGATTCGGTCGCCGGGAGACGGCGCGGACTCGACTCCCCAGTCCCGGTCGCCGGAATCCCGGCCCGAGTCCGCGACGGGATCGCCGATCGCGAACTCGCCGCCGTCGACGCCGACCCGGAGTCGGTCGTCCTCGCGTCCACGGACCTCGCCCTTGAGAACGTTGTTGTCGCCGACGAACTCGGCGACGAACCTCGTTCGTGGTCGGCGGTAGATCGCTTCGGGGGTGCCGATCTGTTCGACCCGGCCCTCGTTCATCACCGCGAGCCGGTCGGAGATCGCCAGGGCCTCCTCCTGGTCGTGGGTGACGTAGACGGTGGTGATCGAGAGCTCGGACTGGATTCGTTTTACCTGGCGGCGGAGCGATTCCCGGAGGCGGGCGTCGAGGGCACTCATCGGCTCGTCGAGCAGGAGGAGGCTCGGCTCGGGGGCGAGCGCGCGGGCCAGTGCAACCCGCTGTTGTTGCCCCCCCGAAAGCTGGCTCGGCTCTCGCTCGCCCATTCCTGAAAGATCGACCAGCTCGAGGAGTTCCTCGATCCGCGCCTCCGAACTCGCGGTCCCCGAATCCCGAAACTTGAGGCCGTAGCCGACGTTCTCGGCGACGCTCATGTGGGGGAAGAGTGCATAGTTCTGGAAGACGACGCCGACGTCGCGGGCATCGGGCGGGCGACCGGTCACCGATTCCCCGTCGAAGCGGACCTCGCCCACGGTAGGCTCCTCGAAGCCCGCGATCGTCCGGAGCGTGGTGGTCTTTCCACAGCCCGAGGGACCGACGAGGGTGAAGAACTCGCCGTCCGCGACGGCGAGGGAGACGTCCCGGAGGGCGGTCGTTTCGTCGTACGCCTTCGAGACCCCATCCAGGACGAGTTCGGTCACGCCTCGAACCTCCCGCCGACGCGGTCGACGACGACGAAGCTCGCGGCGGTCACGACGAGGAGGACGGTCCCCATCGCGATCGCGGGGCCGTTCCGGCGGCCGAGGTAGCGCTCGACGGCGACGGGCATCGTGTAGGCGTCGCTCCCGCTCGCCAAAATCACCGTCGAGGAGAACTCGCCGATCGAGATGGCAAAGGCGAAGGCGGCGCCGGCGACGATCCCGCTCGCCACGAGGGGGAGTTCGACGTCGAGCAGCGCGCGAGCGCGGCCGGCGCCCAGTGCCCGTGCGGACTCGACAAGCGCCGGGTCCAGATCCGCCAGCAGGGGCGAGACGTTCCGGACGACGAAGGGATAGGCGGCGACGGCGTGGGCGGCGACGATCGCGGCCGCGCCGGTGACCTGGAGACGGAACCCTCCGATATCGGTTCCGAACACGAGCCCCTCGAGCAGCCCGATCCCGAAGACGACGCCGCTGACCGCGAGGGGGACCATCGCGAGGGCGTCGATCGCCGTCCCCCACCGCGAGCGGACCGTCAGCACGGAGATCGTCACGCCCATCGGGAGCGCGACGGCGAGGGTCGCGACGCCGAACAGAAGCGAGTTGCGGATCGCCGGCCAGGGCAGCGTCTGGTAGGCCGCGCCGGTCGCCTGGCGCTCGGCGAGAAAGCGGTAGTGGCGCAGGGTGAAGCCGCCGCCGTCGGTGACCCCGCCGACGACCATGCTCGCCATCGGCCCGACGAAGACGACGACGGCGACCGCGCCGTAGGCGAGGACGGCGAGCCGGCGGGCCGAGAGAGCGGTTCGGAGATCCGGGAAGAGCGGCTCGCGGGCGGGCGAGGCGTCCCCGCGGCTCATTCCGGCCTGGGCGGACTCGTAGCGGAGGTAGGCGTAGGTCAGCCCCAGGGTGAGGACCGTCTCGAGGACGGCGAGGGTCGCGGCCTCGGCGACCGCGAGCTGGGAGATCCGGTCGTAGATCCAGACCTCGACGGTCGCGAGCCCGAGCCCGCCGAGCGCGAGGACGATGGGGAACGTCATGAACGTGAACACGAACGTGAGGAGGGCGCCGGTGAGTACGGCGGGGAGGAGTTGGGGAACGACGACGTCCCGGAACGCCCGTCCAGGACCTGCCCCGAGCGACCGGGCGGTCTCGACGGCCCGGCGATCGACCGACTCCCAGGCCGCGAGCGTGACCCGCGCCACCAGGGGCGCGTTGTAGAACGCGTGGGCGACGATCACGACTGCGAGGGGGCTGTACCCGATGAAGTCGACGGGGCCCAGGCCCGCAAAGTCCAGGGCCGCGTTTAGGGTCCCGTCCCGACCGAACATCGCGTAGAAGCCGACCGCGACCATGATCCCCGGGAGGACGAACGGGAGGATCGTCAGCGACCGGATCGTCCGGCGGCCCCGGAACTCGTAGGTCGCAAGTACGTAGGCCGCGGGAAGCCCGAGGAGGACGCTCGCGACGGTCGAGAGGGCGGCCTGGTAGGCCGTAAAGCCGAACAGTCCCATCCGGGGGACGGGCGCTCCCGCCCGGAGCCACTCGAGGACGCCCTCCACGTGAGCCCCGATCGCGAGCGGATCGGCGAGAACGCCCGCGAGCGCGCCCGTGTAGAAGGGGTCGGCGAGCACCGCCCGGAACGCCGAGAGCGTGGGAGTTCCCTCGGAGAAGACGGCCTGGGAGAAGACGATCCCGACGGGGAGATACAACATGACGGCGAGGATCGCCGCCGTCGCGACGGCGAGGACGGTGAGGGCGTGTCTCCCGGCCCATCCACGCAACCGATTCCGCCCGCTCCGACGGCTCCGGCCATCCCGACGGCCGCCGGGTCCGCCCGCCCTCGAGCTCACTACTGGGAGGCGATCTCGCGGGCCCAGTCCTCGATCCAGCCGCCGAGGTTCCCGCTCAGCTCCTCGTAGCCGAGGGCGATCGACTCGGGGGGCTCGTGGGCGTACTCGTCGTACTCGGCGTCGAGATCGACGTGTTCGTCGGCGACGGCGGGGAACTGGACGTTCCGGACGGCGATCTCGGCCTGGGCCTCCGACGAGAGCACGAAGTCCATGAACGCGTACGCGAGGTCGGCGTTCTCGCTTCCCTCGAACACCGCCATCCCCTCGGGGTTTGCGTATCCCTGGTCCTCGAGAAAGGCGATCTGGCTCCGGGACATGTCGCCGTCGTAGCGGTTGGTGTAGACCTGGTCGGTCGAGTAGGAGACGACCATCGGGCGTTCGGCGTTCTCGTAGGCACTGTAGGCATCGTCCCAGCTCCCCAGGATGCGGACGTCATTGTCGACTAGCTCCCGCCAGTAGTCGAGGTAGCCGTCCGCGCCGTAGGCGTCGATCGTCCACAGCAAGAACGCCCGGCCCGGATCCGAGTCCTGGGCGTTCTGGGCGAGCAGCGTCCCCTCGTATGCGGGGTCGACGAGGTCCTCGAAGCTCTCGGGGCCCTCGACCTCCCCCTCGTCGTAGACGAGGCTGATGTACCCCGTGTCGTAGGGGAGCACCCGGTCGTCGGGGTCGCCGAACTCGACGGCCGGGTCGTCCCGGACGCGGTCGGCCCGCTCTACCCGGTCGCGCTCGAGGGACGCGAACAGCTGTTCGTCGAGGGTATCGTCGATCCGGACGAGGTCGTCGACGTTGAGCCCGAAGTAGACGTCGACGTCGATCCCGGCGTCCTGCTGGGCGCGCTGGATGTAGTGGTTGACCCCCGCTTCGGGAACGGTCCACTCGATCGTGACGTCGGGATAGCGTTCCTCGAAGGCCTCCTTGAGCCAGACGCCGGCGGGCTCCTCGCCGTCGACCATCGAACTGTAGGTCGCGATCCGGAGCCGTCCCTCCGTCTGCTCGACGACGGCGACGGTGACCTCCGCGCTGTCGCCGTCGATCTCGACCTCGCGTTCGCCGCTCAGGTCGCCGCTCTCGGCGGCGACGGTGTACGTGCCGTCCGAAAGGCCCTCGGCGACGACCTCGCCGTCGCTGTCGGTCGCCGCTTCCTCCGTCTCCTCGCCGCCGAAGAGGCCGCCGAGGATGTCGCCTTCCGTCCTGATCCGAACGATCGCGTCGTCGACGGGCTCGCCCGCCTCGTCCTCGACGGTGACGACGAGGTCGTGGCCGTCGTCCCCGTTTCCGTCGGTCCCGTTGGCGCCGTCGGTGGCGTTGTCGTCGGTCCCGTTCGACCCGGTCCCGTTCGGCCCGGTGTCGTTCGCGTCGTCCTCGCCATCGGTCCCATCGTCCCCGCTCGCCTCGTCGCCGGTAGCGTTGGAGTCCGTCTCGTTCGTGTCGCCGGTGTCGGTATCGTTGGTTTCGTTCCCGTCGTCGTCGCCGCCGTTCCCGGTCGAACAGCCCGCGATCGTGGCGCCGACGCCGCCGACGCCGGCCGCCCTGAGGAACGCTCGTCGGTTCATTACAGGGTGTTTCCACCGAGTGGTCTTAAGGACACGGACTCGGTGGAACCGACCGCCGACCTTTTGGCCGCCGGTAGCGTCCCTCGAGCCATGGGAACGATCGTCAACGCAGTCGTCGGCGCGGTCGCGGCGGTCGTCCTCGCCTTCCTGCCGTTCTCGACGGTGCTCGGGGGCGCGGTCTCGGGCTTTCTGGAGGGCGAGGACGGGCGGGCGGGGACCCTGGTCGGCGCCCTCGCCGGCCTCATCACCCTGCTCCCGTTCGCGGGGCTTGGCCTCCTCGGGCTCGCCGTGCTATCGGCCTGGCTCGGCGTCCTCGGGGTTCCCGCCGGCGGGATCGCCGCGATGATCGTCGTCGTCGGCCTCGTCACGGCGGCGGCCGTCGTCTACACCGTCGGCTTCAGCGCCGCCGGGGGCTACCTCGGGGCGGTCCTCGCCCGGGAGTTCCCCGAGCACCGGGCGTCGGCCCGGGACACCCTCGGAATGGGGCGAGACCGACCCACGGACCGGGAGCGGTACACGTCCCTCGACGAGGAGCCACACGCCGGAGCCGGACGGGACGACGCCGACCTCGATCCGATCGACCGCGCTCTCGAGGACGACCGCGAACGAACGGGGTCGAGTTCGACCGGCGACGGGACCGATCCCGACCGGTTCGACCGCTGACCAAGGAGCCACCCGCTTCGAACGCCAACGTTTCGAACGCCATCGTCGTCTCCGAGCGATCCCCGTGGGGTCGATTGTAGTCCGTTTCTCCGACCTGTTTCAGTTTCCGCTGGGCGAAATCAGTATTCCATATCTTCACACAAGACGGTATGGAGGCGGCCGCCAATGACAGCGACCGAAAAGAAAGACCGGGCAGCAGCTGTCTGCAAGTCCTGCGAGGAGATCGTGCCTGTTCGGATCACTCCTGACGAAGAGATCGAGCCGATCGGGTTCTCCTGGGACTGTAGAGGAGGCGACGGAGAGACCCTCAAAATCCTCAATGAGGAGGACGCACATCGCGACGAATACGGGGAGTAGCCGGCTCACTCCATTAGCTGTAGCTGCGGATGGTCCCGCGAATCCGGTCTACGTTACATCCAGATGCAAACCGGTCAAGGCTTATTTGTATTGAATGTATCAATATACGCGATGGGAATATCTGACGAACTCACTATTCTCGTCAGTGTAGTTCTGGAGTCCATCGCTGGATGGTGCCTGCTGGTTATGATCATCCACGGTGAGGATGACTTTTTGGTGGTTATCAGTGCATCCTTATTTTTTCTAGGAGCCACGTTTGGAATATCACAGTTGGTCTATCGACAGGTATTGACTTGAGCGATAAGCCCCTCATCCCTATACAACGTGGAGTTTGTGTGTTCTGCTGAATAGAGAGTACGACGACCGATTTCGGCTTCAGAACTCCTCGGCGGGCGGGGCGATCCCGTCTTCGTCGTCGCCCGCGAGGTCGTGTTCCTCGCGGACCTCCCGGATCCGGTCGCGGATGTCGGCGGCGAGTTCGAACTCGAGGTTGCTCGCGGCCTCCTCCATCCGATCCTCGAGTTCCTCGATATACCGAGCGGCCTCCTCGTCGTCGCCGACCTCCCGGCCGGAGACGCCCCCGGTGTCGGTCTGGCTCCCCGGGAGGTTCGTCTCGCCGACCGCCTTCTCGATCGTCGTCGGCTCGTAGCCGTGGTCTGCGTTGTATTCGCGCTGGATCTCGCGCCGGCGTCGGGTTTCCTCGATTGCCGATTCCATGGCGCTCGAGGGGTCGTCGGCGTAGAGGATGACCTCGCCGTTGACGTTTCTGGCGGCGCGGCCCATCGTCTGGACGAGCGTCGTCTCCGAGCGGAGAAAGCCCTCCTGGTCGGCGTCTAAGATCGCCACGAGGGAGACCTCGGGGATGTCCAACCCCTCTCGGAGGAGGTTGATCCCGACGAGGACGTCGATCTCGCCCAGTCGAAGGGAGCGGATGATCTCGTGGCGCTCCAGGGTGTCGGTCTCGTCGTGCATGTACTCGACCGCGACGCCGGCTTCCTCGAGGTACTCGGTCAGGTCCTCGGCCATCCGCTTTGTGAGGGTGGTGACGAGCGTGCGCTCGTCGCGGTCGATCCGTTCTGCGATCCGGTCCATCAGGTCGTCGACCTGGCCGCTGGCCGGCGAGACCTCCACTGCGGGATCGACGAGGTGGGTCGGGCGGACGATCTGTTCGACGATCCGGTCGCTCTCCTCGCGCTCGTACTCTCCCGGCGTGGCGCTGACGTACAGCGTTTTGCCGGTTTTCTCCCGGAACTCCTCTGCGGTCAGTGGCCGGTTGTCGTACGCCGTCGGCAGGCGAAAGCCGTTCTCGACCAGCGAGTCCTTCCGGGACTTGTCGCCGGCGTACTGGCCCTTGATCTGGGGGAGCGTGACGTGGGACTCGTCGATCACCGTCAGGAAGTCCTCGGGGAAGTAGTCGAGGAGGGTGTACGGTGCTTCCCCGGAGTCCCGATCGGAGAGATACACCGAGTAGTTCTCGATGCCCGAACAGTAGCCCGTTTCCTGCATCATCTCGAGGTCGAAGGTGGTGCGTTCCTCGATGCGCTGGGCGGCGACGAGATCGCCCTGGCGCTCGAAGTACGAAATGCGCGAATCGAGGTCCTCGCGGATCTCGTCCATCGCCCGTTCGAGTTTCGTCTCGGGGATCGAGTAGTGTTCTGCGGGGTGGAGCAGAACGGCCTGTTGTTCGCCCTGGACCTCGCCCTCGAGTGGGTCGACTTTCACCATCCGGTCGATCTCGTCGCCCCAGAGTTCGACCCGCACCGCGTACCGGCCGTACATCGGGTAGATCTCGACCGTGTCGCCCCGCACCCGGAACGTGCCCTGGGTGAAGTCGACGTCGTTTCGCTCGTAGTTCAGGTCCACGAGCCGCCCCAGCAGGTCGTCGCGGCCGACCTCCTCGCCGACCGCCAGGCGGAGAGACATGTCTACGTAGTTGCGGGGGTCACCGAGGCCGTAGATCGCCGACACCGAGGCGACGACGATCACGTCCTCGCGGGTCAAAAGCGACCGGGTCGCGCTGTGTCGGAGCCGGTCGATCTCGTCGTTGATCGAGGCGTCCTTGTCGATGTACGTGTCCGAGGACTCGACGTAGGCTTCGGGCTGGTAGTAGTCGTAGTAGGAGACGAAGTACTCGACGGCGTTGTCGGGAAACAGCTCCCGGAACTCCTCGTAGAGCTGGGCGGCCAGCGTCTTGTTGTGGGCGATCACCAGCGTCGGTTTCTGGATCCCCTCGACGGTCCAGGAGACGGTGTTGGTCTTCCCGGAGCCGGTGACGCCCAGCAGCGTCTGTTCTGTGAGACCGGACTCGAAGCCGGAGACGAGGTCGGCGATCGCCTCGGGTTGGTCGCCGGCGGGCTCGAACGGAGCGTCGACCTCGAGGGGATGGTCGGCGTCGGGGCGGTCGGGCTGGAGGGGGCCACGGGAGTCGCTCACGGTTGGCCGGAGTAGGTGTCCCAGCCACTTGAGGACTCGCTTCCCGCCGCCGGGCGGACTCTCGACGGGAGGCCGGCGGGCCATCGCCAGGGTTTTCATCGCGCGTCCGTTCTCCCGCGGTATGGCCCCCGACGAACTCCGACTCACCAGCGCCCGCGAGGAACTCGAGGCGGCGGCGGAGACCGCTGACGACGACGTCCGCGAGGACGTAGAGGAGACCGCGGCCGCGTTCGCCGAGCTGGTAGACGACGGCCGGACGCCCGACCACGCGTTGATGGACGAACACCTGAACGCGCTCCGCCAAGCCGAGGAGCGCGCCGAGGGAGAGACCGAAGACCGGATCGGGCAGGCGCTCTCTCACGCCGAGAGCTACCGCGAGGAGCTCCCCCAGAGCTAGCTGCCGGCCGAACCGTTTTGATACCGAAGCAAGTACGGGTCCCCAATGAGCGGAGACGACGGCCCAGCGACCCGGTGGGAGTACGAGACGGCCGAGCCCCCACGGGACCCGACGATGGAGGAGGCCTCCGATCCCCAGGAACTGCTGAACGAGTACGGCGCTGACGGCTGGGAGCTGGCCGATACGATCACGTACACCGGCGGCGGGACGAAGTTCCTCGTCTTCAAACGGCCCGCGAACGACGATGTTTGAGGAGAGCGACGACGGCGACGAAGACCAGGTCAGCACCGAGAACACGATGCGCGAGCGGGCCGGAGAGAGCCGCCTCAAGCTCTGGCTGTTGCTCGGCGCCAACCGGCTGGGCGTCACCGCCGGCCTCTCGGTCGCCGTCTTCCTCGTCTTCATGCTCGGGGCGGCACTCGAACCGACGATCCCGGAGGTCGTCCAGCAACGGTCGGTCATGGGGTGGATATTCGGGACGATGCTCAGCGCCCTGATCACCGGCGTCACGCTGGTCGTCACGATCAGCCAGCTGATCCTCTCCCAGGAGAACGGCCCGCTGGGCGAACAGCGGACCCGGATGAGCGAGACGATGGACTTCCGGGACTACATGCGCGACCTCACCGGCAAACCCGCGCCCGCGGACCCCTCCGCGTTCCTCCGGGGGCTCGTCGACGCGACCGAGTCCCGGGCCGACGAGCTCGAGGAGGTCGTCCAGGACTCCGAAAACGACGAGTTCGCCGGCGAGGTCGAGGAGTTCGTCGAGAGCGTTACCGGCAACGCCGAAACCGTCCGCGAGAAGCTAGACGGCGCGAAGTTCGGCACGTTCGACGTCGTCTACGCGGCCCTCGACTACAACTACTCCTGGAAGGTCTTTCAGATCGAACGCTTGGAGGACGACTACCGGGACGCCCTGGACGAGGAGGGCTGGGAGGCGTTCGACGAGCTCCGAACCGCCCTGTCGATGTTCGGGCCCGCCAGAGAACACGTCAAGACGCTGTACTTCCAGTGGGCGCTGATCGACCTCTCGCGGCTGATCCTCTATCTCGCGATCCCCGCGATCGTCGTCAGCGGGATGATGGTGGTGTTCGTCGACACCGCGACCGCGCCGGGGTCGACCCTCGGCGTCGAGAACCTCCTCTGGCTCGTCGGGGCCGCGTTCACCTTCACGCTCTCGCCGTTTCTCCTGCTCACCGCCTACATCACCCGGATCGCGACCGCCGCGAAACGGACCCTGGCGATCGGGCCGCTGATCCTCCGGGACTCCCAGCGGTAGTCACTCGAGGCGATCGAGTACCGCCTCCCGGTCGTAGGAAAGCGAGAGCGACCGCGAGCGCCCCCGTCCCTCGACGTCGGCGTACTCGGCGTCGATGAGGCCGAGCTGGTCTACCTTGTTGACGAGTTCGGAGTAGCGGGTGTAGCCCAGATCGGTCCGCTCGTGGAACGCCTCGTAGACCGCGCCGGCCTGTTCGCCGTCGTTGTCGGCGATCGCCGCGAGCAGTTCGCGTTCGCTCGCCGCGAGGTTCGCGAGGCTCCGCGAGAGGTGGACGTGTTTCGAGGTCTCGTAGGCGTCCTCGACGTCGCCGCCCTCGACGACCTGGCTCGCGCGCGCCTCGGCGTTCAGGCCGGCCCGCCGGAGCAGGTCGATCCCGACCCGGAGGTCGCCGCTCTCGGCGGTCAGGGCCGCGACCCGCGAGAGGACGTCCCCGGAGACGACCCCGTCGTGAAAGCCGCGCTTTACTCGCTCGCCGAGGATCTCCTCGATCTCGGGCTCGTCGTACACCGGGAAATAGACGTCCTCGGGCCGGAAGACGCTCTGGACGCGCGCGTCGAGTTCGTCGATGGCCTCGAGGGTCGGGTCCGAGGAGACGACGATGACGCCGATCCGCGCGCCGGGGTGTTCCTCGTGGGCCCGGAGCAGCGAGTACAGGGTGTCGCTGGCCTCATTCTCGTAGAAGAGGTAGTTGACGTCGTCGAGCGCGACGACGAGCACCCGGTCCTCTTCGATCAGCTTCTCGGCGATCTGGCCGAACAGCTTCTTGAACGAGATCCCCGAGGAGGGGGGTTCGTAGTCGAAACAGCCCTCGAACAGCCGGGAGAACACCGCGTACCTGGTGGAGTTGACCTGGCAGTTGACCCGGATCGTCTCCACCTCGGCGGTCTCGGCGGCGACCTCCCCGAACAGCTTCTGGATCGCCGTCGTCTTCCCGGTTCCGGGCGGGCCCCGGACCGAGACGTTCAGCGGGCGCGAGCCCCGGAGCGCGGGCCGGAGCGCGTGGGACAGCCCCTGCATCTGGCTCTCGCGGTGGACGAACGCCTCGGGGACGTAATCGATCTCGAAGACGTGTTCGTCCCTGAACACCGACTCGTCCCAGGACAGCATTCCCTCGTCGCCTCCCATCACTTTCACCTCGCTCCCGGGCTACTTCAGTGTTTGCGCCGGGCCGGGTTCGGACTCGAGGGCAGTACGTGGGGACCCCGACACCTCCGAAACCGCTCACTCGAACTTCTCGAGCAGCCGGCCGTAGAAGCCGCCGCGGTCGCCCTCGTTCCCGTCCTCGGCGGCGAGCTTCTCGACGATCAGCTCCGGGGTCGAGCGCGCGAGCCGACCCTTCGTCGGCGAGCGATCCACCCGGAGCTCGCCGTCGACGATCCCGACGGCCTCGATGCCGTCGACGCCGACCGCGACGTCGGCCCGCTCGCGGATCTCGCCGGCCATATGCGAGACGAAGACGGCCGTCGCGTCCCGCTCGGCGAGCGTCTCGAGGATACCCGCGACGATCCGCGCGCTCGCGCCCGGCTCGGTGATGCTCTCGAGTTCGTCGACGAGCACGAGCCGGCCGTCGGCGCCCGTCGCGAGGTCCGCAAAGTCCCGAACGGTGGACTCGAAGGCGCCCGCGTCGAGGGTGCCCTGGCTCTTCTCGTGATAGTGCAGTTCCTCGAACCGACGCAGGCGGACGTGGTCTGCGGGCACCGGAAACCCCATGTGGGCCAAAACGGCGACCGCGGCGACCAGATCCAGCGTCGAGGTCTTCCCGCCGCTGTTGACCCCCGAGAGCAGCGTCGGCCCCGTCACCTCGTAATCGACGGGTTCGACCTCCTCGCGGGCCTCGGGGAGCAACGGCGAACGCCCACCCTCGATGGCGACGCCGTCGCCGCCGAACTCCGCCGTCGTACAGCCGAAGTCCCGTGCGAACCGCGAGATCGCGAGTTCGACGTCGAGCTCCAAGGCCCCGCGAACGAGCTCCTCGACGCCCTCGCGGCGATCGGTGAGCGTCGCCGCGAGCTCGCGTTTTCGCTCCGCCGCCCGGCGGTCGCGGGCGGCGACCAGCTCCTCGCGCAGGCGGGCCACGGCCTCCTCGTCGCGCTCGACGGGAAACGTGGGGTCGTCGTCGAGGATCCGGCGGGCGAGGTCTGCCTCCCCGGAGTCGAGATCGAGCGCGTCGAGCAGGTGCTCGCGGGCGGCCGCGACGGCGGCGTCGTACTCCTCGCTCAGCTCGCGGGCCAGAAGCGAGTCGGCGCCCGCACCCTGCTCGACCAGCGAGAGGAGATCGCTGCCCTCGATGGTGACGTCCCGCTCGCGGATCGCCTCCCGGAGCCGGTCGTTGGCGACGCTCTCGGCCGTTCCGACCGCCGCGTCGAGGTCGTCGACCGCCCGTGCCAGCCGGTCGAGTTCGTCGTCGCCGGCGACGGTCCCGTCCGCTCCCAGCCGGTCCATGGCCGACTCGAGCCCGTCGACCTCGCAGGGCGCCTCAAGGCCGGCGGCACGGTGAACATCGATGGCGCCCCGGATCGAGCCGCGATTTCGCGCGAAGAAGGCGAGCGCCCGCTCGGGGACGATGTCGGCAGGGTCCTCTACGGCGTCGGGCCGGACCCGGACGTCGCCGGAGACGTCGACGCCGGCGAACGCCTCGTCGAGGGCGACCACCGTCGCGTAGCCGCGGGCGAGTTCGGCCAGTCCGCGGGCGTCCTCGACGATCTCGACCGGAAGCTCGGGGACCGCCTCGCGGGCCTCCGCGTAGCGTTCCGCGTCCCGGGTCGCGAGACACCGTTCGGAGACGCGGACGTCGCCGGGGCGTTCGAGGGGCACGACGTCCTCCAGGGCCGCGAGGACGTCGGGATCGGGGTCGCGCTCCATGGCGCGCTCGACGAACCCGCGGGCCTCCTCGATCCGGGAGGCCCGGCGGCTGGGGTAAAAGGTCTCGAGGCGGCGGGCCGCGTAGTCGGTCACCGCCCGCTCCCGGACGAGCGCGAGGAGGTCGCGGTGGATCTCGCGGGCGCGTTCGGTCGCGAGGAACCCGCCGGGGTCGTCGTGGTCGAGGCGGATCGCGCCGCGGGCGATCCGGGCGGCCCGCCCCGGGGAGAGCCCCGGCGCGCTGGCGATGGCCGCGACGTCGCCCGTCCGGAGGGCCTCCTCGGGCGCCTCGAGTTCGGCGAGGGCGCTCGCGGTCTTTGCCCCGACCCCGGGGATCGCCTCGAACTCCATCGTCACCGGACTTGCCCCGGGACGCCAAAAGCCTTGGTACCCCCGTCTCCGTCACAAGGGAGCGGGTTATTCCCGCTGGGCGCCTGCATTCCGCATGGTACTCACGAAACTCTCCCGCGGGACGGTCGGCAGACTGCTCGCGGTCCTCTCGGTGCTCCGCCACGCAAAGCGGGCGTTCGCGAACGGCCACCCGCTGCGAGGGATCGCGCTGGTCGTCCTCGGGGTCCTCGCCTGGAAGTGGGCGTTGATCGCCTTCGTCGCCGGGGGAATCGCGAAGCTGATTAGGGGCCGGGACGCCGGCGGTGCGGGCCAGTAACGGAACCAGCCGCTCAGGCGACGAGCGGGCGCCGTCCTCGGCGGGGTCGCCGGTCGACGACCTCCCCACAGCGCGGGCAGGAAAGCACGCGTTCGCCGTCCTCCTCTATGACTTCCCAGTCGCCGTCGATCGCTGCCTCGTGGCCACAGGCCGGACAGAACAGCGTGTGTTTCGTCCGGTCCGGCGGCGGTCGCGTCTTTCGGTCGGTCGAAGGTTGCGTCATTGGACGCGGTAGGCACTGGAGAACTAAAGCGGTTGTGTGGCATGAACGTCCGTGAGCGACCGCGAGGCGCGCGTTGCCGGCGGTTGCGTCGCTGGGTGGTCGCGTCTCTCGGCGGTCGCGTCGATAAAAACCGCACGCCGTCGAAGACGGCGTTACTTTCGGGTGAGGTTCGTCGCGCGGGGGCCCTTGGGGGCCTGTTCGATGTCGAACTCGACCTCCTGACCCTCCTCTAAGTCGGGGCCGCCGACGTCTTCCATGTGGAAGAAGACGTCCTCGTCCGCGTCCTCGGTTTCGATGAATCCGTAGCCGCCAGTGTCGTTGAAGAAGTCGACCGTACCGGTTGCCATTGCGCCCGCTCGTACGCCGGGCTCCGGGATAACGGTTCCGGAAGCGGTGGCCCGGCAGGTCGACGACCCCGACCGCCGGCCGGGGAAAGGACCATACCGACGGTCCGCGTCGAGACGGGTATGAGCTCCCGAGACGGGACGAGAGTCGCGGACGTGATGTCGACGCCCCTCGAGACGATCGCCGCGGACGCGACGGTCCAGGAGGCCGCCCGGCGGATGCACGAGGAGGGGATCAGCGCGCTGGTCGTGCTCACCACTCCCCGGGCAATAATCAGCAGTACGGACGTCCTCGCGGCCGTCGCCGAGGGCGCGACCCCCTCCGACATCCGCGTGAGCGACGTGATGACGACCGACGTCGAGACCGTCTCGCCCGACCTCTACATGGAGGAGGTCGCCGCGATGATGACGACCTACGGGATCAAACACCTCCCGGTCGTCGACGACGACTACGTCGGGATGGTCTCCTCGACGGACGTCACCGCCCACCTCTCGTAGCCGGTCGTCGTGACCGGCCGGGCCGCCCGGCGGGAGTCCCGACGCCGAGAGGAGGGCGTGATCGGCGACCTCCCGAGCCGCCGGCGTCGAACCCCTCAAGCCGGGAGCCGTCACCGAGAGCTCGGATCGTGGACCGTGTCGTCGGTCATCCCGTCGCCGATTCGGCGGGTGCGGGGACCGGTCTACGGGCCGAACTCGCGAGGACGGCCCCGAGGACGATGCCGACGGCGAGGGCGACGACGACCGCCACCCCGACGGTCCCCGCCAGCACGACCGCGGCCGCGAGCGCGATGAGGACGGCGTCGACCCTCGAGGGCCGGTCCTCGGCGCGTTTGCGGCGCCTGCGTCGTTCGTGTGCCAGTTCGTCGCGCGTGCGTAGTCGCTGCATTGGTGGTGAGTCCGGGGACGACTCTCCCCGGTGGAGTCGGAGTTCGGACGCGAGTGCGGACGGTCCCGCAGGCGGTCGCCTGCGGATCCGCCGTCGAGAACGCGGCCGGACGGTGCCGTCGAGTCCGGCCGTCGGGGAAGCCCCTCCGACCGGACCTAGAATCGGAGGTCGGTCATCGTGTGACCATACCTGTCGGCCCGGGAAACATAACTCTCGGCGAGGAGCGATACCGCTTCACACGACAGGGCGCCGCAAGGTTTTTGCTCCGGCCGCGTCTCGAGTCGGGCATGGCACCCGAACCCCACCGTGCCAGCGTCGTCCGCCAGCCGCGTGGCTCCCGGCCGGGGTTCGGCTTCTTTTTCGCCCGGTGAGCGGGCCGGTGGAGCCGGCGACGACTGACGCCGCCGGGGAAACCGCCCGCGAACGCGGGCGTTCGCGCGATCGCTCGAGACGAGTCGGAACCGCTAACTGACCGACACGCAGTCTACACACCAAATGGAACTCCCACACGCACAGGCCGCGGTCCTCCGGGCAGCGAGCGCGGAGGACGCGACGCCGATCGACGAACTGGCCGCCGAGACCGACCTTCCGCCCGAGACCGTCACCGGGGCCGCGTTCGAACTCGAGGAGCGGGGGCTGGTCGTCGTCCTCTCGCGCGAGGAGGAATCGACCACGCTGACCGAGGAGGGCGATGAGTACGCCGATCGGGGCCTCCCCGAGGTCCGTCTCTACGAGGCAGCCCGCGGGCTCGACGCCGATCCGGTTCCGATGGGAGAGGCGATCGGCCGGGCAGGTCTCGAAGGACCGGAGGTCGATATCGCGCTCTCGAACTACGCCCGGAAGGGGTACGGCGAAATCGACTCCGGAACCGTGACGACCGACCCCGACGCCGTCCCCGACACGGACTCGGAGGCGATGGCTCTCGACGCGATCACGGCGGGCGAGGCGGCTCCCAGCGACGAGGTGTTGGATCGACTCGAGCGTCGGGGGCTGATCGAGCGCAGCGAGCGGACCGAACGGACGGTGACGCTTTCCGACGACGGCGTCACCGCGCTGATGGAGGGCGTCGAGAGCCGGGAGACGGTCGGCCAGCTCACTCCCGAACTGCTCGCCAGCGGCGAGTGGCGAGACGTCGAGTTCGGCGCATACAACGTCGAAGCCGACGCCGAACGCGTCGATGGCGGCCGGCTGCACGTCCTGCGCGAGACCGGCGAGCGAGTCAAGGACGTGCTCGTCGGGATGGGGTTCGAGGAGATGGACGGCCCCCACGCCGACGCCGACTTCTGGATCAACGACTGCCTGTTCATGCCCCAGGACCACCCCGCGCGAACCCACTGGGACCGCTTCGCCTTGGAGGAGCCGAGCGAGATCGACGACCTCCCCGAAGGCCTGGTCTCCCGCGTCGAACGCGCCCACCGCGAGGGCGTCGGCCCCGACGGCGACGGCTATCACTCGCCGTGGGACGAGGGCTTCGCCCGCGCGCTCGCCCTGCGCGGACACACGACCTCGCTCACCACTCGATACCTCTCGGGGACCGAAATCGGCGAGATCGACCCCCCTGCCCGATTCTTCAGCGTCGAGAAGGCCTACCGAAACGACACCCTGGACGCGACCCATTTACTGGAGTTCTTCCAGATCGAGGGCTGGGTAATGGCCGACTCGCTGTCCGTGCGCGACCTCATGGGCACCTTCGAGGAGTTCTACGCCCAGTTCGGGATCACGGACATCGAGTTCAAACCCCACTACAACCCCTACACGGAGCCGAGCTTCGAGCTGTTCGGCACGCATCCGACGACCGGCGAGCTGATCGAGATCGGCAACTCGGGACTGTTCCGCGAGGAAATGTTGGAGCCCCTGGGGGTCGAGTGTGACGTCATGGCCTGGGGGCTCGCCCTCGAGCGGCTGGCGATGCTCACGACCGGTGCCGAGGACATCCGGGATCTCCACGGGACGCTCGCCGACTTGGACTTCCTGCGGAACGCGGAGGTGAGCTACTGATGCCCACCGTCGAGATCTCTCCCGACGCGCTCCGGGAGCTGACCGGCCACGAGGCGGGCGACGACGAGCTGATCGACGATCTGTTCGCGCTCGGCCTCGAGTTCGAGGGCCGAACCGAGGACGACGAGTTCGAACTCGAGTTCGCCCCCGACAGACTGGATCGGCTCTCGGTCGAGGGAGTCGCCCGCTCGCTTCGCTACCAGTACGGCGACGCACGCGGGGTGTACGTCCCGAAGACCAACTCCCCGGAGTGGACCATCGAGGTCGATGGCGAGGTCCCCGACGACCGCCCGTACGTGACGGGTGCGGTCGTCCGGGGCGTCGATCTGGACGACGCAGCATTGGACTCGATCATCCAGCTCCAGGAGAAGCTCCACGCGACGATGGGCCGGGGACGCGCGAAAGGCGCGATCGGGATCCACGATCTGACCATGCTGAAGGGGAGCGACGCGCTCTCCGCATCGGCCGAGGCGACCGACGGGAAGCCGACCGTTCGCTACACCGGCGTTTCCCCCGACGGCGACCGCTTCGTCCCCCTCGATTCCGACAGCGAGCTGACCCCGGGGGAGGTGCTCACCGAGCACCCCACTGGGGAAACGTACGCCGACCTCGTCGGCGGCGACCGCTATCCCGCGATCTACGACGACCTCGGGCTGTTCTCGTTCCCGCCGGTGATCAACGGCCGGCGGACCGAGGTCTCGACCGACTCCCGGGATCTGTTCGTCGAACTCACCGGCACCGACCAGTGGACGATCGACAAGATGTGCGTCATCGTTTGTTACGCTCTCTCGGCTCGCGGGGGAACGCTCGAGGAGGTCACGGTCGAGTACGCCGAGGACGCAGGCGGCGAACACGCCGGCCGCGACCTCGTCCGGCCGGATCTCTCGACCGACGAGAAGCGCCTCGCTCACGACCGGATCGAGTCGGTGCTCGGAATCGATCTCGGTCCCGAGGAGGTGACCGACCTGGGCGAGCGTGCGGGCCTCGACGTCTCCCGCGAAGGCCACGAAATCGAGGAGCCCGAAGAACTCGCCTACGAGGTGACGATTCCGCCCTACCGCGTTGACGTCCTCCATCCGCGGGACCTGATCGACGACATCGGCCGGGCCTACGGCTTCAACGATCTCGAGCCCCGCTATCCCGACGTCAGCACCGTCGGCGGTCGTCACGAGCGGTCCAGGCTCGAGGCCGCCGTCCGGACCCGCCTCGTCGGCCTCGGCTTCGAGGACATGCTCACCTTCCACCTCACCAGCGAGGAAGCGACCTTCGAGGCGATGTCGATCTCGCCCGACGGCGAGGGCTTCGGCGCCGGCGCGCCCCCGCGGATCAAGGAGACCTACAGCGAGGAGTACACCATCGTCCGGACCTGGCTCCTCCCCTCCCTGCTCTCGGTCCTCGAGAACAACACCCACCGGGCCTACCCCCAGGACCTCTCGGAGGTCGGCTTCACCGCCCGAATCGACGACGCCGAGACCACCAACGTCGCCGAGAGCCGCCACGTCGCCGGGCTCGTCGCCCGGAACGACGCGGCCTACGAGGACGCGAAAGCCCGCCTCCAGACCGTCGTTCGGGCCTTCGGTGCCGACCTCGAGACGCCACCCACGGAGCACCCGAGCTTCATCGACGGCCGGGCCGCCGCGGTCGTCGTAGACGGCGAGGAAGTCGGCGTCGTCGGCGAGGTCCACCCCGAAGTCATCGTCACCCACGACCTCGAAGTGCCCGTCGCGGCCTTCGAGTTCGAACTCTCGGCGCTCGAGTAGTTCGGACTCTCCGTCGAGACGTTCACCGCTCGCGTTCGATTGCGAACTCCACCCACGATGGGGGCGAACGAAAGACGGCCCGAACCGTTATGACAGTTCGCTATGACCTATCCGCATGGACTACAAGGACGCCGTCGTCGTCTCGCTCGCCTTTCTGAGCGGGCTCGCCGGCGCCTCGCTCGGAGGGGTGGTCGGCCTCCTCGCCGGGATCGTGGTCGGGGCAGGTCTCGGGGCGACGTGGGCGTATCACTCCGATCTCCGGAAACATGCGGTGTACGAGAGCTTCGACAGTCCGAACGAGTGAGAACGCGTCGGCTCCCGTCCGATCCGAACACGGTAGCCGCGACCGGTGCTTACCGCTCGCGGTCGACGACGAACTCGGCGAGGTCCTCGAGATAGCCTCGCGCTTCGGAGTCGGCGGCGTCGATCCGCGAGAGGGCGTCCATCGCGCGTTCGGCCTCCGCGCGGGCGCGCTCGTCGGCCTCCTCGGGCGAGAGATCGGTGACCTGGACCACCGAGGGGCGATCCATCTCGGCGTCCCGGCCGGCGGGTTTGCCGAGGGTCGCGGGATCGGCGACGGCATCGAGGACGTCGTCGCGGATCTGGAAGGCGACGCCGACGCGTTCTGCGTACTCCCCTAAGGCTTCGATCGCGACGGCGTCGGCGTCGGCGGCGATCGCGCCGAGTTCGGCCGCGGCCCGAAAGAGCGCCCCCGTTTTCCGGCGAGCGAGGGTCATGTACTCGGCTTCGGTCTCGGGCACCTCCGAGAGCTCCGTCGCCTCGCCGACGCCGAGTTCGACCATCGCCTCGGCGACGACCCGGGTCGCCCGGGGGTCCGCAGAGAGGAGGGCAAACGCCTCACCCAGCAGACCGTCGCTGGCGACGATCGCCGGCCCGTGGCCGAACTCGGCCCACGCGCTCGCCGAGCCCCGGCGGAGTTCCGAACGGTCGATGATGTCGTCGATCACGAGCGAGGCGCCGTGGACGAGTTCGATCCCGACGCCGAAGTCGACGGCCTCCGCGGCCTCGCCGCCGACGGTCTCACAGGCCAGCACGGTGACCGTCGGCCGGACGCGTTTCCCACCCGAGAGCGCGACGTGGCGCAGTTCGTCGGAGAGCCGGTCGGGCTCGACGCCGTCGACGACCGAGACGAGGCGCTCCTCGATCAGCCCCCGACGGCGCTCGAGCGGTTCCATTGGACGCGCTTAGGACCCCCTCGCCAAGTATATGACGGAGCGTCAGGCGTCCTCGATCGCGGACGGGGGAGCCTCGAGCCGTCGGTCGGCGATCCCCGGAGTCGGCGGGGTGGCCCGCTTGTGGCTTGATTCGACGCACATCGCCACGATCTCGCGAGCGAGGTCCGTCTCGATCCCGACGGCGGCGGCCGCGCTTTCGACGGGTTCGCCCCGGTCGATCGTCCGCCGGAGGAGCGGGTCGATCTCGTCGTAGGTCCCACCGAGCTCGTCGGCGTCGGTCTGGCCGGCCCAGAAGCCCGCCGTGGGGTCCTTGCCGACGATCCGCTTGGGGAGGCCCATCCAGGCCGAAAGCGCCCGGACCTCGGTCTTGTAGAGATCCCCGAGGGGGTTGAGATCGACGCCGCCGTCGCCGTATTTCGTGAAGTATCCTAGGAGGAGCTCCGAGCGGTTGGCCGTCCCGACGACGAGCCGGTTCGTGGCGTTTGCGGCGTAGTAGGCCGCGGTCATCCGGAACCGGGCGGTGGCGTTCCCGAGGAGGCGGTCGTCGCCGTGGTCGCCCTCGGTGTCGGGATCGACCGCCGCGCCGACGGTCCGCTCGAAGGCATCCACGAGGGGACGAAGCTGGATTTCACGATACTCGATCCCCAGCCCCTCGGCGATCGTCCGGGCGTCGGCGCCGTCTGCGGCCTCCGTCTTCGTCGAGGGAAGCCCGAGTCCGAGCACCCGCTCCTCGCCGAGGGCCTCCCGGGAGAGCGCCGCGGTCAGCGTCGAGTCGATCCCGCCGCTCATCGCGACGACGGCGCCCTCGGCGCCCGCATCGCGGACCGCCCGCTCGATGGTCCCGACGGCCTCGGCGTGGACCGACTCGAGGTCGTCGGGGGCCGTGACGAACATGGTCTCCGAGAACCCCTCTTGATCGTTCGTACTCGTTTCACCTTGATCAGAGCCCATAGATGGAGTTTTCACAGATAGAGTTGGACAATAACCCACCGTATAAAGATATCGGTGGAAGAACACCCATGTGACTAAATGCCGCGACCGCGCGAGCTATCGGAGTCAGGAAGAGCCACTGCACACTCGACCGCATGACGGCGGTGCGTCCGGTGTGTGGATCACTGGCTACGAGACCAGGTCTCGACGCGGCCCTCGCGGACGTCCTCGAGACAGCCCTCGCAGTCGGGGTGGCCCGCCTCGTAACACGCCGGCCGGAACTCCTCGTCCAGCCGGGTCGCCCGCCGCTCGGCGTAGCGCCGGCAGACGATCCGGGCGCGCCCGGCGTCGTCCTCGGGGAGTCCGGCGGCGTTTCGTGCCGACTCGTAGTGCTCTCGGGCTTCCGCGAGTCCGGCCGAGCGGCGCAGCCGTTCGAAGCGGCTGCCGGCGTCCTGCAGGGTAGTGCGGAGGAAGCCCTCGAGTTCGTCGCGGTCGGCCATCGGAGGACGGTTCGGCGGCGAGACCCAAAGGCCCGTCGCCGGCAGGACCACTTTCGCTCCGGTGGCGGCAGTTTAAATACGATCGGGAGCGAAGACCGACATGCCTCCCAACGAAACACAGGCGGAGGCGTGAGACAATGAGCGACGTACGACAACACGCGGAGGACGTACACGAGCAGTTTTCAGACCACATTGACGTCGCAGTAGACGACGTCGAGGGACGCCTGCGGACCCTCGTCGACGAGTACAAGGTGCCCGTCGAGGAGGCCCGACGCAGCGTCACCAACCACTACCTGGAGGAGGCGGGCCTGGAGCGCGAGGACATCGCCGGCGGCGGGAGCGAGGCCGCGGAGATTGAGGACGTCGACGAGCCCGAACAGTGGATCGACCTCACGGCGAAGGTGATCGAGCTCTGGGAGCCAAGAAGCGACTCGGTCGCCCAGGTCGGTCTGCTCGGCGATCCCACGGGAACGATCAAGTTCACGAAGTGGGCCAAATCCGACCTTCCCTCGCTCTCGGAGGGCGGCGTCTACGAGCTTCGAAACGTCGTCACCGACGAGTACGAGGGCCGGTACTCGGTCAAGCTCAACTCGACGACGGGCATCGAGGAAGTAGAGGGGGATCTGGAGGTCGGCGACGACACCAGCGTCGTCGAAGGGGCACTCGTCGACATGCAACGGGGCAGCGGGCTGATCAAGCGCTGTCCCCACGACGACTGCACGCGCGTGCTCCAGAACGGCCGGTGTAACGAACACGGCGAGGTCGAAGGCGAGTTCGACCTCCGCATCAAGGGCGTCGTCGACGACGGCATCGACGCTCACGAGGTCATCTTCGACGCCGAGGCGACCGAGGGCCTCACGGGCATCAGTCTCGAGGAGGCAAAGGAGATGGCGATGGACGCCCTCGATACGACGGTCGTCGCAGACGAGATCCGCGATCGGGTCGTCGGCACCTACTACCGGATCGAGGGGCCCACCTTTGGCCGGTACGTGCTCGCAGACGACGTCGAGGAGCTCGATGGGGCCGTGGATGGCGAGGCCCTGCTGATCAGAGCGAGGTCGATGTAGATGTCCGGATCACAGCTCACCCGAGAGGTCGCACGCCGGACGTTCGCCAGCGAGTTCAACGACGCGACCTACACGTTCAAGGAGAGCGACGAGGAGCGCGCGCCCAACTACGCGCTGCTCCCGACGGGCGAGCGCGCCAACCGCGTGTTCGTCGTCGGCACCCTCACCGAAACCGAGGACGTCGGCGAGGACAGCGAGTACTGGCGCGGCCGGGTCGTCGACCCCACGGGCACGTTCTTCGTCTACGCCGGCCAGTACCAGCCCGAGGCCGCCTCCGTCCTGCGGGAGGCAGAGACCCCGGCGTACGTCTCGGTCGTCGGCAAACCCCGGACCTACGAGACCGACGACGGCACCGTCAACGTCTCTCTGCGGCCGGAGTCGATCGCGGTCGTAGACGAGGCCACCCGGAACCGCTGGGTCGTCGAGACCGCAGAGCGCACCTTGGACCGGATCGAGGCGTTCGAGGCGTGGGAAGCCGAGGAGGAATCACCCGAGGGCGCCCCCGACGCGACGGGCAACGAGTACGCCCGGATGGTCGACGAGCGCTACGATCTCCCCGTCGAGAACTATCGCCGGGCGGTCGTCGAAGCCTTGGAGAGCGTCGAGGGATCGGCGGACTGACCCGACCGCCAGCTTCAGCGGTCGCCCACGGGCGGCCGTCTGACGAATCGTTAAGTGGACTGGCGGGGAAGAACGGCCCGAATGGGCAACAAGAACAAGACCGTCTCCTTCCGGGTCAACGAGGACGCCTTCGTCGCGCTCCAGGAGATCGCCGAGGAGCGGGACATCTCGCTGTCGTCGGTGTTCAGGGACTACGTCGACATGCTCGTCGCCCACGACGGCGAGGTCGCGGTCCTCCCCGAGGACGAACTCGGCCGGACGGAAGACGAGCCCTCGTTCCCCCCGACCGTCGAGGTCTCGAAGAGCTTCGTCCGGGAACACGAACGCCTCGAACTCGAGTCCGAACACCTCCGGGAACAGGTCGCGGAGTACCGCGAGTACGTCACCGAGCTCCAGGACCGACTGGAAGGCGAGGAGGAGGTGCTCCTGCTCGACGATCTGGACGCGGACGACGAGATCACGGACGGCGAGCAGGGGCCGTACCGCCTGGGCTGAGCCGGGAGAGCGTTATCGCGCGAGGTCGCGCCTGACCCCGGCGATTTCGTCGGCGTCGGCGCCGTCGACCCGGGCAAGGGCCTCGGCCGCCTCCAGGGTCCGGACGGCGTCGTCGAGAAAAGAGAGGACGTCGCCCGGATAGGCGTAGAGCATGTAGTCGTCGCCCATCACGTCGACGATGGCGTCGGGGCCGAGCCCCTGTGCGCGCAGGTCGAGCAGGTAGCTGGCGAACTTCCGTTCGGGACAGCCACAGTAGGGGTTGGTCTCGCAGTCGCAGTCGAGGAAGTCGCTCGCGAAGTCGAGTACCCGCTCCTGGCTCGCGTCATCCAGCTTTTCCAGTCCGGACCCCTGAAAGAGGACGTCGAGGGTCGCGCCCTTGAACGCCCCCTTCGGGATGGACGTCTCGAGCTGGGAGGCGAGCTGGCGGTGGTTCTTGACGTAGATCTTGTCGGTGATGGCCACGGCGTTAGCTCGAATTGGTGCTGGCAGGCCAAAAGCGATGCGACCCGACGGTGTCGTCGCTCGGCCCCGTAGAACTTTTGTGATCGGAGCGCCTTCCGTCGATCGGAGGTGAGAACGATGACCGGGACGATCGACAGCTCCGGACGACGGAGACACGACCCCGATCGGCGGCCGGATCCACTCGAACGACTGGTCACCGTCCTCGCCTCGGCGGACCGGTACGACCTCATGCTCGCGGTCATCCCGGTCGTCTTCGGGGTCGCGCTGGCCATCGCGCCCGTTGCGGGAGTAGCAGTCGAAGGGGCCCTGGTTCCGGCGGCGGTCGTCGCGGCCGCCGTCGTCGCCGACGCCTGCTACCTGAACCCGCCGATCGATCCCGACGAAGGGGCGGCCTGACGGGCGCAACCCTTTTCGGACGGACCCTCCTACCAGTGACAACTATGGGAATGGGCTCGGACATGTACCGACAGCAGATCCTCGATCACTACAAGAACCCCAGGAACTACGGGGAACTCGAGGAGCCGACGTTCAGCCACGTCGGCGAGAACCCGATGTGTGGCGACGAGATCCGCATCGACGTCCGCCTCGACGACGACGAGCGGATCGAGCAACTCTCCTTTACCGGCGACGGCTGTGCGATCAGCCAGGCATCGGCGAGCCTGCTCTCGACGGAACTCCAGGGAGCAACGATAGACGAACTCCTCGAGATGGACCGCGACGACGCGGTCGACCTGCTGGGAGTGGAGGTCTCCCCGATGCGGATCAAGTGTGCCGTCCTCGCCGAGAAGGTCGCCCAGGACGGCGCTGAGATCCACCGGGGCGAACTCGACAAGGAACGGACGACGACCGAGGACGACGAGGAGTAGGCCGCGGCGTCCGGGGCTACCCCTGCTTTCTGGATGGTGCCGCCGACTCGGTGGCCACGAAGAAACGACACGAAAAACCGCCGTCGTACCGGGACCGTTCGGGCCTTACTCGGGTTTGAGTCCGCCGTCCTGAACGCGCATGACGGCCTCGCCGTCGGCGAGGTTGGGCGCGTCGACGAGGCGGACGATCCGCTTGTCGCCCTTCGATTTCCGGAGATACATCCGGAACGTGGACTTGTGACCCAGGATGTTCCCGCCGATGGGCTGGGTCGGGTCGCCGAAGAAGGAGTCGGGGTTCGAGGCGACCTGGTTGGTGACGATGACGGCGGCGTTGTGGAGGTTGCCGACCTTGTCGATGTCGTGGAGGTGCTTGTTGAGCTTCTGCTGGCGGTCGGCGAGGTTGCCCCGGCCGACGTACTCCGCCCGGAAGTGGGCGGTCAACGAGTCGACACAGACCAGCCGAACCGGGTAGTCGTCGTCCTCGCGTTCGCCGGCGAGTTCGTTGGCCTTCTCGGCCAAGAGCATCTGGTGGTTCGAGTTGAACGCCTTCGCGACGTGGATCTTCTCTAAAATCTCCTCGACGAGTTGCTCGATCGCCTCCTCGTCGCTGGGGCTACCCTCGATCTCGCGGTCCTCCAGAGCGGCCTCGATGGCCTCCTCGGGGAGGCCCCGAACCATGTCGTCGATCCGCTCGGGCCGGAAGGTGTCCTCGCTGTCGACGAAGATACACGACCCGTGGAGACCGCCGACCTCCTTTGGAAGCTGGACGTTGACGGCCATCTGGTGGGTGACCTGGGACTTGCCGGCGCCGAACTCGCCGTACACCTCGGTGATCGACTGGGTCTCGATGCCGCCGCCCAGCAGGTCGTCGACCTCGTCGATGTGCCAGGAGAGCTTGCCGATCTCGTTTCGCCGCTCGAGGACCGTCGAGCCGGTCTCGAAGCCGCCGATGTCCGCCGCGTCGCGGGCGGCCTGAACGATGTCGCTCGCGGTCGACTCGCCGACGTCGGCCGTGTTCGACAGCTCGGAGGGCGAGGCGACCGCGAGGCTCTGGAAGCTATCGAAGCCCGCCTCGAAGAGCTTGTCAGCGGTCGCCGGTCCGACGCCGGGGAGGGTCTCTAGGTCTGCGTCTGCCATACCCCGTCGTTGTCGCCCGAGGGCCATAAAGCCTCTTTAACAGGAAAGTGGAAGTGAAACTGCGGGCAGGAAGCGGGGTCGGTCGCGGATCGACGACGTCGTCACTCCCAGGGATGATCGCCGGCCGCGCTCGGCCAGAGGGGGTGCCAGCGCTCCTTTTCGTCCTCGATCTCGAGTTCGCCCTCAAGGGTCGACTCGAGTTTGAACTCGGCGCTCGAGTCCCGTTCATGGCCCGAGCGGGGGGCAAAGGGGTAGAACGCGCCCCGCCGGAAGGAGTAGATCCAGTAGGCGGGGCCGTCCTCGTTGCGATAGGCGAAGACGGCGGCGAGCAGCCGGGAGCCAAACCCCTCCTCGATGAAGGTGTCGGCGGCGAAGTGGAGGCTCGTGATCAGGTCCTCGGGGTCGGTGTCCTCCAGGACGACCCAGTGGTAGCCGTGGTCGTCCTCCGTGATCCGAAAGTCGGTCTCGGTCTCCTCCTGGCCCGCCTCAAGGATGGCCTGGACCTCCTCGACCGCCTCGCGAAAGCGCTTCGAGTCGACGCCGGAAAAGCAGAGCGCGCCCGCGTCGGCGGAGTCGTAGCCCAGGTCCGCCTCCATCGTGAGGTAGGCGGTACTCATCCCGAAGAGGTCCTCGGGGTCGGCCTCGCGTTTGGCGTCCGACTCCGCGCGCACGCCAAGCACCGACCGGAGCCCGTCTAACAGTCCCATGGCGGGGGTCGGTCGTCGAGCCTTAGAAACCCCCCGCTTCCCGCTACATCCCGCGTTCGAGCTCGCGGAGCTGCTCGATCCGGCGTTCGGTCGAGGGGTGAGTCGAAAAGAGTCGGCCGACGATGCCCGACCTGATCGGGATGATGAAGAAGGCGTTCATCTCGGCTTCCTCCCTGAGGTCGTCGTCGGGCACCTTCTCCATCTCGCCGGAGATCTTCATGAGCGCGCTCGCGAGCCCCGAGGGGTTGCCCGTGATCGCGGCCGCACCACGATCCGCGGCGAACTCGCGATAGCGCGAGAGCGCTCGGATCAGCAGGTAGCTGACGATCCAGACGAGAAGGGAGACCAGGATCGCGACCAGGATCCCGGCCGCACCCTTGCCGTCCCGGCCCCGTCCGCCGCCGGTGTAGAACATCATCTGGCCGCCGAAGCGGACGATGAGGAAGGCGACCGTCGAGAGAAAGGAGGCGATGGTCATCACGGCGACGTCGCGGTTCTTGACGTGGGCGAGTTCGTGGGCGAGGACGCCGTCAAGCTCCTCCCGGTCGAGGGTCTCGAGCAGGCCGGTGGTCACCGCGACGGCGGCGTTGCTCGGCGAGCGCCCCGTCGCGAAGGCGTTTGGCGTCCGGGAGTCGACGACGGCGACGGTCGGCTTCGGGAGGTCGGCCTGCTGGGAGAGCCGGGAGACGGCGGCGTGGAGCTCGGGGTACTCGGATTCGTCGACTTTCGAGGCGCCCATGCTCCAGAGGGTGATCTTGTCGCTGAAGAAGAACTGGACGAGCGAGAAGCTTCCAAGGAGGACGGCGACCAGCAGGAGGCTCTCGGCGCCGCCGCCGAAGGCGGTCGTGAGTCCGACGAGGAAGACGAGGTAGACACAGAAGAGCAGAAACATCGTCAGTCCCATCCGCGCGCGGAGTCCCCAGTCGGGCTGCCAGTCCATGGACGTCAGTAGGGGTTGACAGGATAAATATGGCCGGATCTCGACCCCCTCGTTTCGTGTGGAGTTCTCACGGGGTGAGAGGCCCCGCGACGGGCGTGGCCGGGCGAGCGGGTCGTTTAACAGGCCGAGGGTCCAACGGGGGACGATGACGACGTCGCGCGCGTTCTGTCCGCGGTGTGGGGACCCGATCGATCGGGAGAGCGCCGCGGCCGCGGAGGGGGAGGAGGGCGACGGTCCCGCGATCTGTGAGGGCTGCTACTTCACGGACTTCGAGTTCGTCGAGGCGCCCGAGCGGATCGACGTCTCCGTCTGTGCCCAGTGTGGTGCGGTCCACCGGGGCCGGCGCTGGGTGGACGTCGATGCCGACGACTACACCGACGTCGCGATCGAGGAGGTAAGCGAGGCGGTCGCGGTCCACGTCGACGTCCGGGAGTTCGCCTGGCAGGTCGAACCCGAGCAGGTAGACGAGAACACGATCCGGATGCACTCGTACTTCACCGGGGTCGCCCGCGGACGGCCCGTCGAGGAGGAGCGTTCGATCCTCGTCCGGATCGCCCGCCAGACCTGCACCCGGTGTGGCCGGATCGCGGGCGACTACTACGCGAGCACCGTCCAGATCCGCGCCGAGGACCGAACCCCGACGAGCGAGGAAGTCGAGCGCGCCAGAGAGATCGCAGAGCGGACGGTCGCGGAGATGGAGGCGACGGGCGACCGAAACGCCTTCGTCACCGAGTTCACCGAGACCGACGACGGCGCCGACATCAAGGTCTCGACGAACAAGATCGGGAAGAAGATCTCGAACAAGATGATAGAGGAGTTCGGCGGCAGCGTCAACGACGCCGAGACGCTGGTCACGGAGGACGAGGACGGCAACGAAGTGTACCGGGTGACGTTCGCCGTCCGCCTGCCGCCCTACCGGCCGGGGGAGGTCATCGACCTCGCCGACGACGAGGGTGGGCCGGTCCTCGTCCGCAGCGCCCGCGGGAACCTCAAAGGCGTCCGCGTGACGACCGGGGAACGGTACGAGGCGGGCTACGAGGAGGGCGACTCGCCCGATGCCCGACGGCTGGGAGCCATCGAGGACGCCCAGGAGACGACGGTCGTGACCGTCGAGGACGAGAACGCGGTCCAGGTCCTCGATCCGGAGACGTTCCAGGCCGAGACCGTCGCCCGACCCGACTACTTCGACCCCGACGCCGAAACCGTCCCCGTCCTGAAGAGCCGCGCGGGCCTGCACGTCCTCCCCGACCACGACCCCGCAAGCGATGAGGGGGAGGACGAACCGTACGACCCCTACGCGGACCGGCAGAACTGATGACCGACGACCAGAATTCGGGGGACCCGGAGGCGACCGTCGAGCCCGATCTCGACCGGATCGACGCGCCGTTGGCGGTGATCGTCGAGAAACCGCGTGTGGAGACGGCCATCGAGTCGCTTCGCACGGAGGGCGTCTACGACGACTCGAGACGCGTCCGGGAGGAGGCGAGCACGGCCGAGGACAGCGAGGACGCCACCACAGCGCGAGCCGGCGGCGACCGCGAGGACGGAGAGCGGGTCGCGCTTCCGGTCACCGAGCCGCCGACGGAGACCCGCGTTCTCGAGGTCGTCCGCCAGATCGATCCCGACCGGCGTACGACCGACCTCGCCGACCGGCTGGCCGAGCGGGGCTGGGACGAGGCCGCTCTCGAGACGGTGCCTGGATCGTGGGCCGTGATCGGCTCGGTGATCCTCGTGAGCGTTCCCGAGGACTGTCCCGACGAGCGGGAGTTGGGGGAGGCCCTGCTCGAACACCACGGCGAGGCCGACAGCGTGCTCGCCGACTGCGGGATCGCGACCGACGGGGACGCGGGCACCTACCGCGAACCCCGGACGCGGCTGCTTGCGGGCGAGGCCGACACGGAGACGATCCATACCGAACACGGCACCCGGTACGCGCTCGATCCCTCGAGAGTAATGTTCTCGCCGGGAAACCAGGCCGAGCGCGTCCGGATGGGCGAGACGGTCGAACCCGGGGAACGCGTCTTCGACATGTTCGCCGGGATCGGCTACTTCACGCTGCCGATGGCCCGTGCCGGCGCGGACGTAACTGCGGCGGAGATCAATCCGACCGCCTTCCGCTACCTGCTCGAGAACGCCGTCCTGAACGGGGTCGAGGAGCGGATCGACGCCTACCGGGCGGACTGCCGGGCGGTCGCCGACGGCGTCGCCGACTCGGGAGGTGCAGACCGGATCGTCATGGGTTACTACGGCAGCGGCGGTTCGGAGGGGGGGGACGGTGGCGGAACCGAGCGAACCGCGGCGGCCCACACCTACCTCGACGACGCCCTCCGCGCGCTCGCTCCCGACGGCGTCGTCCACTACCACGAGGCCACCCCCGAGTCCGAACTCCGGGATCGACCCGAAAAACGGCTCGAGTCGGCCGTCTCCCGGGCGGGCCGCGAACTCGAGATCCTCGAACGGCGGCGGGTCAAGAGCCACAGCCCGGGAGTTGTCCACGTCGTCCTCGACGCGCGTGTCGAGTAGGCGGTCGTGAACTTCTTTGGACCGCGGCGCGAACGACCCTACATGGACAGAAACCAGCTCATCGCCCTGCTGTTTGCCCTCCTGATGGTGACCTCGATGGTCGCCTGGGGCGCGAGCGCGCTGCTCTAGGCGTCCCAGACGTCCGCGAGGGGGCTGTTCCGCGACCCCGAGTCGGAGCGAGAGCCCGACCGGGAACGCGACCGATGGCCGCCCGAGCGCGAGGCGTCCCTCGAGCCGGTCGCCCCCGAGGACCCGTCCCCCGAGGCGCCGGCCACCGACGGGTCGAACGCGGGGAGGTCGGGCTCTTCGATGCGATCGACCTGTTCTGCGAACCAGTCGGGCATCGCCGACCGCGAGCGCTCGAAGACGTCGAGCAGACTCGAGTCGGCGAGGTAGGTCACGCCGTGGTCGTCGGGCGCCCGGACGATTCGGCCACAGGCCTGGATCACGGTTCTGAGGGCGGCCCGGAAGTACCACGCCCACTGGCCCGACTCCAAGCGATGGGCCACCCGCGAGTCGCCCGTGTTGAGGAAGGGCGCCTTGCAGATCACCTGCCAGCGCGCGAGGTCGCCCTCCAGGTCGAGGGCCTCCTCCATCTTCACCGAGAGGAACACTCCTGATCCGGTCGAGGCCTTCCACTCTTCGAGGGCGCTATCGCGGTTCTCGCGCGTGTGGGCATGGATCCGGTCGCCGACGCCGAAGTCGTCAAGCAGATCCCGCAGCCGCTCCTGGATCGCGTATGAGTGGGCGTGGATCAGCCCCTTCTCGTCGGGATGGTGTTGCATGATCCGGACGATCGTTCTGGCGATCTTCGGAATCGTCTCGTCGCGGTGCTCGTAGGTCATCTTCCCGCAGGTGACGTCGTACAGCGGGCGGTGTTCGATCGGAAACGTGTGGGGGACGTCCACGAGGGCAACGTCGTCGGGGTCGAGCCCGACGCCCCGGCAGAAGGCCTCCTTGTCCAGAATCGTCGCCGAAAAGAGCGCGAACCGGTTGCCCCGGTCCCAGACGGTGTGGTGGAGGTAGCGCTCGGGGTCCATCGGCTTGATCGTCAGCGGTCCTCCCTCTCCATCGCCGTCTCCCGCCGCCTCGCCCCCGCTCGCGGGCTCCTGATCGACGAGCCACGTCGTCGGGCTCTCCGGGTTGCGGTAGTCCTCGACGAACCACTCGAGGTCGCCGATCAGCTCCTGGAGGCGGTCCCGGTCGCTGACCTCGCCGACCGTGAGTTCGTCCTCGCCGAGCAACTCGTCCTTGTGGCGCTCGCAGGTCCCCGCGAGGCTCTCGGCGTAGCGGACCGTCCGCTCGACGGGGTCGGCGGCGGCCTCGACGTCGGGTATCCGTAACTCCTCCCAGATCGGGACCGACCGGGGACCGAGCCGGATCGTTGCGTACATCTCGGCCCACTCGGAGAGTCCGTGGGCCTCGTCGATGACGACGACGTCCCGGGTGCGAAAGACCTCGCTGCCGGCGGTCTGCATGAAGTACGCGAGCGTCATCGCGGCGATCGAGCCGTTGGCCGCGATCGCTCGGTCCGAGAAGTACGGACACCGGTGTCGGACCGAGCAGTCGTACCCCCGCTCGCGGACGCAGGGTGCCCGATCGACCGGCGTGTTCGTCTCGTGGGGAAGGATGCAGTTGTAGTTGCCCTTTCCGCGGACGATCCGCAGGTCCGCGAGCAGGTCGTCGTCGGCGACGTCGTCCAACTGTGAGACCTGCGGCGTCGTGTAGTAGGCACCCGTGGCCTCGCTCGGTTCTGCCTCCTCGACCGTCCGGGCACAGCCCGCGACCGCACGGGCGAGCAGGGACTTGCCGCTACCCGTGGGTGCCCGCACCAGGACGACCTCGTTGCCGGCCGCGAACGCCTCGCGTATGTCCGCGAGGGCCTGCTCCTGGGCGCCACGGTAGCCGGGGGCGGGGAACTCGCTCTCGATCCGGGCGGGGTTCACCGGTGGGTGGGGGGTTCGGTAGACCCCTAAAGCCACCGAATCGATCGGGAGGAAAGCGGCGCCTACCGCCGGACGCAACCGGGGTAGGCGGTCGGTTACTAATCGGGTGGCCCCGCTGGATGGAATCGTGGAAGGGTAGCTCAGTGGTAGAGCACCGCGGGCCTCGCCCGCGGCGGCCCTCTGGCCGCGTGGCGTTCGAATCCCACCCCTTCCGTCGATCGAGCGAACCGCGAGAGCGACGCGAAACGGTGGATTCGAGCAGGCGAGTCGCAGCGTCCGAGCAAGGCGAGGACAACCGTCTCGCTCCGTTCGAATCCCACCCCTTCCGCTTTTCGACGAACATGCCGTGAGGAGACGCGAAACGGTGGACTCGAGCAGGGAATCACGGCCTCCGAGCAGGGTCGTTCGGCAGGCACGATGAGCCTTCGTGAGAAGGGCCGTGTTACGTCCCGCCGGTCACAACACGCCGAACCCGAACTCGGCCATCCCGAAGACGGGACCCCACAGGAAGTGGAGTGCGACCCCGACGACGACGGCGGGCAGGAAGTTGTAGATCGACGCGATGATGGCGGCCTTGGCGTCGACTGCGAGCAGCGGGAACAGGGCATCGCCGTCCTGGGCGATCGCGTTCGCGCTCAGCGCGGAGAAGGGCAGCCCGCCCTCGGCATAGACGTTCGCCAGCACGATCTGGGGGCCACAGCCGGGGATCAGCCCGACGACGGCGCCGCCGAGGGGTGCGAGGACGCCCGCCGACGCCGCGAGGGTCGCGACGTCGGCCCCGGTGAAGAAAACGACGTACTCGTAGCCCGCCAGGGCCACGAGCACCCAGACGGTGACGAAGCTGGTCTCCATCGCCGCGTGGACGAGCGTGTCGTAGACCGACGAGAACGAGTCCCGGGCGCGGGCGACGGTCCCCTCGCCGACGTAGTGGCGGCCGACGGCGTAGAGATAGAGCGAGAGGGAAGCGCCGACGAGGCCGACGACGGTGAACAGACCGTCGAAGCCGGGGCCGACCGCGAGCGCGACCTCGGGGCCGCCCCGGAGCAGGTACAGCGAGCCGAGGACGAGGCCGGCGATCGCGGCGAGCCACCAGAGGACGTGAGCGAGGTGCGACAGCGGCGTGAGGACCCGCGAGTGGCGATCCGGCCCCGTCTCGTGGCTGTGGGTCGGGGACTCGCCGGCGTAGTCGTGGGCCGGGTTCGGACCGATGGCGCCGCCGCCGGCGACGGTCCCGCCGTCGGTCGTCGCGGGCGAGAGCCGCGCGACGGCGGCGTCGACCCGCGAGACGCCGAGCCCGACCGAATCGACGAGGTAGCCCGTCGCCACCGAGGCGGCGAAGGCGATCGCGTAGGCGTAGAGGGCGGCCTCGGGGGCGAGCGCGAGGATGACGAACGCGGAGTCGCCGGCGGTCGCGCCGAGCGTCGCGACGACGGTCCCGAAGCTGACGGTGCCACGGAGATACAGCGGCATCACGACGATCGCGCCGCCACAGCCGGGGGTCAGCCCGAGCAGCCCGCCGAGTGCCGGCTGAAGGCGCTCGTTGTCTTCGATCGCGCGCAGGAGCGCCCCGCCGGTCAGATACTGGACGAGACCGAACGCGAGCACCGTGATCGCGACGAAGACGCTCACCTGGACGTAGCCGTCCCGGAGCGACTCGAGCAGGATCGTCGTCGCTTCAGGCACGGACGAACACCCCCTGGTCGGGAGGGGAGTAGATAATTAGATCCATCTAATTATTTAGTTCACAGTGCGTGATTTATATGTTGCGGTGGCACTCATTCTGATCCGGAACGAACCGTCGATCGACGGACGCCGAGCCACTCGCTAGGGGGCCTCGACCCCGCGATCCCGTCCCGGCCGTACAGCGCCCGTTTTCAGGACCGGACGTCGAACCCCCGGTCGCGAAGCAACTCGGGGAGCCGGTCGCGGTGGTCGCCCTGAATCTCGATCCGACCGTCCTCGACCGTGCCGCCGGCGCCCACGGAGGACTTGAGGTCGGAGGCGATCGACTCCACCTCCGAGTCGGGGAGGTCGAACCCCTCGATGATCGTCACCGGCTTGTCGTACCGGCGGCTCTCGGTTCGGAGCGTGAGCAGCTGCTGGGAGGTCTCCAGGTCGCCCTGACTGTCGAGTTCGTCGAGCAGGTCGTCGAGTTCGTCCTCGGACACACGTCGAGAAACGACACCGAGACCCATAGTTCCGTCGGGTCCTACAGCCGCGACCGGATCGTCTCGGCGGTCCGCTCGCCGATCCCCGAGACGCTCGTCAGGTCCTCGCGGCTGGCCTCCCGGACGTTCTCGACGCTGCCGAACCGTCCAAGCAACCGCTTTCTGGTCTCGGGGCCCACCCCTGGAACGTCGTCGAGGACCGTCGAGACGTCGTCGCGGACCGTCCGGTGGTACTGCACCGCAAACCGGTGGGCCTCGTCGCGGACCCGCTGGAGAAGGTGGAGGTGGGCCGCATCCGAGGGCCACGAGTGGCTCCGGTCGGCGCTGATCACCCGCTCCTCCGCTTTCGCGAGCGCGACGACGGGAACCTCCCAGCCCGCCTCCGAGATGGCCTCGCGGGCGGCCGAGAGCTGACCCTCGCCGCCGTCGATCAACAGGAGGTCGGGGTCGGGACGGTCGTCTCTCCCCTCGACGGCGCGGGTCGCACGCCACTCGAGTAGGGTCTTCATGTTGGCGTAGTCGTCGTTTGCGTCGGTCAGCTTCTTCCGGCGGTAGCCCGACTTGTCGGCGCTCCCGTCCTCGAAGGCGACGTCACTGCCGACCGCCGAGGCGCCGTGGGCGTGGCTCACGTCGAAGCCCTCGATTCGGGCCGCGGAGTCGAGTCCGAGCGCGTCGGCGAGCATCGCACACGCGTCGCGCCCGCCGACGTTCTTTCTGGCGTTTTTCAGCGCCAGCTCGACGAGTTTCGCTTCCCGGCCGGCGCCGGGCACTCGCACGGAGACCCCTTCGGCCTCGAGCCAGGCCCCCACTTCGTCGTCTCCGTGTTCCTCGGGGAGGAGGATCGCGTCCGGGAGCTCCCGCTCGGCGTAGTACTGGACGAGAAAGGCCGCGAGCAACTCGGGGACGCCGCCGGGGCCGTCGGGCGCCGAGAGCCGGTGGCGCTCGCGGTCGATCAGCTTCCCGTCCTCGGCCCGGAGTCGGGCGACGGTCCCCGACTCGCCCTCGATGGCGACGCCGAGGACGTCCACGGCGCGCTCGTCGCCGACCGACTGGACGGCCTCGCCGCCCTCGCCGTGGAACGCCTCGACGGCCGCCAGCCTGTCCCGGAGGTTCGCCGCCCGCTCGAAGTTCTGTTCCTGGGATGCGACCTCCATCTCCCGCTCGATCGGATCGGCGAGGATCCCTGTCTCGCCCTCGAGGAAGCGTTCGACTAGGGAGACGTCCTCGCGGTAGTCCTCGAGTGCGATCTCGCGGGTGCAGGGGGCGGTACAGAGCCCCAAATCGTGGTCGAGACAGGGCCGGTCGCGGCCCGAATACTTGTGGTCCGAACAGCCCCGGATCCCGTACGTTTCCCGGAGGGCCTTCACGACGGTTTCGACCCGCCCCATCTCGGTGTAGGGGCCGAACACCGTCGCGGACTCGTCGGGGTCCCGCGTGATCTCGATGCGCGGTGCGGGATGGTCGGTCAGCTGGACCATCGGATACGACTTGTCGTCCTTCAGCCGGACGTTGTACCGGGGCTGGTGGCGCTTGATCAGGTTCGCTTCCAGAAGAAGGGCCTGGGTCTCGGTGTCGGTGACGGCGACCTCAAGGCCGTCGGCGCGGTCGACCATCCGGCGGATGCGGGCGCTTCGAGGGTCGGCGTACGACCGAACCCGGTCGCGGATGTCCACTGCCTTCCCGACGTAGATCGTCGTCTCCCCCTCCCGAAACTGGTAGACGCCGGGCTCGCGGGGGAGCTCCCCGGCCCGCGCCGAAAGGGCCTCGGCGTTCATCGGGGTCCCTAGCGAGTCGACGGGTTTGAGCCTGACGTCCCCGGCCGGTCACGTCCACGGACGGACGCCAGATTCACCACGCCGGGGGTCGAACGCCGACCATGACCGATCCCGACGAAGACGTCCAGTGCTGGCTCGTCGAGCGGGCGTTCGACGACCGCAACCTCGTGACGACCGTCTACGCGACCCCCGACGGAGACCGCTTTCACCGCCGCGAGCGCTCGGCCGCGGCGATGCGCGCGGGCGACGAGGTGACTGCCGGCAAGCGGATCTCCGAGGACGACCTCGAGGCCGTGACCGACGACGACCGCCGGGAACGGTACGCCGAGGAGGCCGCCCGCGTCGCGGCCGATCACGCCCCCGAAGACCCGATCTGACCGTCATCGTCCCCGAGTGACAAGACTTATCGGACTCTGCTGGGATTTCACATACATGTCAGCGATAGCAGTGGACGGGCTCACCAAACGCTACGGGAACACGGTCGCCCTGGAGGATCTCTCGTTTACGGTCCGGGAGGGCGAGGTGTTCGGCTTTCTGGGACCCAACGGCGCGGGGAAGTCGACGACGATCAACGTCTTACTCGACTTCGCTCGGCCGACCGACGGCGAGATCCGGGTCTTCGGCAAGGACGTCCGCGCCGAGAGCCGCGAGATCCGCCGCCGGACCGGCGTCCTCCCCGAAGGCGTCGAGACCTACGACCGACTGACCGCCCGCCAGCACCTTGAGTTCGCGATCGACTCGAAGGACGCCGACGACGACCCCGAACGCCTCCTCTCCCGCGTCGGACTGGAGGAGGCAGTCGACCGGAAGGCTGGGGGGTACTCGAAGGGGATGAGCCAGCGGCTCCTGCTCGCGATGGCGCTCGTGGGAGAGCCGGATCTCCTGGTGCTCGACGAGCCTTCGACCGGGCTCGACCCCAACGGCGCCCGCGAGATGCGCGACCTCGTTCGCGAGGAAAACGAGCGGGGAGCGACCGTCTTTTTCTCGAGTCACATCATGGAGCAGGTCGAGGCGGTCTGCGATCGGGTGGGCATTCTCCGGGACGGCGAGATGGTCGCCGTCGACACCGTCTCGGGGCTCCAGGACTCGGTGACGACGGGTGCGACGCTTCGGGTCTCCGTCGACCGGATCGACGAGGGGGCCGTCGAGCGGGTCCGGTCGATGCCCGAGGTCACGTCGGTCGACGTCGAGGAGGGACAGACGCCGGCGGTCGTCGTCGCCACCGAGGGGTCAAAGACCGCGGTCATCCACGAGATCGAGGACGCGGGCTGTGAAGTGCTCGACTTCTCGACCGACGACACCTCTCTGGAGGAGGTCTTCCGGGCGTACACGACCGACCGCCGGGAGGAGGTCAGTGCATGAGCGACGTCAACGCGACGAGCGTCCGGGCGATCGCGACCAAGGACTTCCGGGACGCGGTCCGGTCGTGGACGTTCTGGGGGCTGAGCCTCCTCTTTTTCCTGCTCGTTGGGCTCGCGGCCTTCGCGATCGGCTACTTCGGAAACGCCGACACGTCCACCGCCGACTTCCTGGGAACGGTCAGCCAGGTGACTCGACTGGTCGTCCCGCTGATCGCCTTGCTGCTCGGCTGGAAGTCGATCGCCGGCGAGCGCGAGTCGGGCAGCATCAAGGTCCTCCTTTCCCTGCCGCACTCCCGGATCGACGTCGTCCTCGGGAAGTATCTCGGCCGGGCGACCGTCCTCTCGCTGTCGCTGCTGATCGGCTTCGTCATCGGTGCCGTCGTCGTCGCCGTCATGCTCTCGCCGCCGGCGATCGCCGACTACGCCGGCTTCATCGCCATGACGATCCTCTACGGCATCGCCTATCTCGGGATCGCCATCGCGCTCTCCTCGATTACCAAGTCGACGACGATCGCCGGCGCCGCGATGTTCGGCGTCTTCGTCCTCTTCTACGTCGTCTGGAACCTGCTGAACTTCGCTCTCCAGATCCTGATGAACCAGGGCTACTTCTCGGGCGTCGAGGTCACGCAAACGATGAACGGAAACGAGATGCAGTACGAGCGCCTCCCCGACTGGGGATTGTTCGTTCAGACGATCGACCCAGGGGTCGCCTACGCCAACGCGCTCTCGGTGATCGACGCCGTCGAGGCTCCCGGCTTCGGCACCGCCTTCTCCGCCGAGTTGTTCCCGAGCGGGGTCCCCTTTTACCTCCAGAACTGGTTTTCGTTCCTGATCCTGCTGGTCTGGATCGTCGTCCCGACCGCCATCGCGATCGCCCGGTTCGACCGGGTCGACCTCTAGATCCCGACGCCGCGGCTCGCGAGGAAGCTGAGGAACTCACCCTCCCTCATGATCGGAACGCCCTCCGCTTCGGCGTCCTCGCGCTTCGTCGCCCCCGGACTCTCGCCGGCGACGAGGTAGTCGGTGTTTCCCGAGACGCTGCTCGTCGCATTCCCGCCGTGGGCCTCGACTGCCTCCTGGGCCTCGCTTCTGGTCAACTGCGAGAGCGAGCCCGTGAAGACGAAGGTCAGGCCCTCAAGTTCCTCCCCACCCTCCTCGATCGCCGCCTCCTGGGGCGAGACGTGGTCCAGCAGGCGGTCGACCACCCGCGCGTTGCCCTCGCTCGCGAAGAACTCGTGTATCGTTTCCGATACCGTATCGCCGATCTCGCCCGCGTCCTCCAGGGCGTCGGGCTCTTCGAGGGCGGTCTCCCGGACCGCATCGAAGGTCCCGAACTCGGCGGCGAGCGCGCGGGCGGTCGCGGGACCGACGTGGGGGATGCCGAGCGCCGAGAGGAACTCGTCGAGGGGAGGCTCCCGGCTCGCCTCGATCTCGCTCATTACGTTGTTCGCGCTCGTCTCGCCCCAGCCCTCGAGGCCCGCGAGCTCCTCCCGGTCGAGTTCGTAGAGGTCGGGGATCGACTCGACGAGGCCGGCCTCGATCAGCTGGCGGACGCCGCGCTCTCCTAAGCCTTCGAGGTCGAGACCGTCGTCGCCCGCGTAGTACTCGATCGACCGGCGGCGCTGGGCCCGGCAGGTCAGGCCGCCGGTACAGAAGGCCATGGGGCCGTCGCGTTCGATGGCGCTGTCACAGACCGGACACCGGTCGGGGAGGTCGTAGTGGCCCTCCGACCCCTTCTCGACGACCTCCTCGACGTAGGGGATGACGTCGCCCGCGCGGGTGAGCCGGACGGTATCCCCGACGTTGACGTCCTTCTCGGCGATCTCGGCGGGGTTGTGGAGGCTCGCCCGCGAGACGGTCACGCCGCCGACGTCGACGGGATCGAGCAGGGCGACGGGCGTTACCCGCCCGGTTCGCCCGACCTGGACGGCGACCTCCTGGACGGTCGTCACCTCCGAGCGCGCGGGGAACTTGTAGGCGTAGGCCCACCGGTCGTGGCGGGCGGTCCGGCCGAGTTCCTCGCGGCCCGCGCGGTCGTCGACCTTGATCACGACGCCGTCGATCTCGTAGGGGAGGTCGTCGCGTTCTTCGAGGAGTCGGTCGCGGTAGTCGATGGCCGCCTCGATCGCGTCTCGAGTGTCGCCGCTCGTATCGTCCGCGGAACGTGGTTCCGCGCACTCCGCGAGTTCGACCCGGTCGTTGGTCCGCAGCCCCCACTCGGGGAACCGCTCCAAGGCCTCGTGGTGGGTCTCGGGGAGCTCGCTGGCCTCCAGAATATCGAAGAAGAACACCTCGAGGGGGCGCTCGGCGACGACCGCGGGATCGAGCTGACGGATCGTTCCTGCAGTGGCGTTTCGGGGGTTCGCGAACGGCTCCTCGCCGCGTTCGATCCGCTCTCTGTTGTGGGCCTGAAAATCGTCCTTCGGCATGTAAACCTCCCCGCGGACGGCGAGGAAGTCGGGCGGGTCGCCGTGGAGGCGCTGGGGAAGCGACCCGATGGTGCGGGCGTTCCGGGTGACGTCGTCGCCCTCGCGGCCGTCGCCGCGGGTGACCGCCCGCTCCAAGACACCCTCCTCGTAGACGACCGAAAGCGAGATCCCGTCGAACTTCGGCTCGCAGACGTACCTCGCCTCGCGACCGAGTTCCCGCCGGACCCGCTCGTCGAACTCCCGGACGTCGGCCTCCTCGCCGCTGCCCTCGATCGAGAGCATCGGCGCGACGTGTTCTACGGTCTCGAACGCGTCGAGCGGTTCGCCCCCGACCCGGCGGGTCGGGCTGTCGGGAGTCGCGAGGTCGAAGGCGTCCTCGAGGTCCTGCAGGCGGGCGAAGAGCGCGTCGTACGTCCGGTCGGCGATCAGGGGGTCGCTCTCGACGTAGTAGCGCCGGTCGTGTTCGCGGATCGCCTCCCGGAGCACGTCGGCCTGTGCTTCGGCCTCCTCCTCGGCGAGCTCCTCGACGGGGGCGAACTCGGTCGAGGGTTCCCGGAGATAGGGGTTCTCGTTCTCGTCGGCGAGGGACATTCGTTGGTCGGAGATCCGGACCGGGGGCCCGTCAACCTTACTACAGGCGTCGGCGAAGGCCTCGAGATCCCCCGCCAGAAGCGAAGATGTCCTACACCTCGCTTGCCTCCTCGGCGTTTTCCTCGACGTTCTCCCAGACCGTCTCCATGAGCTCGCCGGTCCTCTCGATTACCGCCTCGAGTCCGGCGTCCGCGGGCGCACAGCCCAGGTCGCGCATCGCCTTCGTCGCGGAGACGTGGTGGACGTGGACCGCATCGTCGCCCTCGCGCTCGTAGATCGCCGTCGTACACGGGAGCAGGCCGGAAAGCGAGCGGTCGACCGCGAGGGCGTCCCGGGCGATCTCGGGGTGACAGGTCACGAGCAGGGCGGTTCGGTCGACCTCCTCGTCCAACATCCCCGCGATCATCTCGTCGAGCCGGGTGACCGTCACCGTCTCGAAGCCGGCGAGTTCGTGTTCGACCTGGACGAAGGGAACGGCGTCCTCGAAGTCGATCGGCAGGGTCGTATGCAGTGCCTCGGACGCCGCCGGCGCGACCTCGCGGTCCCCAGCGGCCGGCTCCGAGGGCTCGTCTGCGTCGCTCATACCTCGTCGTGTCGCGGGCCGGACAAAAGGATTCGCCAGGCGTCGCGTCCCGATCACCGCCCCCACGGGCTGTCGCCGAGTTCGCTTCGGACCGTCGGCCCGACCACGACCCGACAGTCCGCCCGCGGCAGGGCGATACAGAGCAGGGCGTAGCCGTCGGCCAGGTCGTCAGGGTCGAGCGCGCGGGGCGCCCGCCGGTGGTCCATGGCGCTCGCGGGATCTACGGCGTCGTCGGCGACGGCGACGACCCGGCCCACGCAGGTCGTGCAGGTCCCCTTCCGGCAGTCGTATGGCAGCCGGAGCCCCTTCCGGAGGGCGGCGTCGAGGACGCTCTCCCGGGGCTCGACCGCGAGGGTTCGGCTGCGGCCGTCCGGCCACTCGAGGGTGACGTCGTGGCCCTCCCTCCGTTCCGCGGCGTCTCCGTCGTCCATACCGAGGGGACGGCGGGACGCGCCAAAAGGGGCTCGGGCCGGAGAGACCCAGTCTTTACCCACCCGCGCCCCGTAGGGAGGACGAATGGACACGGGCACCGAGTTCGGGCTGGTCGATCCCGAGGGCGGCGACATCGAGGGCGACGAGTGGGAACCGATCGACGTCTCGGACACCGAGGCCGACCGGATCGCCCGCGACCGCGACCGGGAGTTCGAGCAGTTCCAGGAGCGCATCAAGGACGCGGATCAGTTCAAGGTCGAGCAGTCGGTGTTCGACGACGCCACCTTCGCCGCGCTCTACAAGCTCGTCCAGGACGGCCACGTCGAGGCGTTCGGCGGCCCGCTCTCGACGGGCAAGGAGGCGAACGTCTACCACGCCCTGGGCGACGACCGCGAGGTCGCGGTCAAAGTCTACCGGATCAACGCCTCGAACTTCCGGCAGATGCGCGACTACCTCGAGGGCGACCCCCGGTTCGAGGGCCTGGGCGGAAACAAGAAGGACGTCGTCCTCGCCTGGACGAAAAAGGAGCTGTCGAACCTCGAACGCGCCCGGCGGGCGGGCGTTCGCGCCCCGGAGCCGATCGCGACCGAGCGGAACGTCCTCGTCATGGAGTACATCGGCAACGAGGAAGGGCGCGCGAGACGGCTGGGCGAGGTCGAGATCGAGAACCCCGAAACAGCCTACGAGGTCCTGAGAGAGTACATGCGCCGGCTCTACTCGGCGGGGCTGATCCACGGCGACCTGAGCGAGTACAACGTCGTCTTCGATGAGGGCCAGCTCGTCGTCATCGACCTCGGGCAAGCCGTGACGGTCCACCACCCCAACAGCCGGGACTTCCTCGAGCGCGACTGCGAGAACGTCGCGAACTTCTTTGCCCGCCAGGGGGTCGAGACCGATCCCGACGCGCTCCTCGAGTTCGTCACCGATCCGGAGCCCGATCCCTCGCGGGACTGACGGCGCACGATTTTTCGTCCGTGCGCTCGTACCCGGAGCCATGAGCCGGACGAGCTACAGGTGCTCCTGCGGGGCCGAGATCCGCTACAAGCAGGACGTCGAGACGCGCTCGACGACGACCGGCCGGCGCTTTATCTGCCGGGACTGTGGCACGCCCGTCCCGGGAACGGTCGGCGAGAAGATCAGTCACCAGAACCCGTCCTGACTAGCGGAATCGCGTCGCCACCCGCAGCGAAACCGTTAGGTGAGTCGGAGCCTTCGCTTCGGGCGATGCAGTCCGCTCTCGGCTGGCACTGGCGGTCGGTCCCGAGAGCAGACAGTCCCGGCATCGATCCCGACGCGGCCTAACCCGGCGGGTACGGTGCCGACGGCTCCCTTCACCTCTTTTCGATCGACGAACCACGCGCCAGCCACAGCCAGTCACACCGACAGCAATGACTAATCCAACGGAGACGAGCGAGACGGACGAACAGCATGGCGACCATGGAGCCGACGGTTCCCGCAGCGACCGCCACGACGGCGACGACGGATTCACCGTCACGCCCTACGAGGTCGACGGCGAGATCGACTACGAGAAACTCGTCGAACGCTTCGGCGCAGACCCCCTCACCGACGAGCAGATCGAAGGACTTCCCGACCACCCCCTGCTCCGCCGGGGGACGTTCTACGCGGGCCGCGATGTGGACGAGTATCTCGAGGCGGCTCAAGCCGGCGACCCCCACGCGGTCGTCACTGGCCGGGGACCCTCCGGCCCGATGCACCTGGGTCACGTGGTCCCGCTCTACCTCGCCAGACGGTTCCAGGAGGCGACGGGCGCGACAGTCTACCTCCCGATTTCGGACGACGAGAAGTTCCTCGCCAAGAAGCAGTCGTTCGAATCGATCGGCGCCCATACCCGCGAGAACCTCCGGGACCTGCTCGCGGTCGGCTTCGATCCCGAGCGCACCCGGATAGTGGTCGATACCGCCGACGCTGACGTGATCTACCCGATCGCGGTTCGCCTCGCGAAACACCTCACGCCGGCGACCGTCGAAGCCGTCTACGGGAATCAGGACACCGTCGGCCTGCAGTTCTATCCGGCGGTGCAGGCGACCCACCTCCTGCTTCCACAGTTGGTGGAGGGGCGCCAGCCGACGCTCGTCCCGATCGCGGTCGATCAGGACCCTCACGTCCGGGTCTGTCGGGACGTGGCCGCGAAGGAGGCCCTGCCGGTCGAGAAGCCCGGCGCGCTGCTCGGGCGATTCCTCCCGAGCCTCGCCGGGCCGGGGAAGATGAGTTCCTCCGACGACGCGCCGTCGATCGAGCTCACCGACGACGCCGATACCGTCGCGGAGACGATCCGCGAACACGCCTACACCGGCGGACGCGCGACCGTCGAGGCCCACCGCGAGCACGGCGGCGACCCCGCTACTGACGTTCCCTTCCAGTACCTCCGGGCGTTTCTCGAGCCCGACGACGACCGGCTCGCGGAGATCGAGGAGCGCTATCGCTCCGGGGAGCTCCTGAGCGGCGAGCTAAAGGAGATCCTGATCGACCGCCTGACCGGGTTTCTGGCCCGCCACCAGGAGCGCCGGGCGGCACTCGGCGGGCTCGAGGACGAACTCGAGCCCTACCGGCTGACGAGCGGCGAGCGCGAGCGCGCGCTCGCGTCGGCGGGCGTGGCCCGTCTCCCGTAGCGGCGTCGGGGGACTATGGTCGGCGGCGTCGAGAGCCCCCGTATGTCCACGGACGACGAGAACGGCGGGAGCCGAATCGGTCGAGGCGACGAGGAGATCGGGGCCGAGATCGCCGACGACGCCGAGGCGTTGCTCTCGGCGTTGCCCCACTACTACCGCGGGGAGGTGGCTCAGGCCAACGCCGCCCAGGACCGCATCGACCGGACGACCAACTGGGCGATCACCGTCCTGGCCGCGTTGCTCTCGATCGTCTTTTCGGCCCCCAATCTGCCCGCGTACCTCCTCCTGATCGGGGGCCTCGTCCTCGCGATGTTCCTCTCGTACGAGGTTCGCCGCTACCGGTTTTTCGACCTCTACCGGGCGCGAGTCCGCTTCTTTCAGGAGAACGTCTTCGCGAACGCCCTCGATCCCGTCGGGGCCGAACACCCCCGCTGGCGCGAGGAGCTGAGCGCGGATCTCCGGTACCCGACGTTCAAGGTCTCGACGCTCGAGGCGCTGTCCAGGCGCGTCCGTCGGATCTACGGGCTTCTGTTCGGCGTCGTCGGGATCGCGTGGGCCGCGAAGGTGACCCTGTTCACCCCCGAATCCCGGTGGACGGAAGCCGCCGAGTTACCCGGGATCCCCGGCGTGGCCGTCGCGGCCGCGGTCGCGGCGTTTTTCGTCTGCGTGCTCGCAGTCGCGTCCTGGCCCCACGGTCGGCGAGCCAAAGGCGAGGTCCACGGGACCGAGCCCGGCAGCTGGAAGAAACCCTGAGAGAGTCGTCCGGGCCCGAAGCTACTTGGCCGTCGCCGACGCCACGACAGCCATACATGCAGGTCGGCATCATCGCGGACACCCACGACAACGTCGAAGCGATCGAGCGAGCAGTGGCCGTCTTCGAGGACGAAGGCGTCGAGACAGTCGTCCACTGTGGCGACTTCATCGCGCCACCCGTCCTCCCGTTCTTCGAGGGACTCGAACTCCACGGCGTCCTCGGGAACAACGACGGCGAGGTCGAGGGCTTAGAAGCGGGCTTTGCTGACCTCGCCGGCAGCGAACTCCACGGCCGCTTTGCCGACCTCACCTTCGAGGACACGAGGTTCGCGGTCCTCCACGGCGAGGATCTCGACGACGTGGAGGGCTACGCCGAGAGCGGCGAGTACGACGTCGTCTGCTACGGCCACCACCACGAGCGCGAGCAGCGGGAGGTGGGGGAGACGACCGTCATCAATCCGGGCGCGCAGTTCCCGACCGTTCCGAGCGAGCACCGAACGGTCGCCGTCGTCGACACCGAAACCGAGGAGGTCCGGTTCGAACGGATCGGATAGACCCCGGAAAGCGCCGAGTCACGGAACGAGCTGACAATGGACCGAATACGTTTTCCTGTTGCCCGTTGGACCGGGACGTAGCACCGTCGCGTCCACGGCGGACGCGACACGGAGAGTCACATAGCCACACATGCCCGACGCTACCCGCGAGGGGGCGATCCGTCTCCTCGGCTACTCGGACCTGGAAAGCGCGTTCGACGACCCCGATCGGATCGGCGCCTTCGCCGGCCGGATCGCGGCAGTGCGTGACGAGACGACGCTCGTCGTCGGTGCCGGCGACGACACGGCACTGGGGACGCTCGCCCTCCTGACCGACGAGGGTCGCGCCCAGGCCCGCCCGTTTCTGGAGGCGGTCGAACCGGCCGCCGACACCTTCGGCAACCACGACTTCGACTTCGGCCGGGAGTGGGCCTTCGAGTGGGGCGAGTCGGTTCCTCCGGCCTATCTCTGTGCAAACGTCGAAGGGCCGGGGACCGACCGCATTCCCGACGCCACCGTCGTCGAGCGCGGCGGTTCCCGGATCGGCGTGGTCGGCGTCTCACACCCGAAGACGGCCGACATCTGTGGCACCATCGAGGAGTTGCGCTTTACCGACCCTGCCGCCGCCGTGACGGCGGCGTTCGACGACCTCCCGCCGGTCGATTACCGCGTCGTGCTCGCCCACTGCGGTGCGGACGACCGCTCGGTCGCGGCCGCCGCCGACGCGGACGTCGTCCTCGGCGGCCACCTCCACGAGCGGTACGCCGAACGGGTGGGCGGGACGCTCCTCGTCCGGACGAACGGCGACGCCGAGTTCGCCGACGTGACAATCGGTCCCGACGAAGCCGCCGCCCGATTCCACGAGGTCGGCCGGGACGGGACTCCCGTAGACGAGAACGGAATCGAGGGTGCCATCGACGAGGCGGTCGCCGCGGAGGTCGCCGCCGCCTACCGGGAGCGTCGGGAGGCCCTCGGCGTCGACGAGGTGATCGCACACGCCGACGACGAACTCCCGCGAACGAGCCGGCAGCGATTCCGCGGCGAGAGCCGCCTGGGAAACTTCGCCGCGGACGCGTTCCGCGCGGCGGCCGGCGCCGACGTCGGGCTCTTTCTCGCGGGATCACTCCGGGCCGGGCCGTCGCTGTTGGCCGACGTCACGGTCGGCGAGGTCGTCTCGCTGTGTCCGTTCGCCGGAAGCGTCGTCGAACTCGAGGTGAGCGGGGCGGCCCTCCGGGACGTCCTCGCCGAGGCAGCCCACCCGCATCCGGGCGAGCGCGGCTGGGTCCGCCTGCACGTAAGCGGCCTGCGCGTCGTCTGGACCGACGCGAACGATCTCCGTTCCGTCGCGGTCGGCGGCAACTCCCTCTCCCCCGACCGGAGATACCGGGTCGCGACCGCACAGTACGCCGTCGACGTGGACACGTATCCGCCGCTGAACTGGGGGGCCGCCGTCGCCGAACACGAGCCCCAGTGGGAGACGCTCGTCGCGCACGCCCGTGAGGGCGGGCTGGACGTCGGCCTCGAGGGACGGATCCGGCGCGTCTCTGCGGAGGACGCCGACCGGGAACGGAGACCGGCGTCCGGGGGGTGAGCCGAATATCGAGGGGTTGCCGGCTCGTCTCCCGTTTTTCCACCGACGACTCTCCGATCGTGAGTCGGTGCAACCGCCGGCACGAGGGCGGGCGAAACCGGCTTCCGATCGCTCGGAGAGAGGCGCTGAACGTGCGAGCCAAGGGCTTAACACGCCCGGGCGACTATCCGAGTTCATGCAGCACGTGAAGATTCCGCAGGACCGCATCGGCGTTCTCATCGGCGAGGGCGGCGAAACGATGCGCGAGATCGAGGCCGAAGCGGAGATCCGTCTGGACATCGACTCCGAGAACGGCTCCGTCGCGATCGAGACCGTCGGCGACCCCGTGACCGGGCTCAACGGCCCCGATATCGTCCGGGCGATCGGGCGTGGCTTTCCCCCGGAGGACGCGCTTTCCCTGCTCGACGACGAGATGGTGTCGTTCGACCTCGTGGACATCGACGCCGCCGCCCGGAACACGAACGACATGAAACGCAAGAAGGGGCGCCTGATCGGCGAGAACGGGCGCACCCGCGAGCTGATGGAGGAGCTGTCGGGGGCCTCGGTGGTGATCTACGGCTCGACCCTTGGCATCATCGGCACGCCCCCGCAGGTCGACGCCGTCCGGACCGCCGCGGAGATGTTGCTCGACGGCGCACCCCACGGTACCGTCTACTCCTTCTTAGAGGAGCGCCACAACGAGATGAAAGCCCAGGGACTGACCTACCACCGGTATCCCGGCGGCGGATCCTGACCGCCGGACCCCGTCGCCACGGTCCATCGGCTGCCGCCGACCTCGATGCCGATCCCCGTATAAATGCCGCGTGCTAACCGGTACCGACCTCCGGACCCCGGCTACCTGACGGGGTTCGGTTCCCGAATACGGAAAGATTTATATAGAATACCAATCAATCCTCGGCTTGACCATGGCACAACAGATGGGCGGCCAGCCCCTCATCGTACTCTCCGAGGACAGCCAGCGCACCTCGGGCAAGGACGCACAGTCGATGAACATCACGGCCGGGAAGGCGGTCTCCCAGTCGGTCCGGACGACCCTCGGACCGAAGGGGATGGACAAGATGCTCGTCGACTCCTCGGGCGGCGTCGTCGTCACCAACGACGGCGTCACCATCCTCGGCGAGATGGACATCGATCACCCGGCCGCGAACATGATCGTCGAGGTCGCCGAGACCCAGGAGGACGAGGTCGGCGACGGGACGACGTCGGCGGTCGTCGTCGCGGGCGAACTCCTCAAACGCGCCGAGGAGCTTCTCGATCAGGACATCCACGCGACCACCCTCGCCCAGGGCTACCGTCAGGCCGCAGAACAGGCCACCGAAGCCCTAGAGGAGGAGGCCATCGAGGTCGACAGCGACGACACCGAGATCCTCCGACAGATCGCCGCGACGGCGATGACGGGCAAGGGTGCCGAGAGCGCCAAGGACCTGCTCGCCGACCTCGTCGTCGACGCCGTCCAGGCCGTCGCCGACGACGACGGGATCGACACGGAGAACGTCAAAGTCGAGAAGGTCGTCGGCGGGGCGATCGAGAACTCCGAGCTCGTCGAGGGCACCATCATCAGCAAGGAGCGCGTCTCCGACAGCATGCCCTACTTCGTCGAGGACGCAAACGTCGCGCTCATCGATGACGCGATCGAGGTCAAGGAGACCGAGATCGACGCCGAGGTCAACGTCACCGACCCCGACCAGCTCCAGGAGTTCATGGACCAGGAGGAGGCCCAGCTCCGGGAGATGGTCGACGCCCTCGTCGAGGTCGGCGCCGACGCCGTCTTCGTCGACGGCGGCATCGACGACATGGCCCAGCACTACCTCGCCGAGGAGGGCATCCTCGCGGTCCGGCGCGTCAAGGACTCCGACGCGAACCGGCTGGCGCGCTCGACGGGCGCCCGGCCCGTCTCGAACGTCTCCGACCTCTCTGAGGACGACCTGGGCTACGCCGGCAGCGTCGCCCAGAAGGACGTCGGCGGCGACCAGCGCATCTTCGTCGAGGACGTCGAGGACGCCAAAGCCGTCACCCTCATCCTCCGCGGTGGCACCGAACACGTCATCGACGAGGTCGACCGCGCGATCGAGGACTCGCTGGGCGTCGTCCGGACGACCCTCGAGGACGGGAAGGTGCTCGCTGGCGGCGGCGCCCCCGAGGTCGAGCTCTCCCTCGCGCTTCGTGACTACGCCGACAGCGTCGGCGGGCGCGAACAGCTCGCCGTCGAGGCCTTTGCCGATGCCCTCGAGATCGTTCCCCGCACGCTCGCGGAGAACGCCGGCCTCGATCCCATCGACTCGCTCGTGGACCTGCGCAGCCAGCACGACGGCGGCGAGACCCGTGCCGGCCTCGACGCCTACACGGGCGACGTCATCGACATGGAAGCGGAGGGCGTCTACGAGCCCCTGCGCGTGAAGACCCAGGCGATCGAGTCGGCCACCGAGGCCGCCGTCATGCTGCTTCGCATCGACGACGTCATCGCCGCGGGCGACCTCGTCGGCGGGAAGACCGGCGACGACGACGACGACGAGATGCCCCCCGGCGGCCCCGGCGGCGGCATGGGTGGCGGCATGGGCGGCATGGGCGGTATGGGTGGCATGGGCGGCGCGATGTAAGTTCGGCCCGCCACACCACTACCGACGCGACGAGAGAGCCGCAACCGACTCACCGATTTTTGACGGGAGGTACCGTCGAGACGTCGCTTTCGTAGAGGACGATCCATCGCGTGCCCCCCGTCCGAACGACGACCTACGTCTCGTTCGCCGTCCTCGCCCCGCCCGGAGTTTCGTTGCTCCCTCCGGATTCCGACTCCTCGGGCTGGGCCGCCAGCGCCTCGTCGTACCAGTCGGGCCGTTCGACGGTCGTCTCGCCGACGTCAACGATCTCGATCGTCCGGTTGATCGTCGTTCGTTCGCCGCGCGTGTCGTAGCTTTCGTTGACGACCGTCTGACGGACGAGGCCGTCCTCGCGGACGAGCGCCCGGACCTCGACTTCTCTGGTCGTCCCGTCCTCGATGGCCGACGAGTCGTTCATAGAGCCCTCGACGACGTAGTAGGTGCCGTCCTCGGCGTCGACGGCCCCGACGGTCGTCGTGTTCTCGAGACTCCCGATGAATACGAGAGGGCGCTCCATCGCCTGCCGGATCGTCTCGTTTCGGGACATCGATTGATTGGCAATCGAGGGGTACTCGACGGATCCGTTCTCGAACTCGAGACGAGTGAGAGTCTCGTCGCCGTGCCACTGTTCGACCGCCCGGATCGCCGAGCGGTCGACGCCGGATCCCGAGTCGGCATCCGACCGGTTGATCCGCGTGACACCGAAGACGGTTCCGGCGTCGGGATCGACGTAGCTCGTCGTCTTGGTGGTCCGTGGCTCGGTTCCGTTTGCGGACTCGTCGAGGGACTCGGTTTCGGTCCGGACCGTAAACGTCTCGTTGTCGATGGCGTCTCTGTGGGCCTCCTGGAGGTGGATTTCGTCCGTCAGCCCCTCGGTCGTGAGCCCGGGGAGCAACTGCTCTCCCCCCGTCTCCTCCTCGGTCGAGGCGTTGACCGACTCCTCAACGCCGTAGGGCTCCCGGTCTGGGGCGGGATCGTTCGAACTCGCCGAGAAACCGCCACAGCCCGCCGTGAGGACGAGGCAAGCGACGAGGACGACCGCGAGCCTGGACACGACTGCGTGGTCGCAGTGACGGCCCAAATGTGTTTCCCATCCTGAAGGAGACGGGAACGGAGATGAGCCCGAACGCCGGACGGCGTTCAGCACGAAGTGAACTACCCCACCCTACCGCTCGCCTTTCGGCTCGCGCTTGCGGGTGGGGCTTCCTGTTTCCACGACGTTGTCAGACTGGGTCTGACAGCCCGCCAGACGGAGTCTGGCGAACGCGCTGTGCAGGAACCAACGTGGTTCCCGTAGGGAGCGCAGTCTCCACAGGCGGTGATTCGGAGCGTCCCACTCCTACCTGCTTGAGACCGCGAGACAGAATGTTCCACGCTGCGTTCCAGTCCCTGTCGGCGGTGAACCCACAGGAGGGACAGGAGTGTTCGCGGACCCACAGGGGCTTCTCGGTCGAGACCCCGCAGGCCGCACACTCTTTGGTCGTTCCGGCCGGATCGACGCCCACGAAGTGCGTGCCTTCGCGTTCGCACTTGTACTCGAGCATTTGGAGGAACGTTCCCCACGCTGCTCCAGCACGATTCCGAGAGTTGCCCTCACGTTCGACAAGACCTTTCGCGTCAAGGTCTTCGACCGCGACGAGATCGTACTCTCGGGCGTAGTCGTTCGAGAGCTTGTGCAAGAAGTCCCATCGCTTTCGCTTCAGGTCGGCGTGGTACTCGGCCACGCGACGCCCCTGTTTCTCGTAGTTGTTCGACCCGTGCTCTTTGCGCGAGAGTTTTCGTTGCTCTCGCTCGAGTCGGTCGCGTTCGTCCGAGAGATCGACCGATTCAACAGCGTGGCCGTCAGTGTCATGGGCGTACGTCAGAATCCCCACGTCGATGCCGACGACGTTCTCTGGGACTTCCGGCTTCTCTGGTGGCTCTCGGTCGACTTCGACACCGAACGTGGCGAACCACTCGCCTGTCGGTTCCTTCTTGAGTGTCACCTGCTTGAGTGCGGCGTCGTCGGGAATCTCTCGGTGGTGCCCGGTATGTCCGCGAGTTTCGAGAGCGATAAGACAGTCTGACCGCCTTTCTTGTCGAGCTTGAAGCCAGACTGACTGTACGTGAAACTGCGGAATTCGCGCGGTGACTTCCATTTGAGTTGGCCGACGCCGTAGCCGTTCTCCTTGAGTCCTTCGAGTGAGTTGACGTTCTGCTCAATCCGCATAACCGTTGTTTGCAGGACTGTTGAGTACACGTCCGAGAGACCATCCCACCAGTCTTTCAGAGACGGAATTTCGTCACGGATGGACCGAACCCGTTGATTGAGCGTGCCCGCACTCTCGGGGATTTGGTCGAAGCGGTAGAGCGCATGATTGTACAGTTGCCTACAGATATCGCGGTGGCGGTCCAATTCCTCGCGTTGGGAACCAGACGGCTTGAGGCGATACTTGTAGGCGTAGTACATCAGCTCTCGCGTTCCTCAATGAGTTCGTCCAGTTGAGCACGGACGAACGACGAGAGGTTCAGGTGGTTCTCTTCTACCCACTCGGCTTGATCCTCTCGAATGGTGATATTCTTCCGTCTCACGACATGCGTATTATGTGGTTATATGCGCATAAGTATTGCGGGACGTGGGCCTGTGGGCCTGGCGTAGGAGAGTGTATGAAAAACGAGCGGCGTTGACGAGACGTGTTGCGTCTCGTTCGCACACCAGAAATCGGATATTTCTGGGGACGCTGCATCCCCTCCCTGCTCGATCTGCTCGCTGAGGAAGGGGGCGTAGCGCCTCGGTTAAGCTAAGTACAAGTACCCGCCCGCAAGATTTGCCTCATGGAGACGCTACTGCTCTCGAGCGAGGACGTCGAGGACAACGCCCGCTTTCCCGACGTGATCGGTGCCGTCGAGGACGCCTTCGCCGCCGAGGCGCGGGGCCGGACGGTGATGCCGGCGAAGTCCTACGTCGACCTGCCCCGCTACAACGGCGACTTCCGGTCGATGCCGGCCTACCTCGACGCCGAGGAGTGGGACGCCGCCGGCGTCAAGTGGGTCAACGTCCACCCGGACAACCCCGACCGGGGGCTGCCGACGGTGATCGGGACGATGATCTACTCCGATCCCGAGACCGCCTTCCCCCTGTCGATCATGGACGGCACCGAGCTCACCCGCCTGCGGACCGGCGCGGCCGCCGCCGTCGCCACCGACCACCTCGCGATTCCGGAGGCCCGGAGCCTGGGGATCGTCGGCGCCGGCGTCCAGTCGTACGCACAGCTCGAGGCGATCGCCGAGGTCCGTCCGATCGAGGAGGTCATCGTGAGCGATTCCGACGCAGAACGCGTTCGGGAGTTCGTCGCCGCCTACGAGGACCGTTTTTCGATCCGGGAGGGGTCGATCGCCGACGCCGCGGGCTGTGACGTGCTCTCGACGGTGACGCCCGTCGAGGAGCCGATCGTCCCTGCGGATGCGGTCGGCGAGCGCACTCACGTCAACGCGATCGGCGCCGACGCCGCGGGCAAACACGAACTCGCGGACGAACTCCTTCGAAACGCGCGGATCGTCATCGACGACTACGAGCAGTGTACCCACTCGGGCGAGATCAACGTCCCCTGGAGCGAGGGGATCCTTACCGACGACGACCTCCACGCCGAGATCGGCGACGTCGTCGTCGGGACGGCCCCCGGCCGGACCGCCGAGACGGGCGTCACGGTGTTCGACTCGACGGGGCTCGCGATCCAGGACGTCGCCACCGCCCGGGTCGTCTACGAGCGAGCGAACGCGGAGGGCGAGGGGACCCCCTTCGACCTCGTCGGGCTCGCCGGTAGCAACCGGTAACACCGATTCCTCGCTTCACGGGTCCTTCCGTCGCCGGGAAAGGGTTATCATTTCTATTAACATAGTTATCAATATGCGACCGACCGAGACGGACATCGACGACACCCCGGCGGACTACGACGTACTCGTCATCGGCGGGGGCCCGGCGGGGCTGAGCGCTGCGCTCCAGTTGGGTCGCTCGCTGCGGAGCGTCCTCGTCTGCGACGACGGCGACCCGCGCAACGGTCCGGCCACCGAAGTACACGGCTATCTCACCCGGGACGGGATCGCACCACGAGAACTCGGACGGCTCGGCCGGGAGGAGGTCGCCAACTACGGCGGCGAGTTCCGGGACCGACGGGTGACGACCGTTACGAAAGACCAACATGGCTTTACGAGCACGCTCGACGGCGACGAAACCGTTACGACCCGGAAGGTCGTTCTGGCGACCGGGGTTACCGACGAGCTTCCCGAAACCGACGGGTTCGAAGAGCTGTGGGGAAACGGCGTCTACCACTGCCCGTACTGTCACGGCTACGAGGTCAGAGACGGGGCCCTCGGGGTGTTGATCACCGATCAGCACCTCATCGAGTACGCGAAGCTGATCTCGAATCTGAGCGAGGACCTCGTCGTCTTCACCGACGGACACGACGTCCTCGATGCCGACACGCGCTCGGCCTTCGCGGATCGCGGAGTCGAGATCGAGGACGAACCAATCGTCGCACTCACCGGCACCGGGGACGGGCTCGAGAGCGTCTCGCTCGCCGACGGCCGCGAAATACCCCGTGACGCGCTCTTTTACCCGCCGGCGATGACCCAACGCGCCGATCTGGTCGAGGAACTCGGTCTCGAGGTGACCGAGGCCGGGCTCGTCGAAGCGGAGCGCTCGGGCCACGGCGTCGGGTTCACGTCGATCGAGGGACTGTTCGTCGCCGGTGACGCCTCGGCGCTCTCGGCGCTCTCCGTTCCGGCCGCCGCCGCCGACGGAAACGTCGTGGGCGCGACCGTCAACATGGAGCTCTCACGGGAAGCGTTCGAGCACGGGGAGGCTTGACGACGAACGCGAACGCACTGCGGACCGTTCTACGCCGACAGCCACGATCGCTTCCCGCTCGGCCCGCAGACCATGACCCACGCGTCGTCACCGAAGAGATCGCGTCCCGGTCCCGCCGACCGTCAGAGGTAGCCCAGATCCGCCAGCCGGTCCTCCGTCGAGGCCGCCATCGAGACGCTCCCGCTGGCCTCAGCCTCGGTCAGGCCCCCGAAGCGCTCCTCGAGCCGGGCGGCAAGCGCCCCGGCCCGGGCGGGACGCTCCTCGGCGAGGTCCTCGCGCTCGCGGGGGTCCTCGGTCAGGTCGTGGTAGCGCTCGAAGCCGTCGTCGCCGGCCACGTACTTCTCCCCTCCCGTCCGGACCGCCCGCAGCCGCCGGTCGAACGCCCGAACCCGCTCGGGGATCGCCTCCTCGCCGAACCGGTCCTCGAGGCGCTCGATCGAGGGCTGGGGGGAGACGTACTCGGCGAAGACGGCGTCGCGCTCGCCGCTCGCGAGCAGCGACCGGCCGTGACCCTGCTCGGCGAGCGGGTCCTCGATACCCGCGACCGCAGGGAGGGTCGCGGGGAGATCCAGCAGGGAGACGAGGTCCTCGCGGCGGCCGCCGCCGGTGAAGGGCCCGCCCGTGACGACCAGCGGGACGTGGGTCAGGGTATCGTAGAGGTTGTACTGGTGGCCGAAGAAACCGTGGTCGCCGACGTGTTCGCCGTGGTCGCCACAGACGACGACCAGGCTCTCCTCCCACTCGCCGGCCGCCCGCAGCGACTCCCGGAGCCGCTCGAGTTGGCTGTCGACGTAGGCACACTCCGCGCGGTACAGTCCCCGGAGGAGGTCGAACTCCCGGTCGGTGATCTCGTAGTCGCCGACGTCGTACCCGCGTGGGTCCTGGCGGATCCCCCGGGCCTCCTCGATGGTGGCGTCGTCGGGAAGGTATCGTTCGGCGAACGCACGTGGCGGGTCGTACTCGACGTGGGGTTCGATGTAGTTACAGAAGAGGAAGAAGGGGCGGTCGTCCTCGCGGCCGGCGAGCCAGTCGCCGATCCAGTCGGTCGTCCGGGCGGCGCCGTCGTCGCCGGCGGGCTGGAGGAACTCGCTGTAGAGGACGTTCGCGGCGTTGACGACCGGGTTGCCCTCGAGCAGGCGGTCCCGGGCCGCAGAGAGCTTCTCCGCGACATCCTCGCCGCGGACGACGGTCCCCATGTCGACGTCGGACTGGACGTACTGCCAGCCCCGGCGGAGCTCGTCGAATCCCCGGTCGAAGCCGAACTCGCTCGTGATCCAGGTGTTGTTCGAGACGCCGACGGTCTCATAGCCCGCGGCCGCAAACGCCTCCGGCAGCGTCCGTAGCGAGTCGTCGAGGTAGGTGTGACCGCCGTGGGCGCCGTGTTCGGAGGGGTACGTCCCCGTAAACAGCGAGGCGTGGGAGGGCAGCGTCCAGGGGGCGGTCGAGAACGCCCGCTCGAAGACGGTTCCCTCCATCCCGGCGTCGGCCAGCGTCGGCATCGTCCGGTCGTCGATGCTCGCGAAGCGAGAGGGGATGCCGTCCCCGGCGACTCCCTCGAACCGCGTCGCACGGGCCGTATCGAGGACGACCAGCACCACGTTCCGCACGCTGCCATGTGACGCCCCGCTCTCGTCGTCGGTTTCGACCATCGTGGACGTCCATCCGCCCGTCGCGGGGAAGGCTGGCACCCTGGCCTATGCAGGTCCTACACGTGATCCGTCCCGCGAACCGCAGGACTGCGGCGACCCCACGGGTTCGATCCCTCAGTTCTCCCGACGAACGGGCCCGGCTATCGGATCCTCCCTCGCGCTCGCGATGACGAGCCAGCGGGCGCGGAGGCCGGCAGTATTACCTCCCCGGAGTCCCCACGGCGACCGAATGCGCGCGTTCCGGATCGCCTACGACGGCACCCCCTACTACGGCTTCCAGCGCCAGCCCTCGGTCCCGACCGTCGAGGACGCGCTGTTCGACGCACTCGGCGAACTCTCCGTGCTCGCCGAGGACGCCGACAAACCATCGGGGTACGCTGCCGCCGGGCGGACCGACAGAGGGGTCTCGGCGCTCGCCCAGACGGTCGCCCTCGAGGCCCCCGACTGGCTCTCCCCGCGGGCCGTCAACGCCGAACTCCCCGTCGACGTCCGGGCGTGGGCCAGCGCCGACGCTCCGTCGAACTTTCACGCGACCCATCACGCCTCGAGCCGGAAGTACGTCTATCACCTCCACGCGCCACCCGAAACGATCGACGACGGGCGAGCCGAGCGCGCCATGGAGGAGCTCTCGGGGCGACACGACTACCACAATCTGACCCCCGACGACGAGAACACCGACCGCGAGATCGCCCTCTCGGCCGTTCGGGACGGCGACTACCTCCGGCTCTCGGCCCGCGCGCGCGGCTTTTCGCGCCAGCTCGTCCGGCGGCTGGTCGGCCTCGCCGCGGGCGTCGGCCGCGGGGAGTACCCCGAAGAACGGGTCGGGCGTGCGCTCGCCCCCGAGCCCCTCCCGGGCCACGAGGGGATTCCCCCGGCGCCCGCCGAACCGCTCGTCCTCGCCGCCGTCGACTACCCCGATCTCGGCTTCGTGACCGACGCCGAGGCCGCCGAGAGCGCCCGGCGGGTGTTCGAGCGGCGGCGCGTCGAACGCCGGACCGGCGCCCGCGTCGCCGGACAGCTCCGGGACGGAATCGGCTGACGGCGGTTCGAGGGTGGGAGAAGAGGAGCCGGAGACGGCCGGGCTACGTCCAGTCCGCGGGCCAGATGTCGGCGGCGCGCATCCCTGGCTCGTACTCCTGGTCGGCGAGCGCCGCCCGGAGCACGTCGTCGGGGACCCGCGGCGGGTCGGCACGGGTCAGTTCGGAGACCAGGAGCGCGGCGAGCATCGCGTGCTCGCGGAGGTTCCGCGGGTCGACCTTCTCGCGGGTGTCGGCCTCGGTGTGGCCCCAGCCCCGGCCGCGCTCGTCGCCCTCGCGCTCGCTATGGAGTTGGAGGCTCGGTACCCCCGCCCGGAGAAAGGGCCAGTGGTCGCTGAAGGGGTGGGGGTCGGGTTCGTCGAGGACCGGCTGGCCGAACGCCTCGCCGACCGACTCGGCGAGGTCGGCGATCGCGTCGCTCGCGTGGCTGTACGCCTTGAGGTTCCGAAAGCGCCCCGCGCCGTCGACGTTGACGACCGCCCGGACCGCGTCGAGATCGAGTTCCTCGGCGAGGGCCTCGGCGCCGATCAGTCCGACCTCCTCGCAGCCGACGGCGGCGACCCGGACCCGACAGTCGAGCTCCAGGGGGGCAAGGATGGCGGCGGCGCCCCCGACGACCGCGACGCCACAGCCGTTGTCCAGTGCCCCCTCGCCGACGTCGTGAGCGTCGTAGTGGGCCAGCAGAACGATCTCCTCGTCGCCCCCGCCGAGGGTGCCGTGGACGTTCCGGCTGGTTCCCTCGGTGGTGGTCGCCTCGACGCGAAGCCGGCCCCGGCCCGCTCGCTCTGCGTACTCCGCGAGCCAGTCGCCGGCCTCCCTGCTGACGCCCACTCCCGGAATCGCGGCCTCGCCGTCGAACCGGAGCGAGCCCGTCGGGGGGAGCTGACCGGAGACGTGGTTCGCGAACAGAAAGCCCGCGGCACCCGCGGCCGCGACGTGGCCGAAGGTCTCCATCCGGTGGACGAACCGCCGGCCCGGCGGCGTCGTCGTGCTCGAGAGCGCGATCGCTCCGTCGAGAGCCTCGCCCGCGTCCTCGATCTCCTCGGGGGTGCCGTAGCCGACGTCAACGATCGGCCCCTCGACGTCGCCGGCCGGCGAGTACGGCAGGGCGATCGCCCGAAAGGAGCGCTCGACGGGATCGGTGACCGCCAGCTCCGTTTCCCCCCGCTCCCAGCGGGCCATCGGGAACTCCGCCGTTCGGACGTCCGCGAGGCCGATCGACTCGAACTCCTCGCGGACGAGTTCGGCCGCGCGGCGCTCGCCCGGCGAGCCGCCCATCCGGTTCGGGAGTTCGGTCAGCCGGGTCAGCAGGTTCCAGGGCCGATCCGAGGACCACGCCCGGCCGAGCGCGCGCTCGAGACTGTCATCGGCATCGATATCGATTTCCTCGCTCATGGGGTCCCGATTCGCCCCGCGAGCCATGAAGCTCCCGGCCCTGGTACAAGTCGTGTTTGGAGAGGCGAGTGCCGGCAGAGCAACCGCTTCGGGATGGGACTGGAAGGGGCCGGCGACTTCCGACATCGTCTTCACCGCTGTCCGATGGACTCCTCGCTACGGGACCTCGTCACGTCACCAACTACGATCACTCCTGCCGCAAGCGCCACGATAAAGGCGCCAACCCGGCTACGCTCGCCCATGACGACCCCGACGACGACGCTCCCGAGCGGCGACGAACTGCCCGTGGTCGGCTGTGGCACCTGGGACATCGCGGGCGAGACGGTCCAGGAGTCGGTCCGGGCTGCTCTCGACGCGGGCTACACCCACATCGACACCGCGGAGGGATACATGAACGAGGAAGCGGTCGGCGAGGCGATCGCCGACCACGACGTCGACCGGGAGGACCTCTTCGTGACCTCGAAGGTGCTCCCGAAGAACCTCGGCTACGAGTCGCTGATCGGGGCCTGCGAGGACTCCCTCGAGAAACTGGGCACGGACTACCTGGACCTCTACCTGATCCACTGGCCCAACCCCGCGATCTCGCTCCGCGAGAGCCTCCAGGCGATGGCCACCTTGGAGGAGGAGGGGCTGGTGCGAAACGTCGGCGTCTCGAACTTCTCGGCCTACCAGCTCAGCTGTGCCCACCACGTCTCGCCGGTCGACATCGCGGTCAACCAGATCGAGTTCCACCCCTGGTTCCAGCGCCCCGACCTCGTCGACTACTGCCGCGAGACCGACACCACCATCGAGGCCGCAGCGCCCCTCGCTCGCACCGAGATCTTCGAGGACGAGGTCGTCAACGAACTCGCCGACTCCTACGACAAGTCCCCCGCCCAGATCGTCCTCCGGTGGGCGATAGAGCGCGACGTCGTTCCGCTCCCGAAATCCTCGAGTCCCGACCACGTCCGGGAGAACCTCGACGTGCTCGAGTGGGAACTCGACGAGGAGGACAGAGAACGGCTGGACGAGCGCGAGCGCGACCAGCCGGTGTACGACACGCCCGCCCGCGAGTGGACCGGCGACGTCTACGGGATCTCGCAGTAACCCTTGCTATCGGCCGGCTTGGTAGTCCGGACTGTACGCTGTTCCGAAGCGGGGAAGGAAGGAAACCGACGGACGAGAGCCAGGGCGTTCCAACAGAGCAATGTAACCCCGATCCGATCGCCGAGTCAGATCCAATGTCGATCGCCGAGTACCCGTCGATCTCGTTGCACAACGTCGCCGAGACGGTTCCCGCCGAGTGGAACCCCGAGGGCGACCGGCTTCGTCGCGTGCCCGCCTCCGTCGACGAGGGGCTGAACGACAGCGCCCGCGAGCGGGTGGGCGAACCCACGGGATGCGAGATCCGGTTCGTTCCCGAGGGGGACGCCGAGATCGAGGTGACGCTCTCTGCTCCCGAACCGACGAGAATCCACCCGTTCTGGGGCGTGTTCCAGCCCTGGAAGCCGACCGAGATCGGCCCCGAACCCGAGACCCTATCCCTCAGAGTTCCCGACCGGCTGGCCGACCTCTCCGAGGGCACCGAGACGGGCCGATTCGACCCGCGGGTCTGTCGGCTCCTTACCGAGCGCACGCCCGCGGTCGCCGTCCACGACGTCGCGGGGGAGTGTCGCCCGCCGACGGCCGACGAGCTTCCGGACACCCGATACCTCGCCTACGGAACCTCGATCACCGAGGGCGCCGCGGCCTCGACGCCCCACACGAACTACGTCACCCGGGTCGCCCGCGAACTGGGGTACGACGCCCTGAACCTCGGCTGTTCGGGCTCGGCGTACTGTGATCGGACGATGGCCGACCACATCGCGGGCCGCGAGGACTTCGACGTCGCGACGCTCTCGCTGTCGGTGAACATGGCCAACGCCGACTTCTCGATCGACGAGTTCCACTCTCGCGCCGAGACCTTCGTCGAGACGATCGCGGCGGCCCATCCCGAGAAACCGATCGCCTGCGTCACCCTCCTCCCGTACTTCGCGGACCTCACCGCCAGCGGCGACCGCGAGCGAAGCGAGGGCTTTCGCGACGCCTTGGGCTCGATCGTCGCCGACTCCGACCACGACGACCTCCACCTCGTCTCGGGCCCCGATCTGATGGAGGTCTCCGGACTGACCGCAGACCTCCTCCACCCGGGCGACGACGGGATGGCGATGATCGGGACCGCGCTGGCCGACCGGCTCGAGAGGATAGTCGAGTAGCCCGCCGAACGGAGCCGCCCCTGACGGCCGCGATCGTCCCCGTTACGCCGGTCGTGACACCACGCGTTGGGATCGAACCGCGCTCCGAGTTCGACGCCGAACGATCCGAGACGGAGCCAGCCGGGGGTGCAATCCGGAGGTCCCGTCGAACTCCCCGTCTCATACTGCAGTCTGTACCTGTGATTCTCCGCACTCGATCCCCTCGGGAACCGTGACGGACGGACAGCCGGTACCTCAGTTCGTATCGGCCGTCGCGTTGCGTCCGGGGCATGAGGAAGCGACCTCCTCGAGAAGGGATCTTTTTACCGAAACGCTCCGTGAACGGAGTATGGCCTCCGAATCCGATGAGGAGGAAGAACCGGAGGACGGAGTCAACGAGCGACTCGATCGAATCGTGAACTTTCTCGCGACCTACCTTCCGTAGCGGGCCGTTACGGACGCACGCTCGATCGTGGGCGGTATGCCCCAAATCGGGTGGGGACTACCCGGTCACGAACGCCAGACAGACCGGAGACGGACAGTCAGTCACCTCGCCCGTGGCCTCGAGGGCGCCGTCGCTCCCGACGGCGAAGGCGACGATCGTGTCGCTGTCGGCGTTCTCGGCGAACAGGACCTCGCCGGCGGGATCGAGCGCGAAGTTACGGGGCCACTCGCCCCGGGTCGGCTCGGTCCCGAGGAGGGTTGGGCGGCCGTCACCCCCGAGTTCGTAGACGGCGATCGAGTCGTGGCCGCGGTTCGAGCCGTAGAGAAACTCCCCGGTGGGATGAACGTGGATATCGGCCGCGGCGTTCTCGCCGTCGAACCCCTCGGGGAGCGTGCTCGCGACCGCGACCGGCTTGAGCCCGCCGGTGTCGAGGTCGCGTTCGAACGCCGTCACGGTCGAATCGAGTTCACCGATCACGTAGGCATAGCGGCCGGTCGGATCGAAGGCGAGGTGGCGCGGTCCGGCGCCGGGGTGGACGTCGACGTGGCCGCAGTCGGCGGGTTCGACGCGGCCGGCTACGGGATCGAGGGCGTAGACGAAGACGCGGTCGGCGCCGAGGTCGGGCGCGTAGGCGTACTCGCCGTCCGGGCCCGCGAGGAAGGCGTGGGGGTGCGGTTCGGACTGGCGGTCGGCGTCCGGGCCCGACCCCTCGTGGTCGACGACTGTCGTCGGCCCGCCGAGCCGGCCGTCCCCGTCGATCGGGAGCACCGACACCGTTCCGCCGCCGTACTGGGCGGTCAGCACGCATCGGCCGGTCGGATCGACGCTGCAGTAACACGGCGTCCCCCCGCCGCCCGTCGGGACCGCGTTCAGCCGCGAGAGGGTTCCACGCTCCTCGATCGTATAGGCGACGATCCGTCCGTCCTCGCCCTCCCGGTTGGCGACGTACAGGCGGGTTCCGTCGGGACTCGCGGCGAGAAACGCCGGGCGCGAGCCGCCGTCGGCCGCACCCGTCGTCTCGAGTCGCCCGTCCTCGAGGCGGAAGCCGAGGACGCCGTCCTCGCCGGCGTCGGTCGAGGCCGCGACGAACGCGAGCGTAGGATCGATCGCCATCGACGACCGTTCCGGGGCGAGCCGAATCACCCTGTCGGAAGCGGCGACGGCCGCGATTCTCTCTCCCTCGCGGCGTTCGTCACGCTTTACCCGTTGCGATTCGAAACCCGTGCCATGAGTTCGGTTCCCGAACGGTCCGAGGTGGACCCCGCCGACAAGTGGGATCTGGAGAGCATCTACGCGAGCGACGACGACTGGGAGGCGGCCTACGAGGCCGTCGAGGATCGCATCGACGAGCTGGAGTCCTACGAGGGACGCGCCGTGGAGGACGCCGGGACCCTCCTCGACGCCCTCGCCTGCCACGAGGAGGTCATGCGCGAGGTCGCGATGGTCGCCTCCTATGCCCGGATGCGAAGCGACGAGGACACGACCGACCAGCGCTACCAGGCGCTTTCGGCCCGCGCCCAGTCGCTTGCCGCCGAGGCCCAGTCGGCAGGCTCGTATCTCGAACCCGAGATCCAGTCGCTCACCCGCGAGGAGTTCGAGGCGATGTACGAGGCCGAACCCGAACTCGAGACCTACGACCACTACGTCGACGACGTCCTCCGGATGAAACCCCACACCCGGTCGGCGGAGGTCGAGGCCCTCCTCGCCGACTTGGGCGAGGTGACGGGGGCGACCGGCGATGTCTACAGCATGTTGTCGGACGCCGACATGACGTTTCCCGACGTCGAGGACAGCGATGGCGAGGCCGTCGAACTGACCCAGAGCAACTTCACGACGCTGCTCAAACGCCCCGACCGGGAGTTCCGTCGGCGGGTCCACGAGACGTACTTCGACGAGTGGGGCGACGTACGCAACACGGTCGCCTCCGCCTATAAGAACAGCGTCAAATCCGACGTGAAACTCGCCCGCGCCCGCAACTACGACACGGCCCGCGCGGCCGCCCTCGACGGCCCGAACGTCCCCGTCTCGGTGTACGACACCCTGGTCGAGACGGTCAACGACAACCTCGGGGCGCTCCACCGCCACGCCGAACTCAAGCGGGACGCCCTGGAACTCGACGAGCTCCGGATGTGGGACCTCTACATGCCCCTGACGGGCGACGAGGGTCCCGACCTCTCCTACGAGGAGGCGACCGACCACGTCGTCGAGGCGGTCGCGCCGCTGGGCGAGGAGTACCAGTCCCGGGTCGCCGAGGGTCTCGACTCCCGGTGGGTAGACGTCTACGAGAACGAGGGCAAACGATCGGGCGCGTACTCGGGTGGGACGTACGACACCCAGCCGTTCATCCTGATGAACTACCAGGACGACGTCTCCTCGATGTACACCCTGGCCCACGAACTGGGCCACTCGATGCACTCCGAACTCGCCTCCGAGAGCCAGCCCTACGTCTACTCGGGCTACGAGATCTTCGTCGCCGAGGTCGCGAGCACGGTCAACGAGGCGTTGCTCACCAACCACCTCCTCGCGACCGTCGAGGACGAGGCGTTCCGGCGCCACGTCGTCAACGAGTTCCTCGAACGGGTGCGCTCGACGCTGTTCCGCCAGACGCTGTTCGCGGAGTTTGAACACGAGACCCACCGGCTGGAAGAGGAAGGGGAGGCGCTGACCGCCGACCGTCTGGACGAGCTCTACGGCGACCTCAAGGGCCGCTACTACGAACCCGCGGCGGTAGACGACCGGATCGCCCGCGAGTGGATGCGGATCCCCCACTTCTACCGGGCCTTTTACGTCTACCAGTACTCGACCGGGATCGTCGCGGCGCTCGCCATCGCCGACGGTATCGAGGAGGACGGCGAGGCGCGGGCGGCCGACTACCGCGAGTTCCTCCGAAGCGGGTCCAGGGAGTACCCCCTCGAGCTCCTCCGGATCGCGGGCGTCGACATGGACTCCGCCGAGCCGATCGAGCGCGCGATCGGGAGCTACGAGGACCGGATCGCCGACCTCGAGTCGTTGCTGGACGCGTAAGCGGGGATTACTCGCGCGTTCGGCCGTCAGACCCGCGATTCGGTCGAAGCCCGAGAAAACGGTCGGGACCCAAAGGCACATTTACGGTCCACGACTTACCGGTGTACAACAGGATGTCCCGAAGCCCGTCGCTTCCCGATCGACCGACGCGCGAGATCGATCCGGAGCTACCCGACGACAAACGACTCGAGGCGCTTCGCTCTCACTTCTACGAGATCGCCGAGGTCAACGCCGAACTCGACGACCAGCTCGAGGCCGCGACCGAGCGCCGCGAGCAACTCCAGGAGGAGGCAGACCGCGTCGAACGCGAGAACAAGGCCCTGAAGAGCTCCTCGCTGTACGTCGCGACCGTCGAGGACACGTTCGACGACGGCGAGGTCGTCGTCAAACAACACGGCAACAATCAGGAGGTGCTGACCGAGGCCGCCCCGCGGACCTACGAGCGCTTGGACGCCGGCGACCGGGTCGCCGTCGACGACTCCTTTGGCATCCAGACGGTGCTCAACGCCGAGACCGACGCGCGGGCCCAGGCGATGGAGATCACCGAGAGCCCCGAGGTCGGCTACGAGGAGATCGGCGGCATCGACGAGCAGGTCCGAGACGTCCGCGAGGCCGTCGAACAGCCCCTCTCCCAGCCCGAGGTCTTCGAGGAGGTCGGAATCGACCCGCCCTCGGGCGTCCTGCTCTACGGCCCGCCGGGCACGGGCAAGACCATGCTCGCCAAAGCGGTCGCGAACAAGACCGACGCCACCTTCATCAAGATGGCCGGCTCGGAACTCGTCCGGAAGTTCATCGGCGAGGGCTCCCGGCTCGTCCGGGACCTCTTCGAGATGGCCCGCGAACGAGAGCCCGCCATCATCTTCATCGACGAGATCGACGCCATCGCCGCCACCCGAACCGAGTCAAAGACCTCCGGTGATGCGGAGGTCCAGCGGACGATGATGCAACTGCTCTCCGAGATGGATGGCTTCGAGGCCCGCGGCGAGGTCCGGATCATCGCCGCGACCAACCGCTTCGACATGCTCGATCGCGCGATCCTCCGGCCCGGCCGCTTCGACCGCCTCATCGAGGTCCCCGAACCCGACGAGGCGGGCCGCGAGCGGATCTTCGAGATCCACACCCGCGGGATGGAAGTCGCCGAGGACGTCGACTTCGCCGCCCTCGCCGCCGAAACCGACGGCTACAGCGGCGCCGAGATCGAGAGTCTAACGACCGAGGCCGGGATGTTCGCGATCCGGGACGACCGGACCACCGTCGAGACCGGCGACTTCGAGGCCGCCATCGAGAAGATCGAGGACGACGACGGGAGCGACGTCGTGCCCGCGGCGGGCTACTTCTACCAATAGACGACCAACCTTTTGCGCTGCGTGCGGTCGCAAGGCGACCGCACTCGGCAAAATCTCGAAAGAGCGCGAATCGCGCTCTTTCGGACCTCGCGGAATCTCCGATTCCGCTTAGCGTTGATGAAAAGCACTCCTCTCTCCGTTTCGCTCACTTCGTTCGCGCCACATCGGTCGTCGGCCCGCTCGCTCCTTGCAGTCGCTCGCGGTGAGTATCGATAGGACGCCTGCCCTTTCCCGTTGAGCGAAACCTTCGGTTTCACGATGCTCGAAAGGGCTTGCTCTTTCGTTGGATCGCGGAGCCTTCAGTTCTTCAGGCTCCGCTCACGGCCACCGACCGCCACCCTGATCGCGCAGGTCGTCCACGGATCGCAAGCCCTTACGCCGCCGATCCCCGACCCCAGCCAATGGGAACGATTCGGATCGTCCGGGGGTCGGCGTCGGCGCCGACGGAGATGGCCGCCTACGACGCGGCGCTCGCGGCGGCGGGGATCTGCAACTACAACCTGGTCCCCGTCTCCTCGGTGATCCCCGAGGACGCCGAGGTTCGGGCGGTCGGAACCGCCCCGGATCTCGGACCGGTGGGCGAGAAACTGACGGTCGTCGAGGCGCGGGCGACCGTCGCCGGCCCGGGCCGGGCAAGCGCGGCGCTGGGCTGGACTCGAGAGGGAGAGTCGGGGCCGGGACTGTTCTACGAGGCCGCGGGCGAGGCCGACGCCGACGACGTCCGCCGTCGGGTCCGGGAGGGTCTCGAGGCCGGCGGCGACCTTCGGGAGTGGGATCTGGGCGAACCCGACGACCGCGTCGAGACCGCGAGCGCCGAGCCGGGGACGTACACGTCGGCGGTCGTCCTCGCCGTCTACGGCGAGAGCGAGCCGATCCTGTAGCGATCGGCGGCCACCCTCGCAGTCGGTTCCGACTCCGTGGGCACCCTCCGATCGACGTGTGCGAACCGGTCACAACGGGAGCCGAACGCTTTTTGATCGGGCGACTCCTTGTGGGGGTAGCGAGTTCTCATGAACGGAAACACGCCGTACGGTGGGCTGCCGGGTGTCACGAACGCCGGGGAACGGGCGGCCGAGGATGTCGCCGAGCTGTCCGGCGAGCAGAAACGCGCCCTCAACCGGGACGTCTCCCGGATCGCCGCCCTAACCCGGGAGTTCCTCCCCGACGAGTACGTCGTCCAGGGCGACGTCGCCGACGGCGCGACCGGCCCACAGGTCCGCGTCGCCGTCCGCCCGCCGGTCGGCCACCCCGTCAGCGCGGGCTTTACGCCCGACGTGGAGGCGGCCATCGACGACGAGATGATCGCGGCCGACGAACGCTCGGAGGTCGCCCGCGGGCTGGCCGCGAGCGCAGCCCTCCAGGTCAAACAGGCCATCGGCGACGGCGTCGAGCCGACCGCGCGGTAGACGGTCGATCCCTGTCGGCTCCGCCACTCGGGTTTGGGTGAAAAGAACGTTTCACGTTACCCACGTTTTTCTTTGGGTGACGGTCAAGGACGGGTATGGACCGGCGCGCGTTCGTTTCGACGGTCGGAGCGGGTACGGGACTCGTCCTCACGGGCTGTCTGAGCGATGGCGACTCCGATCCCGGCGGGAGCGACGAGAGAGACGGCGACTCGACTGACTCCGACGAATCCACGGAATCGAACGGTTCTACCGAATCCGATGGATCCACGGAATCCACCGACTCGAACGGGTCTACCGAGTCAAACGACTCGAATCGATCCACCGAATCGAACGACTCGAACAGGTCTACCGATTCCACAGATTCCACGGACTCCGGCGACTCGAACGAGACGATCGGCTGGCACGGGAGTCCCAGAATAAACTCCCCGGAGGACAGCGGGATGGAGCTCCGGGAGCCGCCGTCGTGTGGCGAGAGTCTCGTTCCCCTCTCGGGGAAGTTCGAGGAGGTCGAGTACGGACGGCTCGAGTACGACACCGGCGAGATGTTCGAACTCGAGGTCTCTCCCGACCCCGTCGCGCTCGGCGAGGAGATCACGGCGACGCTTCGATGGCTGGAGGGAGACGACAACTCCCGGTTCGGAACCGGCGAGAAGTTCACCGTCGAACGGGAGACCGACGACGGCTGGGAATCCATCTATCGGGTGGATTCGGCCCTCGAGACTTGGATGGATATGGGCTCGATAAAGCCGGAGTCGTCCCCGCCGACCGCGTGGTTCGAGTGGTCGCTGACGCTGACCCGGGAGGGGATGGCGAAGCCGACGCTCGGCGAAACGCCGTACGCGGTCTGTGAGCCCCTCGAACCGGGCACGTACCGGTTCGTCTACTGGAGCGTCAGTTCGCCGGAGGGCAGGGAGGACACCGATCTCGGAATCGGCAGCGAGTTCACCGTGACCGAGTAGCGGGTGTTCTCCGAGCGAGGAGCTACTTCCCCCAGAAGGGGTCGCGTTTCCGGCGGCGCTCCAAGTACATGTTGAGCGCCTCGAGTTCGTCGGCGGGTATCTCGTCGGCGAGTTCCTGTTCGAGGATCTTCGCGTGTTTCTCGGGGAGTTCGATCCAGAGCTCGTCGTCCTCCTCGATGTCGCGGCCGACGGTTGGGCCGTCGATGGCGACGCTGACGCGCTCGCCCGCGCGGGCCTCGTCCACGTCCTCGCCCTGTTCCTGGATGCCCTTGATCTGGCCGACGCGATCGGTCTCGTTGCCCTCGAAGGCGGCGACGAAGGCGTTGGTCCGGATCGTGCCCGAGCCGACCTCGACGCCGACGACCGCGGGATCGTTCTGGCGGAAGACGTGATCGGGGAGGATCCGGAAGCGGGCGGGTCGAGTGATCGACTCGAGGACCGTGTCCTGCTGGGCGCGTTCGCGCTCCTCGACGAACCGCTCGTAGCCCTCGATCAGCTGGTAGATGACGTCGTCGGTAAACAGGCGAACGTCGTCGATCTCGGCGCGGCGCTCGGCGTCGTCCAGCACGTCGACGTTGAAACCGAGGATGACGCGTTCGTTCGCGTCGTCGGCCGTCGAGGCGACCGAGACGTCCCGGGGGGCGACGTCGCCGACCTCCGCGCGGACGATGGGGACCTCGGCGTCGGCCAGGGCGTCGGCCATCGCCTCGAGACTGCCGAGGGTGTCGGCCTTGACGACGACGCCCTCATCGGCGGTGTCGACGGCGATGTCGGCGAGTTCGGCCCTGACTTCGGCGATCACGTCCTCGACGGGACGGTCTCTGACCACTCGGACGGGCGCGCCGGCCATCGCATCGCCGAGGTCGGGCGCGGCGATCTTGATCCCCGAGGCCGCAGAGACCTCATCGACGCGCTCGAAGCGGCTCTCGGTGCGGATCTCGGCGAGCGGGCGGGGCTGGAGCAAGGCCCGGACGTCGGTGACGATCGGGTCGTTGGTTCCGCCGACGACGAGGCGGTCGTCGGCCCGGATCGTTCCGTCGTAGAGGACGGTGTCGATCGTCGTCCCGAACCCTTTCTCCTCCTTTACTTCCAACACGGTGCCGACGCCGGGACCGGCGACATCGATCTCCATCTCCGCTTTCATGTAGCGCTGGGAGAGCCCCATCATCACCGCCAGCAGGTCCGGCACCCCCTCGCCGGTCATCGCCGACACGGGGACGACGCCGACGTTGCGTTGGAAGTTCTGGACCCGCCAGTAGAGGTCCGCGGAGAACCCCGCCTCCGAAAGCTGGCCGATGATCTCGTAGAGGGCGGTGTCGACGGCGCCCTGGACGCGCTCGGATTGCTGGTCGTAGGTGCTCTGGATCGGGGTGTCCTCGTTGGCGTTCCAGCCCGGGACGGTGTCGACCTTGTTCGCCGCGACGATGAAGGGGGTCTCCGAGCGCTGGAGGATCTCGAGGGCCTCGCGGGTCTGGGGCTGGAAGCCGTCGTTGACGTCGACCACCAGGATCGCGATGTCCGCGAGCGCGCCGCCCCGCGATCGCAGGGTAGTAAACGAGTGGTGGCCCGGCGTGTCGATGAACAGGAGTCCGGGGAGGTCGAAGTCGTCGGGCTCGACGAGGTCGCCCGCGATCTCAGAGATGACCTCGAGGGGCACCGCGGTCGCGCCGATGTGTTGGGTGATCGCGCCGGCTTCGCCCTCGATGACCGCCGAACCCCGGACCTTGTCCAGCAGGCTCGTCTTGCCGTGGTCGACGTGGCCGAGCACGGCGACGATCGGCGTTCTGAGGGAGGGTGTATGAGCGTCCGTCTCTGTATCGGTATCCGACATGGTGACCACCCGAGAAGGGACTGGTAATGTGGTCCCCGGGGCGACAGTTAAACCCATCGTCTGGCCCGGCGGCCCCGTGGCGTTTAATAGTCATAAGTCAGAAGGGGAGGTATGAGCGACGTACTCGCGGAGAACCTGTTCGGGCGTCTCGTCATGGGCTCGGACGGCACCGAACTGGGGATGCTGTACAACATCACGGTCGATACGCACTCGGGGAAGCTCCACGACCTCGTCGTCGAACCCGACGACGACGTGGCCACTCGATCCGTCGACTTCGAGCAGGACGACACCGGTCGCTTCTACGTCCCGATCGATCGGGTCCGTGCGGTCAAAGACTACATCGTCGTCCAGCGCTGAGGTCATGCACGTCCTCGACTCCTCGGCGTTCATCCACGACTTTCACACCACCGAGCGGACGGCGACGATCCCGATGGTCCGCGAGGAGCTGACCGACGAGAGCGCCTACCGTTACGACGCCATGGAGGGGTCGGGGATGTACGTCCACATTCCCGACGACGACACCTTCGAGACCGTCCGGCGGGCCGCAAAGGAATCGGGCGACTTAGCGGAGCTTTCGGAGACCGACGTCAGACTCGTCGCCGCCGCCTTCGAACTCGACGCCGTCCTCGTCACCGACGACTACGCGATGCAGAACGTCGCCGAGAAGCTGAACGTGGACGTCGAGGTGATCGCCCGCGAGGGGATCGAGGAACAACGCGACTGGCGCTTCCAGTGTCAGGGCTGTGGCCGGGAGTTCGACGAGGAGAAAGAGCGGTGTCCGATCTGTGGCTCGGAGCTCGCCCGGAAGAACCCGTCCTGACGATCCGTTCTATCGACCCGTCGTGGCCCCCGAGCCCCGCTCACGCGTACGTGACGTAGAGGTTCGCGAAGACGATCGCGTTGTAGAGCCCGTGGACCAGCGCGGGCACGACGAGGTTCTCGGTTCGCTCGTAGAGGGCCCCGAGCACGATCGAGAGCCCGAAGACGACCGCGAGGCTCGCGATCACGGCGCCGACCGTGGCAGTGTTGTAGCTAATGACGTGAACGACCGCGAAGAGGACGCTGCCGACGACGACGCTGCCGGCCCGCGAGAACTCGCCGTACAGCGACTTCTGGATGACGTTTCGGTAGAGCAGCTCCTCGAAGGGGCCGATGACGAGGACGGCGGCGGGGATGAGCACGAGGAGGATCTCGGGGTTCTCGGCCGCTGCCTCGGCCGTCGAGTGCGTCGATTGCTCGGCGCCGACGGCGCTCATCAGCGCGCTGATCGCGAGCAACACGGCGACGAGGGCGACAAGCCCGCCGACCGTCCAGCCGACGTCCCGCAGGGAGGGGACCCGAACGTCGAGAAACGACAACGGCCGGTCGGTGAGCCGGAGGTAGGCGACGGCGACCGCGCCGGTGCCGACGGCCATTCCGAGCTGCGAGAGGACGATCTCCTCGGTCTGTGAGAACGTCCCGAGGACGACTATCGCCGGGACGGCGACGACGAAGGTCGCCGCGTACGCCGCGAGGAGGCCGACCGCGCCGACGACCCCCAAACCCATGGCGAGGCGCGTCCGCGTGAGGACCTCGCGATCCCCGAGGCCGACGGCCTCGGCGACCCCGAGCGCCAGCGCGCCGCCGGCGGCGAGGACGGCGACGACGACCGTCGGCACCGACACCGGCCCGAACCCGACCGGCCCGACCAGCCCCCGGTTCAGCGCGTAGCCCGCGAGCAAGAGTGCGCCGAGGCTCGCGGCCGCGGCGACGATCCCGGCCGGCCGCTTCCCGATGGCGCCGTGGCGACGGAGCACGAACGCGCCGACGGCCGCGGCGGCGAGGCCGGCCGCCGCAAACACCGCGAGCGCGTCGACCCCGCTCCGGGTCACCGGCGAGAGCAGGCCCACGAGCGCGAGCCCCGCCAGCACCGTCCCGACGGCCGGGACGACCCGGTCGCTGCCGACGCCACCCGCACTCTCCACCCGTTCGGTCATACCTCTCCCTTCGGCTCCGCCCCCAAAGCGTCACCGCATCGACGCGCCCGACGGGCCGCCGATCCGCAGTTCGGTCTTCTCGGCGACCGCCTCGCTCTCGGCGAACTCGCCGCCGCCGAGCAGGCCGCGGGTCGCGCGTTTGGCCCACTCGACGGCGGGCTGGTCGAACGCGGAGACGCCCGCGAGTTCGCCCGCGAGCACGCAGGCCGCCTCCATCCCGTAGAGCAGGCCGCCGACCGAGCGGGCGTCTACCGAGTCGATCTCGAGGCGGACGGTCGGCCGGCCCGCGGCCGCGAGGCTCGCCTCGGTCGCCTCGAACTCGGCGTCGATCAGCTCCTCGAGACCCGCACCCGAGAGGTAGTCCAGGTCCTCGATCCCCGCGTCGGGGATCTCTCGCTCCCCGCGTTCCCGGGGGGTGACGAACGTGACGAGGGTGTCGCGGGGACCCGCGCGATAGCGCTGGAGCTGAGAGTGCTGGTCGGTCGCGCCAAGCGCCCGGACGGGCGCCTGGCCCAACCCGTCCTTGCCGAGGCTCTCGGCCCACAGCTGGGCGAACCACTCGGCGAAGGTCTCTAAGGACTCAGCATAGGGCATCATCGCGTTGACCGACGCCCCGCGCGTCTCGAGGGCGTAGGTCGTCGCGCCGTAGGCGTAGGCCGGACAGGAAAAGAGCGATCCCGAGAGCGTCTCGCGTTCTGCGCGAGCACCGTCGAGGATCGCCTCGATGTCGTGGCCACAGACTGCGGGCGCGAACAGCCCGACCGGAGAGAGCGCCGAGAACCGGCCCGGAACTCCGTCGGGGACCGCGAGTTTTGGGAGGTCGTGGCCGTCGGCGAGTTCGGCCAGCGGGCCCGACTCGCCGGTCGTCACCACGGTCCGGTCGGTCCAGTCCACGCCCGCCTCCTCCATGGCCTCCCTGACGACGAGGAAGTTCGCGAGCGTCTCGGCGGTCGTTCCCGACCGGGAGACGACGTTGACGGCGGTACGCTCGAGGGGGAGGTTGGCGAGCCGCCGGGAGACCCAGTCGGGATCGACGTTGTCCAGAAAGACCGTCTCGACCTCGCCGGAGCCGAGGGCGTCGACGAGCGTCTTCGCGCCGAGGGCGCTGCCGCCGATGCCGACCGTGACGAGCGCCTCGGGATCGATCTCCAACGAGTCGACGGCGCCGTGGATCGGCTCGGGGTCGGTCTCGACGGGGAGCTCGAGGGCGGCGTAGCCGTGTTCGCCCTCGGCGCGCCCGGCCTCGATGCGTTCGTGGGCCCGCGCGACGCGCTCGTCGAGGCGTTCCAGCGAGTCCCGCGAGACCCCCGGCGAGGCGACCGACGCGAGCGCGTTGCCGACGTCTATCTCCATACGCCTGCCCCGACCGCCGGGGCCAAAGGCGTTCCGTCGTGAGCCGTCGCCGTACGTCGTCCGTCGGGCCCGTCGTGCTCCGCCATCCGCCGACCGCACCGCTTATTCCGCCGGCCGCCGTACCCTCGGCAATGGCAAACGCGGCCGACGACCGGTCCTACAGCGGGTTGCTCGGCGCCTTCCCCTACGCCTTCCGCCGGAGCGGCTCCCTCCTGTTCAAGCTCTACGCGGCAGTGGGCGGGCTGCTGGCCGCCGGCGTTGCGGTGATCTTCGCGCTCGCACTGGTCGTCCTCATCGCGGACACGGCCGCCGCCTCCGGCGGGACGATCTCGCTCATGCGCGCGTTCTTCGTCGTCGTCGCCCTGCTCGTCGTCGGCCCCCTCGTCGCCCCGGTGCTGTTCGTCGCTCGCCGGCATCGTCGGGGCAGCGGCGACCGCGATAGGGGGGCGGACGCGACCTACGACCGCCGGCTCGCGGTTTCGGGCTTCGCGTTCGCCGCGTCGGTGTACGTCGCCCTGATCGTCTCGACGCCACCCGCCCAGCAGGTCGGGACCGACGGGACGGGCGGCGCCCTGTTGGAGGCGCTGTACGCCCTCCCCGCCCCCGTCGGCCTCCTGTTGCCGGTCGTCGCGGCGCTCGCGATCTACGCCGTCCACCTGCGCTCGCGCTAACGAAAGCCCGAAGCCCGCGGCTCGCCTCCCCCCGCCCATGAGCGAACGGAGCGGGACCTTCATCGTCACCGAGGCCGACCCCGACAGCGCCATCGTCCGGGATGTAGAAACCGCACAGCTCCACACCCTCTCTGCGAACCCCGACCTCGAGACGGGCGACGTCCTCGAGGCGACCCTCGCGCCCGAACCGCCGATGGAGGTCACCTGGGAGGTGGCCGAGATCGAGGATCGCCGGACCGTCGAGGTCGTCGACAGCGATCTGGCACCCACCACCCAGGAGCAGGAGGTCGCCGCCGGGACCGACGTCGGCGACGTCGCCCGGATCGAGCGGGCGGGAACCGGCGAGATCCACGTTCTCCCGGTCCCGCCCGGCGAGGTCGAGGCCGCCGCCGAGGACGTCCTCGAGGACACGGAGACGGTCGCGCGGGCGGCCCGTCTCGAGGCCGTCCGGGTCGAGGTGCGGCGGTCGGCCGAGGAGGGGGAGGGCGTCGTCAGCGTGCGCTACCTGCCGGACTGATTCACCCGACTGATGGATCGGTTTCCACCGGAGGTCCCGCGCGAGCCACAGACTCTCAGGCTCCCCGAGTCCAAACTCCACGACCTCCGGGAGTGGGCCCTCGAGGGAACCGCGCTCGCGGCCGCGACGCGAGTCCTCGACCCCGACGGGCGGATCGCGCTCGTCAGGAACGCCTGGACCGACGGCTGGTTTCTCCCCGGCGGGAGCGTCGAGCCCGGCGAACCGCCGGCGGCCGCGGCCCGCCGGGAGCTACGCGAGGAGACCGGACTCGAGGGGACCGTCGGCTCGCCGCTCGTCGTCCTCGACCAGCGCTACGTCTCGGCGGACGACGGCCGGGAGCGGTTCTCGGCACGGTTCGTCGTCTATTCGGCCCGCGCGAGCGGCGAGATCCCCGATCCCTCGGAACTGGGCGTCGCCGAGGACGAGATCGAGGCGGCCCGGTGGTTCGAGTCGCTTCCTGAGGCCCTCCACGACGACGAGTACCTCCGGGAGTACCTCTAGGGCCGTCTGAACGTGTAGCTCGTGGTCTCGCCCTCGACGGTGAGCGTGCCCGCCTCGTGGTCGACGACGAACTCGGCGTCGCCCTCCCGCTCGAACCCGTGGAGGGGCATCCCCGTCTCGACGCGCCCCTCCCGCCCGATCTCGACGTGGGCCGATCCGAACTCGATCCGGATCCGGTCGTCGTCGACGGTCGTCTCCGCGCCGTCGGCGAACCGGCGCAGTTGTGCGGTCAGTTCCACCCAGTCGGAGAGTTCGACCCGTTCGGCCATGGACCACGGACGGCCCGCGGGGACTAATACTCCGCCCCGGTCGCGACGGCCGGCGGCCGCGTCAGTGGGGTGCCCCCCTCGAGGACTCTCGACGCGTTCGACGCGTTCGACGCGATCGACCCGGAGCGAGACGGAATGAACGTTTGGATGCCGTCCCTTCTTTCTGCGGATTCGGGGCGAGAAATTGGGACACGCTTTTGTCGAGACGCTCGCTGTATCCCGGTAGCGAGACGGGTCCCGGCGGCGTCCGGTCGCATGGTGGAGTCCGGACGACCTGCGGGACGGCCGTCTCCGATGAGAACCGAACGCAATAGATGAAGCTACACGTCATCGACGGCGACGGGACCGCGGCCGTCATCCACGACGACCTGGAGATCGAGTCCGAGGACCCGATCTCGACGGAGCTACGGCGGTTCCTCGAGCGGACGGAACGCGACCGCGAGGGGCCGGTCAGCCTCGAGTCCCTCGAGGCGGAGTTCCTCGTCGAGCTCTACGTGGAGACGCCGGTTCGACGGGTAGAGCCGGCGTCCGAACGGCGCCGGGTCCGGTGGGAGCGGCCGCCCGCGCGCTACGGCCCGCCGACGGGCGAACGAGGGGAGCGTACGGAGACGGGAAGCGTCGGCCGTGGCGACGGCTTCGAGCCCGACTCTCCCAGTCGGTCGCCGAGTGCCGACGGCGCCGATGGAGCCGACGAGTAGCCCGCCGACCGTCGTTAGCTCTCGGGAGCTCCCTCGCTCTGGACCTGCCAGCTCCCCTCGATCCCGCAGGCCTCCCGGACGGCGTACTCGATCTCGGTGTCCCCGCCGACCCGCGAGCCGCCCTCGATCTCCTCGACGCGGAGGGGGACGTCGAGCGTCGAGCCACAGCAGCCGACGTCGACGAACTCCTCCCAGACGTCGCCCGCCGCGGCCGCGTCGTGGGTCTTTCCGAGCCACGCCAGAAACGAGGGTTCCTCAAGCCGGGAGCGGCCCCACTCCGAGAGGTCCGCGGGGTAGGAGACGACGATCCGGTCGGCCTCCGCGGTCGGTTCCTCGCTCGCTCCGCCGTGTCGGTCGGTCCCTCGAGCCATGTTCAGTACACGGCCTCGAGGGGGAAAGCTCTCCCGCCCGCCTGGAGCCGCGTCGTGGTCGGCGCCCGCTGGCGGAAGTGAGAAGGCTTACCTGGGGTCCGTTCGACGTGCGGACGATGGGGGGCTTCGACGTCCCGGAGATCGATTACACGCCCTACTCCGACCGCCAGCTCGCGGCGGTTCCGCTCGCGGTGTTGGCCCTCGCGCTCGCGATACTGCTGGGCTGGTACCTGCTGACCGGCGCGCCCGTCGCGATGGGCATCGAGTTCGCCGGCGGAACCGAGCTGACCGTCGACACCGCCAGCGACCGCGCCGAGATCCCCGCGGCGTTCGACGCCGAACCCGAGTCGGTCCAGGCCGTCCAGGCCGACGACGACCGCTACATCGTCCAGTTCGCCTCGACCGACGAGTCCGCCCTGAGCGAACAGGCCGAGGCCAACCTGGAGCCGGCAGGCGACGGGGAGGTCGTCCAGTCGGTGACGTCGACGTCCGCCGCCTTCGGCGCCCAGGCCCAGCGGACCGCGCTTTTGGGGGTGGGAGCCGCCTTCGTCGGAATGAGTCTCCTCGCGTTCGCGCTCTTCCGGACGGTCGTCCCGAGCGTCGCCATCGTCGTCTCGGCGTTTTCGGACATCGTGATCCCGCTTGCGGTGATGAACCTCGTGGGGATCCCGCTCTCACTCGGCACCGTCGCTGCACTCCTGATGCTGATCGGCTACTCCGTCGACTCCGACATCCTGCTCAACAACTCGGTGCTCCGGCGGGGCGGCGACTTCACCGAGAGCGTCCACCGCGCGATGCGAACCGGGGTGACGATGACCGTGACCTCGATGGCCGCGATGGCGGTGATGGCCGTCGCCGCGACCGCCTTCGGCATCGACCTGCTTTCCTCGATCGGGCTGATCCTTTTCGTCGGGCTGGCGGCCGACCTGCTGAACACCTACCTGCTGAACCTGAGCCTCCTGCGGTGGTACGTCCACGAGGGGGTGGCCCGCTGATGGGACTTCGATCGGTCGTCGGGGCCCACTGGCGGGTCATCCTCCTCGTGATCCTCGTGGGCGTCGCCCTCGTCGCGCTGTTCGTCCCCGGCGGGCTCCTCCCCCAGGACGAGTTCGCCGGCGGCGGAAACGAGAGCGCCGACGCCGGCGCCACCCCCACGAACCTCGCCTACGGACTCGGGCTCGACGGCGGCACCCGGATCAGCGCCCCGGTCGTCGGTACCACCGCCGAGGGGTTGGAGATCGAACCCGACCGGGCGGGCGAGGTCGAGGCGACCCTCGAGGACGAACTCGGGGTCGACTCCGCGAACGTCAGCGTCCAGTTCCACCAGGAAAGCGGCTTTCACACCGCCGAGCTGTTCGTCGACGACGTCTCCCACGAGGAGTTCGCCGCGACTCTCCAGGCGGCCGGCGTCGATGCGACGGAAGGCGACGTCCGCGACGGCGTCACCCAGTCGACACGGGACTCGATCATCCGGACGATCGAGACGAAGATCAACGAGGCCGGCCTCTCGGGCGGGCGGGTCTCCCAGTCGTCGGCCCCCAACGGCCAGTACTACATCGTTACGGAGGTCCCCGACCGCACGCCCGCGGAGCTTCGCACCCTGCTCTCCGACCGCGGGATCGTCGAGGTCCGGGCTCACTACCCCGACGGCGAGGGCGGCCAGACCAACGAGACGGTCCTCGAGCAGGGCGACTTCGCGGGCGTCGATCCGGCGGCATACAACGAGCAGAACGGCCACCATGTCCCGGTGAGCGTCTCCGAGGAGGCGGCCCCGGAGTTCCAGGCCGCGATGAACGAGTACGGCTTCACGGGTCCGGGGGTCGGCCAGTGTGGCTTCGGCGAGCCCGGAACCGAGGGGCAAAACTACTGTCTGCTGACCATCGTCGACGGCGAGGTCGTCGACGCCCACAGCATGGGTCCCGATCTCGCGGGGCCGATGCGGACCGGCGAGTGGGTCGAGGACCCCCAGTTCGTCATGGCCGCGCCCTCCCAGGCCGAGGCCCAGGCGCTGTCGGTCAACCTCCGAGCGGGGAGCCTGCGGGCGCCGCTTGACTTCGAGAACGACCGGACGTTCTCGGTCGAGCCCGCCCTGGCCGACCAGTTCAAGCTGTTCTCGCTGGTCACGGGCGTCCTCTCGGTACTGACGGTGAGCGGCGTCGTCTACCTCCGCTACGCCGACCGGCGGGTCGCGGGGCCGATGGTCGTGACCGCGCTCGCGGAGGTGGTGATCCTGCTCGGCTTCGCGGCGGCGATCCGGATGCCCCTGGATCTCTCCCACGTCGCCGGCTTCATCGCGGTCGTCGGCACCGGCGTCGACGACCTCATCATCATCGCCGACGAGGTGATGGAGGAAGGCGACGTCAACTCCCGGCGGGTGTTCGCCTCCCGCTTCAGGAAGGCGTTCTGGGTGATCGGGGCCGCCGCCGCGACGACGATCATCGCGATGGCGCCCCTCGCCGTCCTCAGCCTCGGCGATCTGCGCGGGTTCGCGATCATCACCATCCTCGGGGTGTTGATCGGCGTCTTCGTCACCCGTCCGGCCTACGGCGACATCCTGCGATACCTGCTGACCGGGGAGTAGCCCGCCGGCGTCGCGGCGCCACTGGCTCTCGCCCCCCGACCGTCGCCGAAACCGGGACGTCACGCCCGGCGACGCGGCGTGTTTTATCCGCTGGGACCCTACTCGTGGCATGGGACCCGACGACGACTCGTTCGACCCCGAACGCGAGGAAGGACGCGAGGTGGCCGCCGAGGCCGGGCGGGAGTCCTCGGACTTCCTCTCCTTGCTCCCCCACTACTACCGCGGCGAGGTCGGCCAGATGTCGACGGGGGTCAGCCGGCTCGACCTCACCGTCGACTGGGCGATCGGCCTGCTCGCCGCCGTCCTCGCGCTGTCGTTTGCGACCCCCGACAGCCCGCCGTACTTCCTGCTGATCGGAATGCTCGCGCTGTCGATCCTTCTGGCCTTCGACCTCCGGCGATACCGGTCGTACGACGCGACGCGGGCGCGGGTCCGTCTGATCGAGGAGAACGTCTTCGCCAACGCCTTCGATCCCGACGGGGCGGTCCACCGGGAGTGGCGCCGGGCGATCGCCGACGACCTCCGGAAGCCGACGCTGAAGGTCTCGAGGCGGGAGGCGATGACCCGGCGCCTGCGGCGGGTGTACTTCCCCCTCCAGAGCGTCCTGCTGGTCGCGTGGATCTTCCGGATCACGGTCTTCGTCTCGGGGGAAGACTGGCTCGAGACGGCCTCGGTCCCGGGGATCCCGGGAACCGTCGTCGTCGCGGTCGTCCTCGGCTACTACCTCGCGCTCCTGGGAGTGACGGTCTGGCCGACCCCCCGGCAGGCAAAAGGCGAGTACCACGACGTGAACCCGGGCGAGTGGAAGGACGAGGACGAGGAGTGACGGGCGTGCTGGCTCCACCCTACCCGGTCTCGGGGAGCACGCCCGTGAGGCCGACGCTCTCGACGACGAGCCAGACGACGAAGCAAGTGTAGAGGCCGAGCAACAGCCAGGCCTCCCGCCGGGAGAGGGCCATCTCGGTGCGCGCGATGACGAAGAAGGCGACGGTCGCCCCGACCAGGAAGGCCATCATCGGGACGACGTTGGGGAAGGCGATCGGGAACGAGCCGGCGACGAGCACCCCGACGGGGATCGCCACCAGCAGGTCGAAGACGTTGCTCCCGAGCACGTTCGCCAGGCTCACCGTCGGCCGGCCCTCCCGGGCCGCGACGATGCTGACGAACGCGTCGGGGACGCTCGAGCCCGCGGCGACGACGGTCATCCCCCAGAGAAAGGCGGGGGTTCCGAACGCGTCGCCGAGCCCGATGGCCGCCCGGACGAGCCCCTCGACCCCGATGACGATCAACACGAGGCCGCCTCCGAAGCGGAGCCAGGTCCGTCCCAGCGCGATCGAGGCGTCCCGGGTCATGCCCCCCTCCGAGATCTCGAGATACTGGGTGTAGAGGTAGAGCCCGTAGAGCGCGAGGGGGACGAGCGCGAGCGGGCGGGTCACGTTCCCCGAGAGGGCACCGTCGGTGGGGTAGTAGATCACCGAAAGCGAGAAGGTGAGCAGGAGGGTCGCGACCGCGAGCATGTAGAACAGCGACTCCTTGAAGACGAGGTCGCGGCTCGTCTCCGCGCGTCCGCCGACGAGCACCGAGATCGCGGGGATCACGAGCAGGTTGAACACGGCCGAGCCGACGATGGCGCCGATCCCGAGTTCGAACTCGCCGTGGAGTCCCGCCGCCACGAGGACGCTCGCGAGCTCGGGCATGCTCGAGCCGACGGCGGCGATGATCGCGCCCTGGACGACCGCGGGCGCGCCGTAGGCGACCGCGAGGTCGGCGGCGGCGTCCTCGAGACGGCTGCTGCCGACCCAGACGACCGCGGTCGCGACCGCGGCGACGGCGAGGAGAGCGAGGACGGAGAGCACAGCGGTCGATCACTCGGGGGCGGAATAAAGGACGCGATCAGTTCCGGCGGTCGTTCTCCCGGTCGCCGCCGGCGTGCTCGTCTCTGGCCGCGTCGCTCCCGGCCCGGAACCGCCGGCCGTCGGTCGTCTCGTCGGCTTCGTCGCCGGAGTCGGTCAGATCCGGCCCGTTCTCGATGACCTCCTGGACGACGGGAGTGTCGAGCGCGAGGTCGATATCGGCCTGGTCGGACTCGTGGCCGGAGACGCCGCTGGTGATGATGTTCCGGACTCCCTCCTCGACTGTCATCTCGACGTCGTGGAGCTGGTCGGGCGAGACGTAGGTGAGAAACCCACCAGTGACCGGGTTCGGCGCGAACGGGATGAACATCGTCACCGACCCGTCGCCGGTCGCGTCCTCGACGACCGAAGGGGCCTCGCCCACCCGGAAGCCGATGACGTACGTTCCCTCGCCGTGGAGTTCGACCAGGTTGACCTCCTGGAAGTTGTCGACGTCGTCGTCGAGCATGATGTCGCCCATCCGCCGGAAGCTCCGATAGACGGTGCCGACCCCGGGGATCGACTCGATGGCGACGTCGAAGAAGTCGACCAGTCGCCGGCCCCACGGGTGGTAGGCGATCAGACCGATGACGACGATGAGCGCGAACAGCGCGAGCAACGCGATGATCTCGGTGAGGAAGTCGATCGTCCAGCGGTAGAGCCCGATGTCGGCGAGCAGGGGAAGAAAGCCGGTCGCCTCGATCAGATCGAACACGCCGACGAAGTCCAGAAAGGCGATGATCGGTCCGAGCGCGCCGGCGACGAACCCGAGTGCCACCTGGAGCACGTAGACGGTGACGACGATCGGGACGATGATCGCGATCCCCGCGAGGACGACCTCGCTGATCTCCGTGTAGATCGACTTGCCCGCACGAAACGGCCCCCAGTCGTCGCCGTTCATCGTCGCCTCCCTGTCACGCGACGGGATAACCACGGTATCGGCAAGGAGATGAGGCTTGCATGACCCGCCATGTTCAAAACTCCCCCAGCCCGCGTTGTTCGGCCGCCGCGAGCGCGTCGGCGCAGGTCGCCCACGACTCCCGGGCAGCGGGCGGCAGTTCGCCGTGGTCGGCGACGTAGCCCTCGATGTACGCGCGGGTCGTCGGGTCGCTCGGGTAGCCGCTGCCGACCGTGCCGTACTCCTCGGCGAGAGTCGCGACGTGGGCGTCCCGGGAGACCTTCGCGACGATGCTCGCCGCGGCGACGACCGGGTCCGCGTCGTCGGCGGCGTGTTCGGCCTCGACCGCCACGGCGGCCTCGCAGGCCGCCTCGACCCGATCCGCAAAACGGGCGGCGTCGGTGTCGCAGGCGTCACACAGCCCCGGGACCGGCTCGTCGCCGCCGAGCCCCGACAGCGCCCCGTCGATCGCCTCGGCGTGGGCGGAGACCGCGAGCCCGTTCATATCGGTCTCGGGGTCGTCGATCCGTTCGGTCGTGATCTCGGCGACGCCGATCCGGACCCGGTCGTCCCCTCGAAGGGCGGCGGCGAGCTCCTCGCGGCGCTCCGGGGACAGGCGTTTCGAGTCCGCGACTCCCTCGGGGAGCGCACTCGGGTCAGCGACGTAGAGGGCCGCGGCGAACATCGACCCCAGCGCCGGTCCCTTGCCGGCCTCGTCGGCTCCGAACGGCATGACTCGGCGGTCGGACGGCCGGGACAAAACCGTTGTGGCTCCCGGTGGCCGTGGGTGGGACGAGCCTGGTTCTCATGGCCACCCTCTTGCCCGCACTGCCCAGTAGAGTTGACCACCTCCCGCGCCTAAAGTCGCGGGAATCCCACCATGGGATTTCAGGCCGAGCGCGGCCCTAAGGTTTCAAGACGCATACGCTCCAAGCGTCAATTGCTGGGTTTCAGCATCGGCTTGGCTGTCTTGCGGGCCGGTCAAACGACCCCCTTCCTCAGCCGAGTCATCGCCATCCGTGTGTTCTCTTGAATGGCTCTCTCCGCCGAGGTAGCGGTCTGCAATATTGAGCGCGGCGTTGATGTCTGCGTGGTACTCCGAAACCCAACACTCCGAGTTGGAACACTTGAACGTCGCTTGGTCGGGTCGGTAGCCCTGCTCTCCGCAACAGTGGCACGTCTTTGAGGTGTATGCAGGATTCACTGTTTCCACGCGAATCCCTTTCTCGGTGGCCTTGTACCGAATCTGGGCGTGCATCTTTGCGAAGCCCCATCCGTGAAGCCGCCGGTTCATGAACGCGCCGTAGTCCATGTTCTCGCGGATGTGAGTCAAGTCTTCCAGAACCAGCACGAGGTTCTCGAATTGGCCGGCGTAGGCGACGACCTCCGACGTGACCGTGTGAAGGATGTGTTCGACGTGTCGCCACAACTCGTCGCCGTAGGATTCAGCGATACGTTCGCTTCCGCGTTTCTCAAGGCGTCGAGTCGCCGTGAAATACGTCTCACGGAGTTGTCGCACTTGCTTGCCCTCGTCGTTCCAGAGGTTGGGTGTAGCCGGGGAGCCGCGCTCGTCACGGTGACACACCGTTACCAACGAGGCTTCCCCGATGTCTACCCCAATCGGCGTTTCGTCCGCCGAACTGGGTCGTTCCTCCACGTCCCGCGTTGCAACGATGTGCACGTACCACTCGCCACCACGGTCGAACAGCCGACACTCGCCCATCGTCGCGTCTCCCACGTGCAATGCTTCCAGCCACTCTCGCTGTTCGGGGTTCGGTTGCGCGGGGAGCCACAGGTTGTAGTCGTCGTGGTGCGGGATTTTGACGTACCACTCGATGGCGTTCTGTGGGTTGTGGTCGAGCTTCGGACCTTCGTTCGTGAACTGAACAGGGTGGTCGTCGTGAATCTCGTTCGCGTCGTAGCTTCCGCCACAGAGTTGTGGGACGTACTTCTTGAGCGCGTTCTTCGCGTATCCGCTCAGATCGTAGTTTACCACCACGTCATTCGCTTC
>NZ_QPND01000039.1:0-16559 GCF_003344565.1 Saliphagus sp. LR7 | reverse complement strand
GTTGACCTCGGCGCGGATGACGTTGGTGATCCAGTAGCTCCTGACGAGGTCGACGTTGTCGAACTCGGCGAGGGTCGTGCGGGCGGGCTCCTGGCTCGCCTCGGCGTGCTCGCGGAGCAGGCGGATGCGTTCGGCACGGTCGCCGGACAGGCTCTCGTCGTACTGGTCGAACACGATGTAGACCTGCTGGGTCCCCTCGGCGTCGTCGAAGCGGGCGGCGGCCGCCGCCCGCACCTCCTCGATGGCACCGCCGCCGAACGCAGAGGCCGCCCCGATCCCCGCAGCACCCTGCAGGATCGTGCGCCGCGAGACGTCGATCGATCGCTTCTCCTGACTCTCCGTTTCGTCCGTGTTATCTGAAGGCACGACTCTCGATGCTAATTACAAATAAATAAAACTAACGGCTATTTGGTTTGGTAATGTTTACGGACAACGCCCATACTTGTCTATTAATGGGGTGATGTGTACTAACCACCGCCGAACTGTGCTGTCTGCTGTCGATAGGGGGAATTAGTGCGAATTTAGCGCATGTGGAGACTGCGCTCCCTGTGGATACCTCGGTATCTGCAAAGCGCGTTCGCCGGACTCCGTCTGGCGGGCTGCCAGACCCAGTCTGACAACGTCGTGGAAGCAGGAAGCCCTACCTCAAGGAGCGAACGGTGTCATCCGTGAGCGAGTAGTGTATCACCGGTGAATAAACAATCAGCTGAATTTGGGATACGAGATGAAACCATTTAATTTACAGTTCCGTATCGGGTCCGGAATTGGGAATCCTTTCTCGACCGAAAGTAAACACTCGATACAAGATGACCTAATAGAAGCTTTCCAAATATACACCTAATCAATAGAAATTGTATAGGTAGCGAATGCGGTTTAAAGGGTCTAAGAGGCTAATTTGAGAGCTCACATAGATGGGAATCAATTAGCAACGTCATATATTACTTTTATGATAGAGTAGAATACCGTCCTCCTGAATAGGGAATTTGGCCACTGGCTTTCTCTTTTTCCGACCGACAAACATATTCTATATTTCTATTACTGGATATAGGTAGGAACGGTCCGAAGCGGTTCGATGCTGCTCGAACGCTTTTAGCCGCGTACGTGGTCCCGACCCTTGCTCGTCGTGTCCTGCTCGTGGAGATCAACGAAATTCGGCCCACTATCGATCCGTATTGGATGATGGTCGTACTCTCTCAAGCGTCGACCGATGCATAGAACCGGACGACGGTGCCGGTTTCACTCCTCAGTTGGGGCTTGACAAAGCAGTAACGATCGGTATTACAAGTATATGGTTGTAATCCAAGAGCGTATTGATCTCTCGCCACATTCGAGACAAGTACGTCGTTCGGTTCGATCGTCCGAATTCGAGCGTGCGAGGGTATCCTGACGATGATTTCGTTCTGCCCACCACCCGAACCTATTCTTCTGATTCGCCGAGCAGTTCCGTCAGCCGTTCGGCCCGATCGGCCGCTTCGTTACGCTCGCTTCGAATCACCGCGGTTAACCGTTCGGCCATGGAGTGAAAGTCCGCATCCGGATTTCCCTCTAACTCGACGAAGAAGTCCTCGTTCATCTCCTCACAGGCGGATCTCCACTCCGGTCTGATCCGGTCTGCACCGCGGAGTGCGCCGGCTATGCTCCCAGCAAGGGTCCCAACGGCGTCGCTGTCTCGCCCGTAGTTCACCCCTTCCACGATCACCCGATTGACGTCACCCTCGCAGAACGACAGGAGCGCGAGCGCAACGGGGACGATCTCGACGGTACTCGCGCTGAACACCTCCCCGTTAGCGTACTTTTGTCGATCCCACTGGACTGCCGGCCACCGCCAGTCGAGAAACTGCTCGTAGAACAGGTCGACGAGTTCGTCGACCGTTTCCGCTTGCTCGACGTATCCCATCGCGATATCGATTGCGCGTGCCGTTACTCCTGTCGACTGTTCTATCATGGTTGCAACGACCGATTCGATCGTCGCATCCGGAGTGATCGCTTCGGCGACGCCGGCGGCGATCGTCGCGGTCGCGTGTCGATGGTGGTCGTCCTGGAGCATCGACGCGATGTTGAAGCCGTCCTGATACGCCTGTCCGGGATCTCCCGCGTTGACGATGCCGACGGGAGTGATCGCGGACGTGATCTTGTTGTCGGGAACCGATCCCCGTCCTGCCATCCACGGGTCGATGCCCGCACTCAACTTCTTGAGGACGATCTCCTCGTTGATCCACACTCGGTCGGGATTGAGCCGGTCACGGAGCACGTCGGCGAACTCGGTCGGCGTCACGCGGCCGTCGTTTTCGACGATCGCGAGACAGAGGTATTGACGCATCGCGGTGTCGCTGGTGATCGTCCCCGGATCCGTCTTCGAGTACGGCATGTAGTACTGCTTGAACTCCTCTAAGGTCCCGTACTCCGCCTGAATCCGCTGTCGAGTCCATCCCTCGACCGGTGCGCCGAGTGCGTCCCCGATCGCGCCTCCGATGAGGCAGCCGTACACCCTGTCTTCGAGTTCGGTGGTCATGCCTGTAATTCACATTGTATTCGGATAGCCGTTCGGGTCCCGGGCGGTCGGTCCCGCTCGGGGACCACGACCGTCTATGATGTCGAACGGCGGACGCCGATCACTCCCGGTCGCCGGAACCCGGAACCGCGTTGCTCGCGATCTGTGCGGTTTGCTTGACCAACCCCGGCAACTCGTCGGAGAAGCGCTGTGCTTTCGGGTGTTTGTACGGGTCGTTGATCTCGTCGTGACGATCGCTGATTCCGATGGCGCCAAGGGCCTCGCCGGTCGATTCGTCGAGGATCGGTGCGGCGATACTGCTTATCCCGACCGTGTGCTCTTCGGAGCTGTAGGCAACTCCGAGCTTCCGAACCATCGAGAGCCGTTGATCCAGTTCCTCTCTCGTCGTGAGCGTTCGTTCGGTTTCGGCTGGTAATCCCTGTGATTCGACGATCGCGTCGACGGCTTCGGGGGCTGTATACGCCAAGATCGCCTGCCCGTATGCGGTACTGTGGATGGCTGCCTCTCTTCCCGGGTCCGCCGAGAACTCGGTTAGCGTCCGGTCGGTGGCCCGATACAACCACACCAGCTTGTTTCGCTCCTTGACTGCGACACACGCATCCGCATCCGCCTCCCTGGCCAGATTGTCGGCGGCCTCCTCGACGGCACCGCTGAGACCGTGTTGGTGCCTCGCGAGGTCGCCGAGACGGGTCATCCGCAACCCGAGCCGAAGCCCGTCCTCGTCCTGGATCACGTACCGGTTCCGTTCGAGGGTCTTCAGATGATAGTGGACCGTACTCCGGGAGTGTTCGACCGCCGCGGCGATCTCGGTGATGGTCGGCCGGTCCCGATCCGCGATGGTTTCTATGATGTCGAACGCCGTCTGTGTGGATTTGATCGATTTCTCGGTTGTGTCCTGTGTCCCCATACCATGTTATTAGCGAGCATCCGTGTTAGGAGTTTCCGTTCTACGATGGTGACGTCCTCGCCGACTGTCAGGTTCGCACTCGGCTCCCAGTACCAGGCTGGCCCGGGGGATGACGGCTCGATTTCCATGGAGAGGCTCCCGCCAGGGGGCTGGTCGTGGGCGGTCGCCGTCTACTGGTCCGGATGAGTACATCGCGCGTCGCCATTGACGTCCGCTTCCCCGATCTTCGCGCCGAGAATCGAACCGACGAACGGATCGTCCGTGGTCGACTGATCGCCCGCTCGCCAACCGGGACGTCAGTTCAGTCGATACTCCTCGACGACCTCGTCGTCGAGTTCGAGACCCAGTCCGGGCTCGTTCGGCGGTTCGATGGTGCCGCCGTCCTGTACGTAGATGTCCGTCTGGTTGGCGACGTACGGGCTGGCGATATACTCTCCCGGGTCGTCGATCTCGTCGGAGTACACCCCGAACTCGATGAGCGAACAGGCCGGACTCGCAGCGGCGACGTGGAGGCTGGCCGAGTAGTTGATGGCGGGCCCGAACGCGTGGGGAACGAGTTTCTTGTCGTACGGTTCGATCATCGTAGCGACGCGATCGGCGGCCGTGATCCCGCCGACGAAGTCGAGCGCGGGCTGATAGATCTCGAGGGCGTTGGCCTCGAGGAGGTCGACGGCCGGGTAGTGTGCGAGGTTGTTCTGATAGGCCGAGATCGGAACCGAGAGGTCACGGTTCAGCTGGGCCATTCCCTGGACGTTCGTGTGCGAGACCGGTTCCTCGAACCATTCGAGGCCGTGTTCGCTGGCGACCTCGCCGACCCGCATCGCGTCCTGGACCGTGTAGGTCGTGTTCGAATCGATCGCGAGGCCGAGGCCGTCGGGCAAGTTCTCTGCAACGGTGGTTATCTTCTCGGTGTCGTTGTCGATCCCGTGGCCGGCTACGATCTTCATCGTCGGGAACCCCTTGTCGGCGAGCCACCCTGCGTCCTCGATCAGCTGGTCGGCCGGCTTCGAGAGCGGAAACGTCGCGTAGGCTTTGAGTTCGCCGACCCTCCCCCCGAGGAGTTCGTAGACCGGTTTCCCGCTCGCTTTCCCCTTGATGTCCCACAGCGCCTCGTCGATGGCGCTCAGGGCCCGAAACGATCCCTCGCGTTTCACGTGGACGTAGAGTTCGTGCCAGCGCGCCACGACGTCACGCGGGTCTTTTCCCTCGAGTTCGTGTCCCAGGGCTTCCATCCCCTTCGCTGCAGTCAGTGCCTTGTGACCCGACGGGTCGTCGAGGTACGTCTCTCCCAGACCGACGATCCCCTCGTCGGTGTGGACCTTGACGACGACCGGCGTCACTGTCGCGTCGAACGCGCTTTTTCCACCCGGCATCGAGACCGTTCCGATCGCACTCTCAAGGACGACGGGCTCCACTTGTTCTATCTGCATACGATTGCCGTTCCCAAAGCGGATATATAATTATTTTTATTGCGGAGAGGATGGCCGCTTCTTCCCGGTGTGATCTCGCGTTCGATAGTCGATCGCTCACGCGTCACCGTCCGGCTCGGTTCGAATCGTCGAATTTGGTACTGGAGTCATCGCTAAGAGGAGTCGTTGAGCCACTGCCAGTACTCGATGAGGCCTGCTGCGTGGCCTTCCTCGCGCCCCGCTCGAGGAGTTATCGCCTTGTACGCTTCGTGAACGACGCTATTCAGCGGCAGTGCGGTGTCGTGTTCGGTTGCTACCTGGTGGGCGTATCCGATGTCCTTGTGCCAGATGGCCAGTCCGCCGAGCCCCTCGATGTCCTGGCTGAAATCTTCGGTGAAGTACTTCTCCCAGACACCCATCTCGAGAAAGTCGTTGAGCGGACTCGGATCGACACCGTTGTCCCGACAGAACTCGACGATTTCCGCGTCGATCGCGTGATGACCGGCGTAGCGCATCTGGAGCGCGAGCTTGAAGATCGTCGCATCACCCGTGTCGCCGATCCGCGCGTGATCGGCACAGATGACGTCGAGGACGTCTTCGGCCGATTCGTAATTCGCTTCGCTCCCGCCAACCATCATGTGGTATCCCTCACGAGGGGACCCCCCGGTGATCGGTGCCTCGATGAAGCGGGCTCCGCGTTCCTCGCACATCTCCTCGCACGCGATCGACGTCTCCGGAAGCGTCGTCGTGACGTCGATGACGAGGTGGCGCTCCTCGAGGGAGTCGAGCAAACCGTCCGGCCCCGTCATCGTCGCCTCGACCTCCGGCGTCCCCGGAACGGCCATGATGACGGTGTCCGTCGCCCGGCCGATCTCGGCAGGACTGGCTGCTTCGGTTGCCCCCTTTTCTGTTGCAGCCGCCACCTGCTCTTCGTCGATATCGAAGACGGTCACGTCCCGGTCCGCCTCGAGCAGTTCGTCCAGAAAGAGCTTGCCGATGTAGCCGGCGCCGATGAGTCCAACGTCTTGCATGGGTCAGTCGAATACTCTACAACCGACCGGGATAAATGTTTGTGGCGCATTCCACCGCTTCGATCCATATCTACTGATCCGCGATTGACAGCGGGCACGTCGTCATACCGGGTCGGGAGTTGCTTCCTTCTCTCCGCGCCGAGTGAGAGAGTGTGACGACGTTCTATCCCTCATATATCATTATCGAACACCCAAAAAGCTTAATAGTGAGCGATAGGTTGTCGAGAGTATGGGTCGTAATAGCGAGCCCCACGATCAGGAGTCGGATCGACGAGTATCACGACGGCGGTTTGCGCGGGCGGTCGGCGTTTCCTCGATCGGCGCAGGAATCGCGGGCTGTCTCGGCGGAGACGGTGGGAACGGGAACGGCAATGGTAACGGCAATGGAAATGGCAACGGTAACGGAAACGACAGCGGAAACGGCAACGGCAACGGCAACGGAAACGGAAACGGAAACGAGAGCGGGAACGGCAACGGGAACGCTACTGAAGACGGCGAGTGGGCGGATCTCTCGGGAACGGAGATCCACGTGCTTACCGAGGAGGCGAGCACTCAGTGGCAGGAGTTCTGGAACGAACTCAACACCGCTTTCGAGCAAGAAACCGGTGCGTCGGTCAACATGGAGTACGTCGGAATCGGCACCGGCTATCGCGAGCGGCTGACCCAGCTCCTCCAGGCGGGTGACCCGCCCGAAGTGACACATATTGGCGTCCAGGACATCGTCACGTTCGCCACGAACGGGCAGGCCGGCGACGTGACCCCTGCAGTCGAGTATTTCGAGAACGAATACGATACCGAGATCACGACCGAGCGGGGCGCCGTCGAACTGGACGGGACTCATCACATGGTTCCGCTGTTCATCAATGCGGACATGTACCACTACCGCGACGACGTGGCGACGGACGTCGGCGACGACTATCCCCAGACCTGGGACGACGTGCTCGGGATGATGGAGGAGTACGACGAAGGACAGGGAGGGATGCGCGCCGGATACCTCCCTCTCGGCCAGAACGACTGCGCCAAGTACTACATCATCAGTGCGGCGTACATGGCCGGCGGAACGGTCTGTGGACGCGACGACAACGGCGACGTCCAGATCACGATGCACGAAGGCGAGAACCGCGAGTCATGGGTTCAGGCACTGGAGTTCTGGAAGGAACGGTCCCAGTACCAATCCCTCGACACACAGGGTGACTGTAGTTCCTACTCGTCGGCGATCCCGTCGGAAACGACGTTTGCCGGCCACTACTTCGGCAATCGACCGAAGATCCAGTCCGTTGAACAGGAATTACCGTTCGCCGACAGCGTCCGGGAGCGCCAGTGTGCCCGCCCCGAGGGTCAGGAGGACAACCCCGTCTTGGGCCTCCTGCAGGGTGTCAGCACGTTCGAGGGTGCGAACGTCGAGGGAGCCAACGAGTGGATCAAGTTCATGGTCCAACCGGACTTCATGTTCGACTTCCTCATGCTCTCGCCGGTCCACAACGCGCCCGTCGTTCCAGAGGTCGTCGAACACGAGCAGTATCAGGAGGGCCTCAGCGAACTGCCGGACGCCTGGACCGAAGCGGACATCCAGGCTCATCTGACGGAGGAAAACAGGCGGGCGTTTCCCCACGAAACCGACCCGCCGAACCCCTACACAGGCCAGCTGTTCGCGGACGACGCGCTGTGGCAGCTCGTCTGGGACGTGATCCAGGAGGACATGGACGCCGGGGAGGCCCTCGATAGCGCTGCGTCGACCCTCCAGGACACCCTCGACGGAGCCCGATAACGCTCCGCCGATGAGTTTGCTCTCCGTTATCGATAACGCGCCGCCGTTACGACGCCTCCAGGACTCGGTCTACGAGCGACTGTCGAACCGCTCGTTGATGATCGGCCTCACCGTGATCCCCGTCTTGCTCTTGCTCACGTTCGTCCTCATCCTCCCCATCATCTGGGCGATCCGAGCGAGTTTCTTCGAGATTCCGCTGTTCCAGGCCGACTGGAACTGGGTCGGGGCCGAGAACTACGTCGCGACGCTCACGGATGCCGCCTTCCGGAGTTCGCTCTGGCGATCGATCGTCTTCGCCGTCGGCTCGGTCGTCGTCCAATTAGTGGCCGGAATCGGTATCGCTCTCGTCATCGCCCGCGAGTTCCCCTTCAACAAGGGCGTTCGGGCGGTCGTCTTGCTCCCGTATCTGATTCCCACGGCGTTGCTGGGCTATCTCGGACTGTGGATGTTCGATACGAACTGGGGGGTGCTGAACTCGATCCTCATCAGGTCGGGGCTCTCGGAGACCGGCGTCCAGTGGTTTGGCAATCCCGATACGGCGATGCTCGCGTTGATCCTTGCGACCGCCTGGAAGTACGCGATCTTCGTCACGATCCTCGTTCTGGCCCGCCTCCAGTCCATTCCGGAGGGCTACTACGATGCCGCACGGGTCGCGGGGGCCTCCCGCTGGCAGCAGTTCCGGGACATCACGCTCCCGAACCTGAAGGGCGTCATCTTCATTGTCGTCCTCCTCCGGGGCGTCTGGATGTTCAACAAGTACGACATCATTGACGTCATGACCGGCGGCGGGCCGGGAGACGCGACCGAAACGGCACCGATCTACGCCTACGACGTCGCGTTCGGCAACTACAATCTCGGCCAATCCGCCGCCGTCTCGGTCGTCCTGTTCGCGATTTTGATCGTCGCGGCGGTCATCTACTTCCGGGTCTTAGAGCCCGAATCGGAGGTGCGTACGGAATGAGCAACCGGGAATCCGACCTCGAGCCGCTGTCGGATCGGTTCAAAAGCGACACGCCGATCTGGAACCGGTTCTCCTACTCCCAGCAACGAACGGTGAAGACGCTGGGACTGTACGCCCTGCTGGGGCTGATCCTGCTGACGATTCTGTTCCCTCTCTACTGGATGTTCATCACCAGCGTTCGTCCCCGGGCCGACGTCCTGACTAGACAGCCCACGGTGCTTCCCGGGGAAGTGACGCTCGCGAACTACGAGCGGCTGTTTTTCTTCTCGGACTTCCTGATGTATCTCCAGAACACCGTCATCGTCATGATCGGCGTCGTGTTCATCACGACGACGCTCGCGACGCTCGGCGGGTACGGGTTGACCCGGTTCGACATCCCGTATCAGGACACGTTCGCCAAGGGGATCCTCTTCGGGTACATGTTCCCGGCTATCCTGCTGGCCATCCCGATGTACATCCTCTGGAGCCAGCTCGGGATCATCAACAGTTACATCGGCCTGATGCTCGCGGAGACGGCACTGGCGCTCCCGTTCTCGCTGTGGATCATGTGGAAGTTCTTCCAGACCGTTCCACCCTCCCTTGAGGAATCGGCCAGGGTTGCCGGGGCGTCCCGGTTCCGGACGATGATCGACGTCGCGTTACCCATCGCCAAACCCGGCATCGTCGCGGTCGGCATCTACTCGTTTGCCGTCTCGTGGAACGAGTACACGCTGCCGAAGATCCTGATGCCCGGCGCCGACAACTACGTCATCACGACGGGGATCCAGGCGTTTACCGAGCAGAACACCGTTATGTGGAACCAGATCATGGCCGCGACGTTTCTCGCGTCGCTGCCGGCGTTCCTGTTCGTGTACGCGTTCCAGAAGTACCTGCTCAGCGGGTTCGACCCCAGTGATATCGGGTGATCGACGTTCACCGAGGGACGAGCATCGTGCGATCGAACGGCGGGGCGGTAGCACCCATCAGAATGTTTAACACCCACGAACCCACGATAATCAACCAATGAGCACGATTAGCATACGAAATCTCCGCAAGGAGTTCGAGATCTCGAGCGGCGTTGAGGTCGCCGTCGACGACATCAGTATGGACATCGAAGACGGCGAGTTCATCACGCTCGTCGGCCCCTCGGGCTGTGGAAAGACGACGACGCTCCGATGTATCGCCGGCCTCGAACAGCCCACGAGCGGGCAGATCGTCTTCGACGACCAGGACGTGACCGAGGTTCCGGCCGAAAAGCGCGGGTTGGCGATGATGTTCCAGAACATCGCGCTCTATCCCCACATGAGCATCCGGGACAACATCGCCTACCCGCTGAAGGTCAAAGGGGTCTCGAAAGACGAGCGGAACTCGAAAGCGGAGGAGGCCGCCGGAGTGATGCAGATCCCCGATATGCTCGATAAGAAACCCGGCGACCTCAGTGGCGGTCAGCGCCAACGCGCCGCACTCGCCCGGACCATCGTCCAGGACCCGCTCGCGTTCCTGATGGACGAACCGCTGAGCGATCTCGACGCGAAGCTCAAAGTCGAGATCCGCCGAGAGATCCTCGAGGTCCACAAGCGGATCGGCCAGCCGACGATCTACGTCACGCACGACCAGGAGGAAGCGCTGACGATGAGCGATCGGATCGCCATCATGAACGACGGGCGGATCGAGCAGTTCGGCACCAGAGAGGAGGTCTACTACTATCCCAACAATCTCTTCGTCGCTCACTTCATCGGGAACCCGAGCATCAACACGTTGCGAGGGGAGCTTACCGCGTTCTCGGAGGACTCCGCTCGCGTGCAGACGCACGGTCAGACCCTGGAGTTACCGGTCGATCAGCAGTTCACGGATCGATCATCCGGCGACGTGCTCGTCGGCTTCCGTCCCCAGAGCGTCAGCCTCGGCGACCGGGTGACCAACCCGCTGTTTACCATGGAGCTGTTGCTCCTCGAGCCAATCGACGATCGTGCCCTCGCTCGCTTGGAGGGTCCTGAGGGTGAGCTTCGGGCACTCATTCCCTCGACACAGGCGATCACCGAAAACGAGGAGACGTCCGTCGGGATCGATCTCGACAGCGTGTTTCTCTTCGATGCGGACACTGAGGAGCTCATCGCCACCACGGGGGATGCACCCGAGAAGGACATGTCCCACTCCCTCAACGTCGAGTAGGCCGTACCGGCCTCGGGAGGTGGCGCGTTTGGTGGCCCCGTCGCCGTCTCGGGTCGGGATTACGGCTTCCACGCCCGAGAGGAGTCGTTCAGCCGGATGCACCCGTTCTGGGTGACTGCAACGAGGTCCTCGATGCGAACCCCCCATTCGCCTTCGAAGTAGACGCCCGGTTCGACGCTGAACACCATACCCTCCTCGAGCGTCGTCGTCGCCTCGGGTCCGATTACGAGGTCCTCGTGGGCGGCCAGGCCGACGCCGTGGCCCGTGCCATGGGTGAACCGCTCCGCGTAACCGTACTCCTCGAGGGTGTCGCGTGCCGCACGATCCACGTCGCCGGCGCTTACGCCGGGTTCGACGGCGGCGATGCCGGCCTCGAGTGCGGCATGCACCGCCTCGTGAACGGACTCGAACTCCGCCGGGTTCGTTGGTGGCTCGCCGTCGAACACGACGGTTCGCGTCTGGTCGCTGGCGTACCCCTCGCGGAAACAGCCGAAGTCGATGACGACCGGGTCGCCGGTTCGGATCTCCCGGTCGGAGTGGCGCAGTGCCGGATCCGCACCGTTCGGGCCGGCGCCCACGACGACGTCGAAGGAGACGGCCGTCGCTCCGTACGAGTGGAGTTTCGTCCGGATCTTCGTGGCAAGTTCGGCTTCGGTCAGTCCGATCGCGCTCGCGCCGAGCAACCGGATCTCCTCGCTGACGGCATCGGCGATGTCGGCCGATCGCTGGAGGGCTGCGAGCTCGTCGTCGTCCTTGCGGCGACGCATCGCCTCACAGACGGGCGCTGCCGATCCGATCGTCCCGCTCTCGAGGGCGTCGTATAGATGTGCTGTCAGCGCATGGGGGGTGCGGTCGTCGACGAGGAGTCCCTCGGGCGCGGACGGAAGCAACGAGACGATCGCGTCGCCAACGGTCGCCGGATCGTTTCCATCGACCCGATAGAACGCGTCCGCCGTGACGTTGCGCCGTGCCTGTGTCAGATACTGGGCCGGCGTGACGAGCGTCACGTCGCCGTCCGCGGGCAGATAGAGTGCATGAAACCGATCGACCGGCTCCCCGCGAAAACCCGTAAAGTATTGCAGGTTCGGACCGGGATAAACGATCGCCGCGTCGGCACCTCTGTCCTCGAGTCGCTGCTGTGCTCGTCGTTGTCGCTCCTCGTATCGTCCCTTCATATCACCGTCTCTGCTTCAGGCGTACTAAATGTACCTCCACTTTGTGATGCGCTCGTAAGATATGATGGAACCGAAGCCACGAGTCGACCAAGCCATTCATGAGTAGGCTTATCACAAATTGGAACTGGCGATTCATGATATAGTATGTTAGAAACTGATATGCGATATTGGTACTCTAGCAACTACTAGTTAATATTAACTCCTCCGTGGCTTAGTGCTCATTCAACCATGATAGCCCTACTAATAAGATATAAAGGTATATACTATCACTGATTATTTGGAAGACTCCGACACCATATTTCCCCCAGCTGTCACGACTAAACTCCTCTAACAACGTTGTACTGGATCAAAATCTGATCTCCGGGCCGGCCGTCGCGGAAGCTAGAACGATCTCGAAGGTTCGATTTATAGATGCATTTTATAACCTGTCGAACAGAATAAATATCCCATACATGTCCATCTGATGGCTACTAACACTCACCAAAAACTCTGGTGTAGATGTCGGCGGAGGGGTTCCCCGAGGAGGTTACGTGGCGAGGCCGGGTCACGTATAGCGATGAATCGGAGGTTCGGCGTCCGTGTCCGCGAAATCCGTTACCCCGGATGCACATAGGGGGTGTGGGGCGGGGCAACGGACGCGTTCTGCGATAGTCGGCCTCCGTGAGACGGGACCGACACCCTCTCTTGGTTACGAGAGGCAATTAGTAATGGCATCGAACGCGAAGTAAGAAGGGATTATCTCTCGGTACTCGAGAGCGTACGCAGGGGGTCCATCGGAGAGCCCGGCGCCGAATCTACCTTTCTCGTCGCTACGGACGTGGTCGCAACACGGGTGAGCAACGAGAGCCCGCCCGTAGGTGGTGTACCTCTGACGGGCAGCACGACCCCGAACTGATGTGCCTTCAGATTGGGTCGTGCGGCCGGGAGAACTCACTGTAGCTCAATAGATGTATGGGTTGCAGGACGTGCGAGCCCGACTCCGGTTTCGTCCCGTGGCGTTCCCTACCGACAGCCATACCATGCCGAGTCACGGGCCCGAGAGCGTACCCCCCGTAGAATCGGGACCGGTACGCCGGTTTGGGAGGCAGCCACTGGATAGCGGTTGAAAGGCGTTCGTCAGTGAACGACGTCGTTCCGACTCGGCTCGTCGATCCGCTCGCTCGCGAGGACCTTGTTCGCCCGGCGAAGTCGTTCGGACAACGCCTGGTGAGAGATCTCGAGTTCGGTCGCGAGATCCTCGAGGGAGAGTCGACGCGGGACGTCGTAGTAGCCCAACTCGTAGGCCGCGCGGATCGCTTCCTCTTGGGCCTCGGTCAGCGTCGTCGTCGTGAGATCGACCTTGCGGTCGGCCTCCATCATCTGCGTGATATCGACGTGCAGCCCCTGGTCCTCGAGCGTGGGGACGGTTTCGGACAGGAGGGATCGGTCGGGAAACAGGAGTCGGAACGTCCAGGTGCTCGCCGAACACGCCGCGTCGAGGATCGTCCCGTCGTTGGCGAAGATCGTCGAGAACAGCGTTTCGCTGTCGGCCCCGTACTCGAGGTGGTAGAGCCACTCCGAGTCCTCGTCGCCCTGAAGCAGATACCTGAACCCCTCGACGGACGTGTCGTCGGTCAGTGCGGCCTCGATCTCCCGTTTGGAGCCACCGGTGAGCCAGACGAGCGGCAGAATCCGGGTGGAGCCGTCGGCAACGATGCGTTTGACTCGGATCTGAAGCTCGGGGAGTCGCGAGAACGTCTCCGAGAGCATCACGTCCTCGATAGGAACGTTGAACTTGGTCACCATTGTCATGCTATCTCTCCTCCCGTTCCGACGGATGAGACGCATGCACGCAGGGAAGTACGTCGCCGTTCGGTCACAGGGATCCTGGGACCGGAGGGGGGCGACCGGATCATCGTTGCACAGCCACTCGGATCACGGGTACTCATTGATACGATCGTCCTCTGGGTGGTGTGGCCCTGACTGTCTCCGAAGTTTATAGGGCGGGATCGTTCACGGCGATGACCGCCGTTCTGAGAGGAGAGGCCCAGAGAGCCGACGAGCGCCCCATCCACGGTGGGGAGAGGGAAATTCATCCCGGTTCAAACGCACTTTCAGCGAATTAGGACACACACTTCGGTCTAGATTCGGCCCGATTCGGTGAACGATGAACGGTGACTTTATTCGCTTCGTTGGTATGCCAACTCGCCGGTCGCATGGCTGGATCGCCAGCCACACTGGCACCCACCCCGGGACCGTTCCCCCTTCCCCCACTTCCGTCACCTCGTGTGACACGGGGCGTCGGTCCCATAGCCCTGTTCGGACGGCCCCCCATCCGTCCGAACCGTCGGATGACGTCTACCGGACCTACGTCTCCGTCGCGTCCGGAACGAACACGATCGATGATCGGTGAGAGACGGACCGTCGGACCGCAGGCGGAGTCGGGACGGCAGTATGATCCGGTTTCCCCTCGGTTACTCGAGCATCCCGACGGTCACGATATCGTGCCCGTACGGAACGCCGTGAAATCCTCACGAATCCGCGTTAACGACCGCGGAGCGTCGGTGTTCTTAGGGCGGGGCATGTTCGAGCCACGGACGAGAGCACCATGACTGATGAACCCATCCGCTCGTTGGAACCCCGGACGATCGGGGGGACGGAGGTCCTCGTAAGCACGGAAGCCGACGAGATCTTCCTCGATATTCCGGCTACGGGCCAGGACTACATTCGGGTCGTTGAAGGAGAGATCGTTCGCGAAGGCGATATCCGAACGCGTGACGGTCGCGATCTGGACTCGCCGACGCTCCGGGCGTGGCGAGTCGATGAGATCACGGCCGAGCACGTCCGCGGATCGAACGTCGACACGGACGATCCGAACGAGTGGGACCGCGAATCGCTCGAGCAGGAACTCGCCGACGGCACGCTCAGTACGGATCTCACCGATTTCGAGCGTGCCGACGTCCCTCAACGAGCGGAGATCGACTCAGGGAACGCCCCGTCGGAGGTGTCCGTGACGATATACGGCAACAACGGCCAGCGGTTCCAGCAAACGTTTGCTCCGGCCGACGACGGCGAGACGTCGGACCGACGACTCGAGCTCGCTCGCTCCGATCCGAAAGTCGAGACGTTCGACGACGACCTCCGGGAGAAGTTCACGCGCGCAGTCGAAATCGCGTTACGGAGCGAGGGATACGCCGTATAATCGGTCCGTAGTGAACGGTACTTCACCCGCGATCCCGGTCCTCGACGTACTCGGCCACCCGGTCCCCGTCCCGCAACGGAGTCGTGTCCGTCCGTTCGTCCTCCGCCGAGAGATAACTGATCTCGCGCTGGGGGAACGGGATGGTGATATCGGCGTCGTCGAACCGCTCGTAGACCCGCCGATTGATGTGATCGGCCGCGCGTGGCTCACTGAACGGGTGTCCGACGTACGCCCAGAGCTCGAAGAGGAGCGCGGAATCACCGAACTCCTGGAACATCACCTGGGGTGACGGACTCTCCAAGATCAGTGGAACGTCCTCACAGAGTTCGAGCAGGATCGCTTCGACCTCCTCGTGATCGGTTCCGTAGGCGACAGTGATCGGAACTCTGATTCGTTTCCGGCGCTGCGGAGCGGATTCGTTGATTACGGATGCCGAATTGAGCACCGAGTTAGGAACCGTAATAACGATGTTGTCCCGTGTGAGGATCGTCGTACTCCTGATTCCGATATCGGTGACCGCGCCGCGTTGTCCGTCCTCGAGCACGATGACGTCTCCCGTATTGTACGTATCATCGAAATAGAGTGAGATGCCACCGATCAGGTTCCCGATAGCATCCTGGGCGGCCAACCCCAGGACGATACTGAGCACCCCGGCGGAGGCCAGAATCGGCGTGATGTCGACCTCCCAGATGACGAGCAGCATGCTGACGGTGACGAGGACGAGCAGGATCGTCCAGGAGTTCTTGAAGATCGGCGAGAACTCGTACTCGTTGTCGGCCGCGTTCACGACGTCGATCCACTCGCCGCCGAGCCGGACGAGTGCCCGCATCCAGAGGACGACGACCAGCGACGAGAGGACTCGGACGAGAGTAGGGGTCGACGAAATGCTCTCGAGGACGCTTAAACTGAGCAGGATCCCGCCGACGACGATCGACACGTGCAGCGGGATCCGTATCTCGTCGATGAAGACGTGGCTGATCGACGTCTCCGACCATCGCGGGGAGCGACCGAGGAGGTAGGCCCCACCCCACTCGAGGGCTCGAGAGAGGAGCACCGATCCGAGCAGGATTCCCGCAACGAGTACCCACGGCTGGTCACTCAGCGGGATGCTGACTTCAGTGAGGGGTCCGATGTCGACCATGAGAGCGGGGTACAGGGATACCGATGGGTGGCGTGGCGAGACGGAGTAGTAGTGACCACCGGGAGGAGCGATATGAATCTTGATATCCCCGCTCGAGACGACCGAGAGCGTGCCTGTGGGGATCGCGATCGGTGATTCCGCCACTGTTCGACCGAGAGCGGGCGGGAGCATACGGCCACTGTTTACCTAATACTGACGGCTAAAAGTTCATAGAGTTCGAGTCAGTAATGGCCGTATGGCCAATCTGGAGAACGTCTCTACCGAAGACCTCCGCCAGATCTTGGCGGAGGTCGATGACGGTGCAGCAGTACAGCGGCTGATGG
>NZ_QPND01000038.1:0-17245 GCF_003344565.1 Saliphagus sp. LR7 | reverse complement strand
CACGGCTGGGACGCCGTGTATGGCTGATCAGCGTCAGCCGTGCGGATGGCCATCAGCCGCCAAGACGGATAGATGTGCGGATTTGGACCAAGAGGGGGGACAGTGGACCCAACACGTCCGGACCGATAGTAGACGTCTCACCACGGAGGGATTCTCGAAATATCAATTCTTGCTCAGTTCCTTGACGACGGTCGCTGGGTTGCCTTGTACGACGACCTCTTCGGGCACATCTTCAGTCACGACCGCGCCGGACGCGATGACGCTGTCATCGCCAACAGTCACACCGGGATTGACCACAGCCTGTCCACCGATCCAGACGTTGTCACCAACTGAGACCGGCTTTGCGTACTCTCGGCCTTCGATTCGTTTGGACGCGTCAAGTGGATGCGTTGCCGTGTAAATGTGGACGCCAGGTGCAATCATACAGTTCTGACCGATCTCTACACGGCCCGCATCCAAGATGATGCAATCAAAGTTCGCATAGAAGTTCTCCCCAACATGGATATTGTACCCGTAATCACACCGAAATGGGGGCTCTATCTGACACTCATCCCCCACTGAGCCAAAGAGAGCTTCTACCAACTCCCCACGGTTGGCTTGGTCATCTGGCATCGTGTTATTGTACCGTCCTGTGAGTTCACGCGCACGGTTCCGGTCAGCCACGAGTTCGGGATCAGTTGGATCGTATAGGTCCCCATTCAGCATCTGTTCTTTGTCGCTGCTCATGGTCGCAACAGAACACCTATCATCAATAGGAGTTGGCGATAACGCTTCGGCTAGTTAGTTTGCACCTGACCGTAGCAGCTTGATTGGACACGTGCCCTGCAAAAAGGCTGTTTGATATCTCTGGTTGGCTGTCTACAGATCGCGAGCCTGGACCGTTTTCCGGTCGTTGTCTTCGGCTCGCTGGGTAGCATCCTCGAGCAGCTCCGCGACTTCCTCGTCAAGGGCTTCGTAGAAGTCGGCTGCCACATTCTGGTCATCGAGACGGTTCTTCACTGCCGATTTGACGATGAAATCTGCCATACGACACTTACCGATACATATTGCCTTGAGAAGTAGTCTTCGGCTTGTAAGCGTCCAAATCAACGTCCATACGGCCTTGACACGGCGATCATCCCGGTGCCTTGTGCAACATCTTTAACGGAGATGGAGACAATCGTTGCACAAGGCCGATGGCCCCACCCACCGCACCGACGTCACTCCCCGATTACGTTGCCGACGGGCTCCCGAAACAAGACGACGAGACGCTTCGCGACACCCGTGAGTACATCGATCAGCTACTCGCCGATCGCGAACGACGTCGCGAGGAACCGGTCACTGAAGACGAACTCCCCGATGACGTCGACGTCGTCAAGGAAGGTTCGGACGGCACGGTCTACCATGAGTACCGAACCTGTGGCGACGACACCTGTCAATGCATGACGGGCGGACCGAAACACGGCCCGTACGCGTATCAGGCGTATCGAGATCGCGATACGGTTCGCCGCGAGTATCTCGGCAAAGCCGAGTCGAAGTGAGGCTTCGTTTCACTCGGCACACGGGGTACTCTACAGTCGTCAGTCGAAGGACTCCGCCTTCGATACAGCGGAAACGTGGTGTCTACTGATCATACCTCGTTTGTCGGAGGGCGTCATACACCGATTTTCAGACCCGCGTTCTCAGTTTCCTCGATTTGAAACGTACGGATGCCCCCGTCGTACCCGGAAAACTACTCGTCCGCCTCAAGGAGATAGGAGAACGCCCGCAACGTGTTCCGGCCGCTTTCGGTGGAAGAGAGCCGCTTTGTCCGACCGACGTCCTCGACTTGGACGTAGCCGCGATCGGCAAGCGGCGAGACAACGTGGCGCTCGAGCAGGCGATACTTTCCCTTCTCGCCGCTGCCGTCGTATCCGGCGATGAAGGGCAGCTCCCGCTCCTCGGCAACGGCGATGAGGCGCTTCTTTGTGACGGGCTCGTTCTCCGCAACGTACTCGAGAACCTCGACGTGTTCGCGCGAGGGGCGATCGATCGGATACGTTGGGAGCTCGTAGATCGCTTCGACCCCTTCGCTCACGGAATCCGCCTCGTCGCCGTAGCGTTCGGCCCGGACGTAGTACGGCGTTGCACCCGTAGCCATACAGGCGATGGCGCCACCAACCGCGGAGACCTTGCTCCCCGAAGCGATGTTCACCGAGACGTCCTCGAACCGCGAGGCGACCTCCGCGATCGAGCCGATCGAGTCGTAGAGATCGAACACGTCACAGGGAACCGTCTCGTGGTCGATGTCCGCCTCGTCGAACCCGTCCCGGACGGCATCGCCGTACTCACGGGCTCGTTCAGAGTGGGGCTCGAGGAGGACGACACGGTCGGCGCCGAGTTCGACCGCCGGGACGACGAGCCGGTCCACCTCATACCCGACCGGCATCGCGTGGACTCGTTCGGGGACTGCCAGTCGCTCCATGCAGACGTGAACGGCTGCCCACGCGGTAAAGTCTCGGATCGGTGCAACTATCGTGACCGTTACGTCCGTATCGTGATAGAACTCTTACTATATCGGACCGAGGGTCCGAACGTGACGACCCACGAACCGGTGAGCGATCCGCGAACGGCGGAGATACTCGCGTCCGAGCGCGAACGCCAGCGGGAGACGTTGGCGATGATTGCGAGCGAAAACCACGCCAGCCCCGCGGTGTTGCGGGCCCAGGGGAGCGTCTTCACGAACAAGTACGCCGAGGGTGTCCCCGGGGACCGCTACTACGGCGGGTGCGAGCACGCCGACGAACTCGAAGAACTCGCGATCGACCGGGCCACAGAGCTGTTCGGCGCGGACCACGCCAACGTCCAGCCCCACAGCGGGACCCAGGCGAACATGGCGGCGATGCTCGCGGTCCTCGAGCCAGGCGACACGATCCTCTCGGCGGATCTGCGGAACGCGGGCCATCTGAGCCACGGCCACGATGCGGCCCTCGCGGGCGAGATATACGACGTCGAACGCTACGGCCTCGATCCGGAGACGGGCTATCTCGACTACGACGCGCTCCGGGAGCGAGCTGAGGCCGTCGATCCGGACCTCGTCGTCTCGGGGTACTCGGCGTACCCACGCGAGGTCGAGTGGGAACGAATCCAGGCTATCACCGAGGACGTCGGCGCTACCCACCTCGCCGATATCGCCCACATTACTGGCCTCGTCGCAGCAGGGATCCATCCCTCCCCGGTCGGTGTTGCTGACATCGTCACCGGTTCAACACACAAGACAATCCGGGCCGGTCGCGGCGGCCTCGTGCTCTGTGACGACGCCCTCGCCGGGGCGGTCGATCGGGCCGTGATGCCGGGCGTCCAGGGTGGGCCCGCGATGCATAACGTCGCGGGAAAGGCCGTCGGCTTCAGGGAGGCACTGGAGCCAGAGTTCGGGGAGTACGCTGAGCGGGTCGTCGGGAACGCCCGCGCACTCGCCGACGGGCTCGCCGATCGGGGTTGCCGACTCTCGACGGGTGGCACCGACACCCACCTTATCCTGGTCGATCTCCGGGAAAGCCACGACCTCCTCGGGAAAGACGCCGAGTACGCCCTCGAGGACTGTGGAATCGTCCTGAACGCCAACGCCGTCCCCGGCGACCCGCGGCCGCCGAAGGACCCCTCCGGGATTCGGGCGGGCACGCCCGCACTGACCACCCGCGGCTTCGACGAGGCCGAGATGGACGAGGTGGCCGACTGTATTGTTCGCGTGCTCGAGGCTCCCGACGACGGGGCGGTTCGACGGGAGGTAAGTGATCGGGTAGAGCGGCTGTGTGCGGACCATCTGCTTTACGAGGGGCTGGAAAGCTGAACCGACGTCGTCGAGCAGCCGCTTCATCAATTTGGCCGGGCATTACTCGAGTTCGAGGACCGCCTCGCTCGGCGAGAGTCCGTGACGCTCGCAGATTACCCGACAGAGAAACCACGCCCGTTCGGCGTTCCACGGTTCGGCGATCTCCCACTCGCGGGAGTATTCGAAGAGTGAGACGGCGATCAACAGCTCGTCATTCCGGTCGAGAGTGTAGTCGGGAGCCATCGCTGGGATTGGCCTCGTCTTCGCATAAAAACCTCAGTACTGTCCCTCTCGTCGGTCTCGTCGCCGATCGCTATGATCCGTTGTATGAACGCCCCAGCGTTCTGAAGCGTGTCGTCTCCATACGAACGGTGAAGCTCAGGAAGAAATATAGCTAATCAATTGTGTCACCACGTCTTCGGTGCGTTCGTTGACGAGAGAAGTCATATAGAATTCTATGTCTGTAGCATTATTCAGAGTCACGAGCGACCACGGGAGAACGTGACTTCGCTCCCCGAGTGGAGCGCCTTCGTAGTCGTCGTCATGGAGTGTGAGGGACTCCTCGTGGTAGGTTTTCGTCGAGATCAGAACTGTGATGAGTTGGAGTCCGTGGGTGGGAAACTGGGGTGTTCCAAGCACGAGCATCGGGCGACCTTTGTCCGAGAGCGGATCGGTTCCCCAAATGATGTCACCGCGTTCCAATTCACCGAACCCGGTCACTGCACTGTCTCCATATCGTCGGTTTGGAGCTCTTCGAGACGCTCCTCACCGTACTGCTCATCTGCGGTCTCGTGATGTCGGTGAAGCCGATAGGCGGCTCGGAGCCGTTCCTCGTCATCCGTGATCGCCCAGTACGGCCGCTTGTGCCGTACGAGCCCTCGTTCCTTCAGTCGCGAGAGGATCGCACTGACGGCGTCCGTCTCTAACTCAAGTTGCTCGGCTATCGTCGCCGCCTTCCACGCACGGTCGTCGTTCTCGGCGAGGAAGAGCACGATTCGCTCGGTATCATTCCGTTCCTCGAATTCGTCGGCATCGGCGTTCTCGAATTCATCGATATCGATGGTGCCGCCCGACATTAGGTATGTGTTGGTGCTGTTGGATCATAGCTGTTTGGGATGTTTGTTACAATTGGACGGCCACAGGATTCTAGGAGTGACAGACAGCAGTCCGTTCACTCGTTGTCGGACGTCAATTCCCGGAGGCGCGGTAGCACTTCGATCACGTCTCTCCTGAAGCACATGGTCGCACTGTTATCGCACGGCGTCGACTCGAGATTGATAATTGCAAGCGTTCCGCCGGTCGAACTCGCGAGTCGCGGGAGCGATGCGGCGGGTTCGACCTCCAATGAGGAACCGACGGCGAGAAACACGTCACTCTCACGAGCGAGCGATCGAGCGCGCTGTAGTATCGCCTTTGAGAGTTGCTCACCGAATAGAACTACATCCGGTTTGTAGACCCCGCCGCACTCGCATCGGGGTGGGAGTTCGCCGGCCTCCGCACGCTCGACGATCGGGTCGCTGGCCTCCCGAGCCCCGCAGTCGCTACAGCGGACTCGTCTCGCGTTCCCGTGGAGTTCGAGAATCGACTCGTGGCTCGCAAACTCGTCTATTCCGGTTTCGTTCTGGCCTGTACCGTCGACTGTCTCCGCCTGAGCTGCCGCCTTCGCGTGTAATTCATCCGTATTCTGCGTGAGAACCGACTCAAGCATCCCCTCCTGTGTGAGCTCGGCGAGGGCATCATGCGCTGCGTTAGGTTCGTACTCCTCGGCGAACATCGTTCGATAGAGTTCGACGCGATCCTCCCAGAAGCCGGCGGGATCACGCTGGAACCGACCATAGGTGAACTGTCCCTCGTCGAAGGCGTCCCAGACACCGTCGTCGCCGCGAAAGGTAGGGACACCAGAAGGGGCGGAGATACCAGCGCCGGTAAGAACGGCCGCGGTATCCGCGTTCCGGATCTCTGCAGCGAGGGGCTCCAGATCGTCCATATTCGGTAGTCGGACGGAATCGATAAAAGCGAGATGGGAATCACAGCGAAATTTCGCCAAATTATATCGCATTATGTAATTTATGGGTAACAATTCTCTCCTTCTGACCCACTTAGAACCCCAAATTCGGAGTAATTAGGGGCTCACGGTTTCACTGTGTATTACAGCGCTTGTACACAGTGGATTTACGTACCCCCACGCCCTCGGCCAAGCACAACCGATGGAATCCACTGAGGAGGGGTCTACACCCGGGGAAACGCCGGTCGAAACGGCCATCCAGCAATATCTCGACAGCGTCGAAGCCGGTAACTCCCGGAAGAACTTCCAGTCGACGCTCGCGACGTGGAAGGACTGGCTCCGAGAGGAACAGAGTGTGACGGGCCTCGAGGACCTGGAGGTCATCGACTGCCGCCGATACGCACGTCACCTCAAGCAACGGGCCCGCGACGGCGATTTGAAAGCGAGTACGGCGACCACCTACTACGCGTACGTTCGTGCCTTTCTCACGTTCTGTGTCGCCGATGAACTGATCGAGACGAACCCAGCGAAAGCCCAACGGGCGACAGATGAACTTCCTGAGGATCTTGGTGACACCGACCGCCAGTTCTGGCAAGAGGAAGAACGGCAGGCGATCATGCGTTACGCCGATGAACGGGCCCACGACGCCCTCGAGGACGACACAAACGTCAGCCGGGAACGGGCCTTTCGCGATCGGGCGATCGTCTACCTCCTCGGGCTCTCAGGCGTTCGTGGGGCCGAAGTGTTCTCAGAGCCCTCCGATGACAAGCGGACGGGCATCATCTGGAGGGACGTCGAGCTCGAAGCCGGCGCTGTACGCGTCCTCGGGAAGTCACGGGAGTACGAATACGCTCAGCTTCCCGAACGGGCTGCATCGGTGCTCGAACGCTACAAGACCGTCCTCGATCCCCCGACCGACGACTGGCCGGTCTTCCCTACCGGGCACGCTCCCTCGAAGTACCGGGCCGTTCGCAGGCAGCTAGCTGACGATGGAGTTTCGGAGGACGAAATTGAGGAGATTTTGGACCGAAACGACGTCGAGACAGTGCTTAGAGACCGAAACGTCGTTCCACCCGCGCTTTCTACCAACGGCGCTCGAAACCTGATGCAGCGTCTCTGTGAAGGTGCTGAGATCGACGTCGACGGGGATTACCTGAAACCACACGGTGCTCGACGAGGACTCGGACACGAACTCTACGCCAGCGGCCACGCTGAACTCGCTCAGTCAGCGCTCAGGCATGCGAGTATCGAGACCACGCACGAATCCTATTCCGACATCCAGGCCGCAGACACCGCACAGCAAGTCGACGATCTTCTCGATGAATAGCAGACTCCTTAGAGCCCAGCCCTTGGGCCACATCCGGATTCTGCTCACTCGTGTGTAAGGACGGGAAAACACCTTACTTGAGGTAAATCAGATTCAGGCTCCTCTGATGGAACTAGCCAAAGTTACCGCAAAACCCGCAGACGGAGAGAGCGTTGATCAACCCCATATTCCACATTATGCCCATAATCCAGATAATGTAGATTGTGTGAACGATGGAGATAATGATAGTTTCACAGCCAAATTAGTCGTTCTCCACTTGGCCGCTTAACATCTCGACTACTTCTTGAACCCGTTCCTCATCCGCTTCAATACCCCGTTCGCGGAGGATTTGCAGGGCTACCTCATCACCGTGATTCGCTACGACTCGAAGACACGCGTCCTGAAACTCCCTCCCTTCGAATTCAGAAACATCGAACATTGAGCAGGCCGCAGTTACTGACGACCGCATTCGAGTAATGCCATCCCACGTCTCATCCCGGACGTAGAATCCATGCATGTCGGTTTCATCGAAGGGAAACGCCGGTCCACCAGACGGCTCATCCTCATCTGATTCGTCTGGTTGCTGTGTTGGGTCAGCTTCGTCGTCCGTCTCCTGTTGGCTTTTCGCTGCAGACGATTGGGCCTCCTCCCTTGTGGACCCGTTGTCCTCGTCAGCCGGTTCTTCACCTTCCCCTGTTTGTTTGAGCTGTTCAGCAACGTCGCCGAAGCGATTGTCCTCATTAGGCATGGTTCTGATCCTCCACGAGATCCGCTAGGTGGTCGAAATTCTGGATTTGATCGCAGTCTTCATCAAATGCTGCGACCGGCATTCCCTGTTTGAAGGCTCGAGAGATCGCTGTCCGTTCCCGAATTCCAGGCTTCGGGATTTCGTCGACACTTTGTCTCGAGTCATCGAGTGCATCGAAGATTTCCGGGTCAATCCGTGCATACTCGGGGACAAACGATCCGAACTCTCGATTGAGGTTTTCGACCAGCGTCCGATGCTCGTTGTGTTGCCCCATCGTTTCACGAATCATATTAGGCGTGACGGCGAGGATATCGAGGCCGATGTTCTCCCGGATCGGAGAGATCTGGCGGCTGATCATCTTGTTGAGTCCGTTGATGGACCCGGCACGCGGAATGAGGGGGATGATTACACGCTGGACAGCGATGAGCGCGTTGTCAGAAAGCTTACCGCGGCCACCCGCGGCGTCAATAACGACGTAATCGTATCCGTTGGTGATGAGTGGTTCAATGACGTTCCGGCGGAGCTTCACGTCGGCGAATCGTTCGTCCTTCAGTCGCGTCTCCACGTTCTCTAGTTCGTCACTCGAGGGGAGAAGATGCACTCCAAACTCCGTCTCGATTAGCAACTCGTTGGGATCACCGCCGTCGATGAGTGCATCGCCGAGATTCGCCTCCCTGTCGTACGCATCGTCGTAACCTAGCTGGCTCGTCATATGCCCATCCTTGTCGAGATCGATCAGAACCGTCTCATGCCCTCGGGCTGCAAGGCGATCTGCGATATTGAGCGCGATCGTCGACTTGCCCACTCCACCCTTCAGCAGTGAGACTGCTACGCCGGGAAGGCCTTCGAACTCTCCCGGACTCATCGATCAGCACCTCCACGGAAAGAGAATTTTGTACATTTTGTGAATAATTTACATTGTGTGAGTTTTTGAGGTACTGTGGAAATTGTAGGCAATGTGTGTTTTGTTGCACTCATACCCGGCCAATAAAGCGCCTCACCCTTAATTCTGCGTCAGACGAATTCGGTGCGCTATGTGAATTTCGTACATAATGTGGGCTTCTCGACGCTCGATCACAACTACCTAGCCAGCAATTTTCCGCAACCCCATAACGTACATTATTTAGATTTTGTACATTGTGTTAGTTTTGTGTATTTTACAGATAATTCATGAGAGGGACAGCGTTCTGTGAGCCGCAGGCGGGTTCTGAGCCCAAACGAGGGATCGAACACGTGGTGCAAACAGTTTTGCGTGGAAACGTGGATCGCGCCCGTATGGCGTCACTGGGCAACATCACGTTCGCAAGTAAGGATCCGCGTTCGCTTGCGGAATTTTGGGCAGAGGCGCTCGAATACGACCTCGAAGAGCCGCCACCGGAGATCATTGAGGCGATCGAAGCCGAAGGAGGTGATCTCAATGCAGTCGCTGCAGCGGTTGATCCAACAGAGGACGGCCCACGGTTGTTCTTCAAGAAAATGCCGCGATCCTCACCCGAGCATATCCCGATCCATCTCGACCTCGATGCAGAGGATCGCGAGGAAGAGGTCGAACGGCTCACCGAGCTCGGAGCGAGCGTCGTCGAGACGAAAACAGGAACGACCGGTCCAGTGACGGAGACCTGGACTGTGATGCGCGATCCCGAAGGGAACGGGTTCTGCGTTCAGTCTTTTCACTAACCTCAGCGTGGGGTTAAGATACGCTATTGACGATCATGAGACACCGCGTTTCCGCTGTATTGATAGTCGAGTTCACGGACGCCGACGCTCGATGCGCGCTGCCTTGTGCAATCGCTTTCTGAGCGGACGGTCGTTGACGATTCTAGCCGCTAATGAGACACCCATGATGAATCGACCATCCACATCGAAGTCTTAGTCTGAATCGAGTTAGTAGCTAATTCAGTTTAATTGAATTGATCGAATTACTGGTGGAATGAGAACGGCAACGATCCTGACACTGCTGAGTCCGATTCGAAACACGACCTGCAGGTCTCCAACTCAAGGGCCCACTTCACAGAATTGTTCTTCTCCTGCGAAACAGTCAGTGAGCGTAGCTAATAGCTCCTCAATGTCTTGGTCTCCATGATATCGCACGGTACTGCTTCTGGAATCGTACTCAATGAGCCCGGCATCTGCAAGTCGAGGAAGCGTTGAATGATGAAGACGGACCACCGTTTCGTCCTTTCTCTCCCCCGGGACGACCCTGGTTGCGAGATCGCGTATCGGGAGTGCGTCTTCTGTCGCCTCTTGAAAACACAGCAACGTGGAGCGGCAGTATTGGTCTGCAAGGATCTCTAACGCTTTGTCTACCGTCTCATGGTGAATGAGGTGATGCATATCTGGGTTTTCCTCTCAACCTATCCGCCCTCCGTCAGACGCTCGTCAGACGTAAATAACTAATGGTAACACCCTCTCGGAGTGCCGATCCAGATTGATCCTGTAAGCCCGACTCAGTGAATCCGTTCGCGTCGCTACATCCAATTGAGCAAAACAGGCGGGGGTCCCCACTCCCGCCCGAGTGCGTACGGGCACAGCCGCACATCCATGACGATTCGCTCACCACGGCTGTGCGCGTGATTGCCTTGCATCGACGACCATAATCGTACCGGTAGAAAATCGCGTACCTTGTGCAACGATTCGCCGTTCACGGGGTCGACGATGTTGCACAAGGTGAGAACGTGCGGTCAACTCGTCGGTTCTGCCAACAGCACGGGCGGGTCCCCCGATCGCCCGTGACTGGATGTGCCTCTGACAGGCAGCACGACCCCCAAACTGGTGTGCCTTCAGAGTGGGCCGTGCGAATGACGATTATCTGGGAGACTGATATAGGTGTTGGGGATTCCAGTTCAGCGGTGATCGAGAATACGCTCTGGGGCATACCGCCCCTCGTCGTCCCGGTGGTGGGGGATCAGGGACGACGAGGTCACGTGAAAGTGGCTTACCAGCCCGCGGTACCAGTTTCGGTCGCCAGGCCGGCATCGAAACTCCATCTCCCGGGTGGTAATACCTTCCGATAATTGATTGCTGAATTTGAAACATCACAGCCACATTCGGGTAATCGTTTCCCGGTGCAACCCCCTTCTTACCGTGAACGATCAATATCGTACAAGGGGAGAGCGTCGACGGGAACTCGGATCCTCGCCGGTTCTACTTGACGTGCTTCTGGCGGCAAGGTGGAGATATTTTATTATAATTTTATGGGCTCGTTTAAAAGGATAGTTTTCGAGTGGCCATAGTTCCACAGACGGCTCTTTCTATATACAACAAAAACACTTGCAGGGTGGTGTGTGGGTGTTTCTAGCCGAATTGCCAGGGTTCCATCCACGTCATCTCTTCTAATCACGGTCAGTAATACGTGGTCGGACCGCGTTGTCCGGATATCATTGTCGTATTGTTTATCAATCAGGACAGAGAGTGAGAGTGTATGACGACGGTCGCCGAGCTCGTCGTCCCCACCGAGGACGTCATGCTCTCGGAGACGTTCGCCGCGTTGCCCGACCTCGACGTCCGAGTTAAGACCGTCGCCGCTGACGGGCCTCACCAGACGATGCCGCTGGTATGGATCACTGGCGCCTCCAAACGGCAGATCAGAAACGCGCTCTCGGACGACTCCTCGATTAAGGAGTTCACGTCCTTGCTCGAGCATGACGCGTCGGAGTGGCTCTATCGTCTCGAGTATACAGCTGATCTTGAGGCCCTGTTTTCGGCAGTCTTCACCAATAACGGGACGATTCTTGACGCAGAATGTTCGGCCGATGCCTGGACCTTTCACCTGCTATTCCCCGACCGGGGGCTCCTTTCGGAGGCCATTCCGCAACTCGAGGACCACGGACTCCAGATCGAGATTACGCGGATGATCGGTGCTGACCGCAATACGGATCTTGGAGCCATGACCCTTACAGAGGCCCAGGAGAACGCGATTCGCGAAGCGTACGAACGAGGGTACTACGATGTTCCCCGCCAGCTTTCGCTCGAAGAGTTAGCAGCTGAACTTGACGTATCTCATCAGGCGTTGTCCGAACGGCTTCGCCGAGCGAACAAGGTCCTCGCCAGCGAACAGTTCGACAAGCTAGAGAGCGATGGACTTGTTCAGTAATGATGGTGTGTTCCGTGGTCTCGAGTGCATCTAACTCCCTCTGAATGTTGAGCACAGCCAAGTGCGATCTCCGGATAACTCATCCAGAACTGTGGACTGGAACAGACGATCGGGCTGGATCGTCCATCTTGGTTCGATTGGTTTCACAGGAGGAGAGTCTTGCAAACCACACACCTATTGATCCACGTCAATGGTCTCTACATGCACGACCCAATCTGAAGGCACACGGGACCAGAGGGTCGTGCTGCCAGTCAGAGGCACACGGGCGGGCTGCCACCGCCCGCTCGTCTACTCTCGAAATTGTTGTATTTCATAAAAATTCGTGGCCCTGGATGCACAGTGGGGTGGGGCAGGGAACGGATGCGTTATGCGATGGTCGGCCAACGTGGTTGAGAGGCCGACATCACTATCAACCCGGCCACCGGAAATTAGTATTGGGGTCCAACACAGCATAATGGAATATTATTACAGAGTATCTCTATTCCAGTCATCTTAGAAATAGAACCCTCGCTCAAAGATCAATGATCGACTTCGCTCTCGTCATGAATAGTGATTTCATCAAGTAAGATGCGACACTTATCAAAATTGGATCCTTTAGCGACGTTCTCCTGCTCTCGATCCCACGCAATGACGTCCGCATCGTCGAGTTTCGGCAAGTGGATATGAAATAGTTCGATTTGACGGCGTTGAGCCACTTCTTTGCGGACGATCCCAGAATCGAGTTCCGCGATGTCGAGCGGGCATTCGATCGGTGTCTCTGCATCACGAAGTGCACAAATTATTCGGCGACGAATGGGATGCGAGATGAGACGAAGCGTCCTCTCGTCCATAGTGATTCTCATACTATCTAAGGTGAAATTACTATTGGTAACTGAGAGTATCTGTTCGACCGAAAGCAATATAGCCTCAGAAGTGGCCCGCTCCCTATGAGTCCTTCCGACAGTCAAAATCAGAGCCAAAGCGAGGTATATCGACGGGCGTTTGACTGGGCACAAACGCCACCAAGCGTCGCGGTTGCCTATTCGATCGCTGACGTCGAAGACATTAACGTGATGGAGCTCCCCTCGCTCTATGAGTACGTTGATCCTCAATCGCTGGATACACTTATCGACGATAGGGAGGGAGTCGCGATTTCGTTCACGGCGTATGAATACGTGGTCCAACTCACCGACTCGGAAGTGGTCGTACAGAGTACGTAAAAACGCCCAATACGCGTTTGCTGCTTCAGAAACGCGTCGTAGCGTTGTCGGACTGTGCGTCGAGTTCGAGTGATTGAGAGCGATGTCTAACCCCAATGTCTCGCTTGGATAGCGAAGATTGACATTAGAGGAATAGGCGATCCGACTCACCAGCAGTACTCAGTTCCCATTGAGTGGCCAACCCACTGGATTTAAGAATATCACCCACGAAGAATACCTATGTCATCAATCGAACTCACGCCGAGTCAGAAGAACATTCTGCGTACCCTGACAACCCTCCACAAAGAGTCGGAGGACACGATCAAAGGCGAGGACATCGCCGAACAGGTCGACCGTAACCCAGGCACGATCCGTAATCAGATGCAGAGCCTGAAAGCCCTCCAGCTTGTCGAGGGCGTCCCCGGACCGAAAGGAGGGTATAAGCCGACGGCGACAGCCTACGAGGCTTTGGAGATCCAGCAGATGGACGATCCCGCGTCGGTCCCGCTTACACACGAGGGCGAAGACGCTGAGGACGTCATCGTCGAGGAGATCGACCTCTCGAGCGTTCACCACCCCGAGCTCTGCCGGGCAGAGGTCCACATCCAGGGGGCGATCGACGCCTTCCACGAGGACGATTCTGTTACTGTGGGTCCGACTCCCCTCTCGAAGCTCAAAATCGAAGGGAGCGTCGACGGGAAAGACGATACGGACAACATTCTCATCCTCCGGATCGACGACATGGTCGCCCCGGCCGAAGAGCCCGCCCATTGATCGGGCGACCGCCACCTATTCCCATCTGTGGTCGCCACTTACGGCGCCTGGGACGGTCGATATACCACTAATACACACCACCGTTTCCGCTGTTCATTTGCGGGTGGTAAGAACGCTGACTGACTCACTAGGTCTGTACTATTGATCAGCGTTGGATCTGCAGTGACGATTCAGATAGGGCGAGAACTGCTCCAGCCCTATATTTCCAGACTCAGAACCAACTGCACTCAAGGTAGCTACCTCGTAAGTTTCGAGAGGGTAAGACAGGAAGAGTAGCACCATTCTTAATAACTGGACCCTCGGATGAGGAGGAAATGGATGCGGACGAAGAACGACTGTGCAAACTCCTCGCAGACTCTACTAACCGGACGATTCTAACGGTCCTCAACGAGGCTGCCCAGGATCTTTCGGTGAATGAAATCGCGACCGAACTCGTGTCACGGAATGAGGCTCCATCACAACCGACGGATGAGGATAGACTCCAACGGGTGATGCTCTCATTGCACCACAACCACCTGCCACGTCTTGCAGAGGCAGGAGTAATTCGCTATAACCGTGATACCCACCGTGTCAGGTATGGTGCTCACACCGCCGTTGAACCAGAGTGGCAGGAACTGGCAGGTCTTGATGAATTGCTGTCGCGCGTTCGAACAAAGAGGAAAGATGATGAGAGCGAAATCGGGATCCTTGAGGGACGGGAGGAGGTGTATGAGTACTGTCGAGGGCTCGCTGATAAAGCGGAGAATGAACTCTTCCTCATCTATACGTCCGAGGAGTTGCTTGATGAGGCATGCCTGCCCCACGCAAAGCACGCACTCGACCGTGGTGTTGACTTCCATGCTGGGGCAAAAGGAGCGGATACGCGTACGTTCTTTCGAGAGTGTCTCCCTGAAGCGACGGTGTGGGACCCCCAGTTTGACTGGATGAACAACGACTCTCGTGAACTCACGATCAGTCGTCTCGTGTTTGCCGACCGCGAACGGGTTGCCATCGGACTCTGGGACGACTCACCTTCTGGCGGAACGAAAACGGAACTTGCGATGATCGGTGAGGGCTCGACGAATCCGTTGGTCGTCCTCGCTCGTGAGTTGTTGGGCACACGGCTCGATCATCTCGATTACCAGAGCGATGATTTCCTGGAGGGACTCCCCTTCGAGACCTGATGACACGAATTATCACTGACGGTGGGACGGACCGTGATCACACGTTACCAGCCAGCTTGACATACGAGATTAGTGCGGACGAGCGTCTGAGCGAAGCACTCGTGAAAGCTGTCGGGATCGCCACTGAGCAGTCAGTGCTTGATCTCGACCCTCTCTACGACACCATCGATCCGGGGCACATCGACGGTCTCTTCGATAATACGGAAGGGAAGGCGTCACCAGAACTGGTATTTGAGTATAACGGATGTACTGTGACTACAACCCGGGAGAGAATTGAAGTTGAGCGGTCGGACGACACGGCGTGACATCTCCTCTGGGGCCCGTTCATCTATCTGACTGGCTCTGGATGGTAGATTCTCTTCACAACGGCATATACTGAGCTCCCCAACACGTGCTATGTGATCATCGTTCGATCGGACGTACGCAGTGAGGATGGCTTCCACAATCTCGAAGCGGGAGGCTCCAACGGTCCGTGACGACCGAGAGGACTCTATTTTGAAGCCGGACGTTAGACACACAGGGCAAACAGTTTTCCAGGGAAACGTGGATCGCGCTCGTATGGCGTCACTGGGAAACATCACGTTCGCCTGCGAGGATCCGCGTTCGCTTGCCGAGTTCTGGGCAGGCGCACTCGAGTATGAAATCGAAGAGCCGCCACCGGAGATCATCGAGGCGATCGAAGCCGAAGGAGGTGACCTCAACGCAGCCGCTGCAGCGGTTGATCCAACAGAGGACGGCCCACGGTTGTTCTTCAAGAAGATGCCGCGATCCTCGCCTGAGCACATCCCGATCCATCTTGACCTCGATACAGAGGATCGAGAGGAAGAGGTAGAGCGACTTACCGAACTCGGAGCGACCGTCGTCGAGACGAAAACAGGAACGACCGGTCCAGTGACGGAGACCTGGACGGTCATGCGTGATCCCGAAGAGAACGGATTCTGTGTCCAGTCTCCATATTAAGACCGGGGAGCAGTTTCAGCACTTAGCGGCGCCGACGTGGAGCGAAGAGAATACGGTCGCTTCAATCTTCCGGAGGTGCTCGCCGACAGTCGTCTCAGACAGCTCGGTGGCCGTTGCGATCTCATCGTGGGTCGTTTTACGCGGTTCCTGGTAGTAGCCGAGATCGACTGCTGTTTTGAGCACCTCTCTCTGGCGTTCAGTCAACTGAGAGACGACGTGCCGAGGTCCAGGCGTATACGAGCCGGTCCGCTCGATTTCGATCCTTATATCGTCAGGTTGTTCGGAGAGTGCGTTGGCAAAGGCCGCCTCCGTTCCGATGTACGTCACCCGAAGCCCACCGTCATCGGTATGCTCGATCGGCATATCCATCAGGTACGAAGACTCTCGCCGGTTCTCCATGAGCAACCGTGTCAGATCGTCCGCCGCATACCGTGTGTAAGAGAAGAATCCAGTATCGTCGCCGGAGAGTGAGAAGTCGAAGACTTCTGGCGACTCCGCTAATACTCGCCGAAGCCCCTCGATGTCGCCACGACCTTCGGCGAACATCGCGACGGTATCGTCATCGAGGAGTTCCATCCGATGCGTGGCCCGGTACTCGAGTCCCACCTCGTTGACTCGCCGGTCGAGCCGATTGATCCCACCGTCCTCGGGATACGCCACGAAGGTGACATAGCGCATGGCCTGTGATTGATCGCACTCGACAAAGACGTTGAGCATAAGCGTCCATGGATCACCGGCAGCACGCTCATCGCCATCGGACGAAGAGAATTACCTAATGGATCTTCGAAGAGCAATTACAGAAATTTGGGGCTTCGACTCGATCACTGGGCAGGAGCAGGCACTCCCTTTCCATGGTTCTCGCCAGACCTCCACTCGGATCTCATCGAGTGTATGACCAGATCGACCGATAAGGAGGTAATTATCCTCACTGGCGCGAACGAAGGAATCGGCTATTACTTGCTGACAGCTTTAGCTGAGGATCATCGTCGGATCGCCGCACTCGATATCAACGGAGACAACGTTCGTGACCTCCAAGACGACGTTGTCGCCCGAGTTCGATACTACGAGTGCGATGTCACTGACACCGATGATGTGACGACGGTCGCTAGTTGTCCACTCTGGCTCAGAAGCCTCCTAACTGACACGTCGTCGTAAAGGAAGCGGGTGAATCAGGTGACTGATTCATCCGCTGTCCGGATACGCACCTGATGAACATTCCACAACTCAA